>CAZKXP010000017.1:0-14479 GCA_964556955.1 uncultured Candidatus Saccharibacteria bacterium
GGAGGTGGAGGTGGCCAAGTAATCACTCAATCGGGTGTAAATATTTCTGGAAGTACAGCAATAACGGTTGGAGCTGGAGGGTTGACTAGTGGTAATCCTAATGTTGGGAAGGTTGGAGAAACTGGAGGTATTTCTAGCTTTGGTACTTTAATGGTAGCTTCTGGTGGAGAGGGAGGACAGTTCCATGGAGTTGGAGGGAAATCTGGGGGTGGAAATAACGGTGGGGCAGGATATGATACCAATGCAGCAAATACAACAGGAGGAGGAGGAGGAGGGGCTGGTGGCATAGGAATCAGTGGTGCAAGTTACAATGGCGGAGATGGTGGCCCTGGTGTTTCTAGCGATATCTCGGGGACATCCGTATGTTATGGAGGCGGTGGTGGTGGTTCTATATCTTCTCCTAGCTCAGATCCTGGCTACGGTATGTGTGGCGGTGGAAATGGCGCCAATGCTGGTGCTGGTGGCTCTGGTACACCAAACACTGGTGGAGGAGGTGGTGGTGGTAATGCATCGGTTGGCGGGGTTGGTGGTTCTGGTATTGTCATAGTGCGATATACCACACCAAGCCCTAATCGTTGTGAGACAGGTTACTATCTAGCTGCAACATCCATATGTTGTCCAGACAATACTACATACTCAGGTGGTCAATGTACTACTGAAGCTACAACCCTAGGAGAAATATCGTCCGAATCAGATATCTCTGATTTAGGTATTATGATATATGAAGATGGGACAATATATACTACTAACACAAATCAGAATTGGGTATTACTCTCAGGAGAATACATCCGGGCTAATGGTGAAGATATCATAAGGGTATATGATGTATCAATAGACAAGGGAGACGAAGTAACCTTTGATTACAAATTAGAATTCCTACCAAACGAAGAAAATCTCTCTGGTATGTACAATATATATGGTCAAACCCTTGATACCTTTATGATTAATGCTAATCAGATAGATTTAAGCTATATGCCAAAACTCTTTAATTGGGGATTTGATTTTGAAAATCCCACTGTAGACGATATCCAACAACAAGTACAAAACCCCACTAACACAGAATTAACTTGGGGCGTTTCTGATACCGTCAGTAGTATAGATAGGGTAGTAATGAACGGATACAGAAGAGGTGGAACACAGATAGATCTAGTAAGTTTACTTCTCCCAACAGCATATACCACAAACAAAGGATATATCACCTTGAACTCAATACCAGATAGTGAAGAAATTGGAATTTACAATGACACAAATGCATGGATATTTGAAGACAGCACAGGGGAAACTGATCTCTTGAATATTGGAAATAACGAAGATGGAAAAATAGACATATATGTTACTGCATACGATCTCGCCTGTAATACCAACAGCGTCACAGAAGAGATTGATCTAGACCCTTGGTTTGCAACTCGAGGTGGTACTGTATACTCCCGCGGCAATATTACAACAGGTGCCAAGAATGTCTCCGCCGTAGATTCCCTAGATGGAGTATTTAATACTAAAACCGAAATGACCAAGGAAAGTATTGATCTCGGAACAGAGCTGTTAAGTACTCGAAACTTAAATATTTCAAATTTAATACATTCTGATTCCGGAGCCATACGTTCACTAGCTATGTACGATTCAAACAATAGCAAAAATTACTGGTTCTATACTTTAATGGATGGACTTGATGATTACAAAAATAATTCTACACAATTTAATCAAATTACAACCTCTGTATCAACGGACTGTACAGGAGATACAAGCTGTTTCTACATATCAGAATCGAGTGAAGAAGATGTATATATCCCATCAGAATATACCTGCGACCAACCTGCGTTAATAGTTTCAAATAGAGATATATACATAGAGCCCAATATAGAAAGCGATGGCAACTTTTCAGGCTGCATATTCTTAGCTAAAAATGATATCCATATTGGAGCTGGAGATTATCAATCCTCTGGGTTACAGGTAGGATACGATTACCTTGAGGGCTTCTTTATCGCTGAAAACAAAATAATCCTAGATACAGTCGATCAATTCCTCTCCCCAAGAGATGGCATTGAGATACTTGGAGGACTTGTCGCATTTGGTTCAAACATTACAGATAACTCTCAAGCAATATCTATAGAAAGAAGCATGAAGCTATTTACCCAAACAAATCCGACTTTAGTTGTAACATACGACAACAGATATACATCAATATCTACATTATACTTTGGCCAACAAGCAGTTGTACAAAGACAAGAGATAGGATTTAAATCTTACTAAATTTATATATAATAAAGATATGAAAAATAACAAATACCCCGCACAAGCATTAGCCATCGCTATGGTTGTACTGGTAGTATCTTCAATATTGGCGATCTCCATTTACTCTCGTATTGCCAAAGATAAGACTCTTTCCTTAGATGAAAGAGCCTCAGCAGAAGCATTGGAGATATCAGATCTCATACTCGACTATCTAACAGATGCCTCCATTAACGATGTAATCGCAGCAGCAGAGGATGCCTCTGATACTCAAACAATTGCGACAGGGATATCATTAACGGAAGATATTGATAGAACGCAAATCAGTGATCTACTTGAAGCTATTGGTATAAGCGCAGGATTATCTTCTTTGGATATATGCCCACTCTCGAGTGCAGGGAATTCGTATGTTCTTGCTCTCTCAGAGGGAGACTTAAACACATACTTTGAAGTAAGACCTGGGCAGATGATGGCCCTACCATTGAAAGGTATGACTTTGGGAGATGATTGTAGTACAGTACTAAAAGCCGTTGTGAGAGGAGATTCTACTGCAGGATTTAGCATAACCAAAGTATATGGCAAAGACTATGTAAATGGACTTGCTACATCATACAAGCCATATGATGAAGCAGATGTTTTACATTACTGTTTTTCATCAGGTACAGGATGTAACAATTCCAATTTTTTGGATAGCAGTAGCGATGGTGTAAACTGGGTTTATTTCAGAGACGATAACTCTGGACAAATAGATCTCAATCTCAAGGAAACCATGGGCGACTATCTCTTAGATGAGGTAAAGATAACAGCCATCGGTGGAACCATTGGAATAGCATATCAACTCAATAATCCAGAAAGTTGTACACAAGATCTAAAAATGATAAATGTACAAGCTGCTGCCAATTGTAATGGTACATACAGAGGGAAATCCGTATTAATACCTAAGAAACAATGGGAGAGCCCAATATTTAACTACACAATATTCAACGGAGAAGGTTCTCTTTAAAACAGAGATGTATTCCAAAAGTAATGGGGAAAAGATATACCATAAAATTAGGGGGAGAGTCTGGCCAAGGAATTAATACTTTTGGCCTACTTCTTAGCAAATCCCTTCGTTTAGCTGGATACAATACATTTTCATACAGAGAATACCCATCATTAATCAAGGGGGGAGTAGCTTCATACCAGATAGATTTCTCAGATAATCCAATTAACTCCCCATCAAAAAGTTGTGATGTTCTCACAATCTTAGATCTAGACTGTATCAATGAATACATTTCATCAATTAAAAATAATGGTCTCTTGATATATGATGATCCAACAACATTCACACCAGAGCAAGCTCTATTGATAAAGGAAAAGAGCATAAAAACAATATTCTTAAATACAAAAAAAATCGCACAAGAAAATGGAGGTGATGTTATCATGGAGAATGTCATACTTCTAGGGTTCCTTTGGAAAATACTTGGATTGCAAGAAGGGCAACTACAAGAAGTTCTTAAAAATACCTTTCAATCAAAAGGGCAGGAACTTGTTGAAAAAAATCTCCTTTGTTCATCTTTGGGATACCAAAGCACAGAATACAACCAGGAATACTCCCAAGTAGAATACATGCCACAAAACTGTGAGAACAATAGTAAAAACATGATAATGACAGGTAATGATGCCATAGCCCTTGGAGCCATAGCTTGTGGAGTTCGCGCATACTATGGATATCCAATGACACCTGCTACATCAATATTCAAATTTTTAGGAGATACATATCAAGAGACAAAAATATTAGTAAAACAAGCTGAGAGTGAAATAACAGCAATACAGATGGTCATGGGAAGCATGGCCATGGGTACAAGAGCATTTACTGCTACTTCAGGTGGAGGTTTTGACCTAATGCAAGAAACTATCTCGTGTGCAGGAATGGCCGAAACACCACTTGTCATAGTGCTAGCCCAAAGAATTGGCCCAGGCACTGGGGTACCAACATGGACAGGATCGGGAGATATACATACTGCTGTCAACGCTGGACATGGAGAATTCCCCAAGGCCGTTCTATTCGCAAGTGATATCCCCTCCGCATATCGACTAATACAAGAATCTTTCAATATTGCAGAGAGATATCAACTCCCTGTAATCCTACTCACAGAAAAACATCTCTCCGAATCTCTCTTCTCCATCCAGGAACTTCCCAAAGATCAGGAGATCGTACAAAATTTCAACCAAACCGATATAAGATACAAAGTAACTGAAAGCGGGATATCTCCGAGATGGAAGCCTGATTTTGAAACACAACCATATCTTTGTAATAGTGATGAACATAACGAAATTGGAGAAAGTACTGAAAGAAGTGAAGAAATATCTAAAATGTCATCTAAGCGAATGAAAAAACTAGATGAATTATATTCTGAATTACCAGAACCCACTCTCTATGGAGATCTATCTGCAAATACCATCCTTGTTGGATCAGGAAGTGTAAAAAATACCATCCTAGACGCCATACAAGAGGGTAAAAACATAGCATATCTCCATTACGAATATATCTTCCCATTAAAAAAAGACCTACTACTTAACCTAGTCTCACAAGGAAAACGATTGATTCTAGTTGAAAATAACCAAACAGGAGAGCTAGGTAAAATCATAACTCAAAATACAGGCTATCATTTTAAAGAAACATTACTGAAATTTGATGGAAGACCATTCTTTTTAGAAGATATATTAGAAATACAAACATAATGGAAGAAAACTATAACAAAAATTTAAAACCAACATGGTGTCCAGGATGTGGGAATTTCGGAATACATGTGGCTTTGAAAAATGCCTTTGCACAGTTAAACCTAAAACCATCACAAGTATATATAACCTTTGATATTGGTTGTAATGGTAATGGTGCTGATAAAATTAACACCTATGCGTTCAAAGGACTACATGGCAGATCAATACCATTGGCGGCAGGAGCGCACTTAGCAAACAGAAGATTCACAATCATAGCAGACATAGGGGATGGAGCATGCTTCCATGAAGGTTTAGATCATCTGATACATGCCATTAAATCTAACTACAACATAACAATTCTGATACATAACAATCAGAACTTTGCACTCACCACAGGACAAGCTACGATCACAACAGATGAAAACAAGCCCATGTATGGACTACCTGACAGTAAACCTGAAAGATCTCTTGACACTTCAGACATTATCTTAAGTGCTGATCCCTCTTTCTATGCAAGAGCATATTCTGGTGATGTAATACAGTTAGCTGAAATAATTAAATCTGCTATCCAAAACAAAGGATGTAGCATAGTCGAAATATTGCAAGGATGCCCAACATACAACAGAGAATGTACCCCACAATGGTATTCACAAAGGATAAAAAAGATAGAGATGCAAAATAGAACATTGGAAGAAGCAAGAACAGTAGCAAAAATAACAGACAACAATATAGCAACTGGTATAATATATACAAACAACAATATTAAAACATTCTACGAATCACTAGAAAATCGAAAAATGACGGAGACAGAATTGGTAGACGAAGTAAGACATTACGACATACAAAATTTACTTAATGAATTTAAAAAATGATAAACAAAACCTTCGCTCCACAATCAGTAGCAATAGTAGGAGCCTCACAAGATTCAGAAAAGATAGCATCTGTAATATTAAAAAACCTCATCGAGGGAGGATACAATGGGAAAATCTATCCCATAAATCCTAAATATACAGAGATACTTGGGAGAGAAACATATGCAACAATATTGGATGTGAAAGAAAAAATAGACCTTGTATGTATAGCAATCCCATATCAATTTGTCGAATCTGTGATAGATCAATGTATACAGAAAAGAATCAAAAGCGTTGTAATCATTACTGCAGGATTCAAAGAAACCGGAGAAGAAGGGAAACTACTAGAAGAACGTATAACTGAAAAATTAGAAAAAGCTAAAATCCGTCTACTTGGACCAAACTGTCTTGGATTCATAAACAACAAAGCACATATCAATCTCTCATTTGCTAGAAAAAATCCCGGAGATGGAGACATCGCTTTCATCTCTCAATCTGGAGCATTTTGTACTGCAATACTAGATATGGCTTGTGAAAATGGTATGGGTTTCTCACATATAGTATCACTTGGTAACAAAGCCGATATACATGAGAACGAATTAATACAATCTGTACTTTTTGACAAAGATATAAAAGCACTCGCGCTATATCTTGAAGAGTTTGCAGATGGTAAAGAATTTGTAACTCTCGCACAAAAAGCAAAAAAACCGATCCTCTTAATAGCCCCCGGAAGCTCTGAAAAGGCTAAACAAGCAATATCTTCCCATACAGGAGCACTCGCTTCTTCATACGACACTACTATAGCCGCTGTAAAGAAGGGTAATATCATACTCGCAGAGAATTCTGAAGAACTTTTCAAATTAATTACGCTCATAAATCAAACAACAATACCTAAAGGAACGAATATGGCAATAATTACAAATGCCGGAGGACCCGGAATATTGGCAACTGATGCCTTAGAAAAAGAAGGACTCTCTTTGATCGAGATAGGGGAGAAGACAAAACAAAAGTTAATGAAAATACTGCCAAAAGAATCGAATATTAAAAATCCAATAGACATCCTTGGAGATGCTAGAAGTGATAGATACACACAAACAATAGAGGCCGTTCTTGAAGAGAAAGACCTAGACGCACTTCTTGTTATACTTACACCACAATTAATCACAGACATCGAAGGGACAGCACAGAAGATTGTAGAAATTAGCAAAACAACCTCTAAACCGATATTTTCCTGTTTTCTAGGGGGGAAAGATATCAGAGCGGGATTCAGAATTCTAGATTCTGGAGACACGCCCTCTTTCAATGATCTACAGGAAGCTACTCACCTAATTGCCAAACTTGCAAAATTTGAACAGGACAAAGATAGAACGAAGATAGTAGATTGCAAGGATTACAGGAAAAGACAAAAATACAAGAAAAAGTTAGCACAATATTGTACCGAAGAGAATATAAGCGTTTTACCGGACGATTTGGCTATATCCATGCTTCACGAATTTAAAATTGACACGCCTAATGAGATCGTCACGGAGAGTTTGGCTTCCGCAATTGATTTTGCCGCCACGCATTTTCCAGTCGTTATCAAAGCTACAGCACAGGACTTAGCACATAAAACAGATTTCAAAGGTGTGTATCTGGATATCCGCACAATATCAGAATTAGAAGAGAAATTTATTGAATTAAAAGAGAATCTTTCAAGATTGACAGGAAAATCTTCTCCAAAGATCTTAATCCAAGAAATGATCGATGGCAATGTTGAATTTTTCATAGGCGCAAATAGAGAAGGAAACTCAAAAATATATGAAAAGGAAGGAAAAGGTTTTGGACATCTTTTAGCAATAGGGCAAGGAGGAATATACACCGAAGTTTACAAAGATATTAAACACATCCTGATTCCAGAATATGATGAAAAAATCAGACAGATACTTGATGAGACAAAAATAGCAATGATAATAAATGGATACAGAGGGAAACCGGTATTAGCGAAAGAAAAAATCATTAATTTAATAGTTCAAATTGAGAAATTATTAATATCCTATCCGGAAATTATATCTATGGATATGAATCCTGTGATTATTACGGAGACCAGAGCTATTGTTGTAGATGCAAAACTGTATGTCAAAGGTTAAAGAGTATCCAAGAATCTTCTAAGCTCTTCTCGATAGTCCTCTCTCCGCATAGCATATTTTATCTGTGCTTGTAGATAGTTCAATGGATCTCCAGTAGTTAACCATTCTCCATCAACAGCCTTACAATACACATTTTTCACCTTGCAAAGCTTGTCCAAAGCAACGGGGAAATATAACTCACCATCTTGTATATTATCCATATTCAAATACTCAAAAATACTGTAATCAACCAAATATCTACCATATGTTGCAAGCAGAGAAGGAGGATTATCCACCGGTTTCTCAATAATCGTCTCAACAATTCTCTGATCTTCATTTCTAAAAGATACTGCGCCATATTTATGTATCTCTTTTGCATCTACCTCTTGAGCTGCAACAACCCCACCGATATTAACATCCGAAAGCCTCCTCTGCTCATATTCATCTACTAATTGTTTAACCGCAGACACTTCAGACAATACAAGATCATCACTGAAGATAAAAACGAAGGGTTCCCCTTGATTCAACCATGGTTTTGCAGCCAGTACTGGAGAACCATTTCCATATGGCAATGCTTTATTCTGTCTAACGACCGTAATATTTACTTTCGCAAATACCTCTTTAAACCTTTCATACCTCTCTTCCTTCCCCGTTTCTTTTAAAAAAGTTTCTAGATCTGGACGATTATCAAAATAATCTTCAACAGGATAGTTTCCGAAACTAGTTACTAATATCACATCTGTAATTCCAGCATCTATACATTCCTTTACAATTTCATGAATAATTGGAACTTCTTGTATAGGCAACATCGATTTAGGAACACTCTTACAAACAGGCAGAAAACGGGTAGAGTAACCAGCGGTAGCTATTACAGCTTTCATATATTATTAATAACAAATTAGTAGTTAGTATGAGATGTATTCATATATTCATGATACACATCTAAACAGGCATCTTTCTCTATTTGTATCTCCATATATTCCCCACCATTACCCGTCTCCTCATTAAAACCAATATCATGTGCATCTGCATAATCACAACCGTAATATACCTTAGATATTTTAGCCCACATAATAGCAGCACGACACATAGGGCATGGCTTACCTGTAACATAAAGTTCGCACCCTGATAGATTGAAATTCCTCAGCCTTTTGGAAGCTATCTGTATAGCCCTAATCTCCGCATGATTAGTAGCATCATTCCTCCTCACCACCTCGTTGTGAGCCTTCGCTAGAACCTTGTCATCTTTAACAATAACACACCCAAATGGTCCACCATGACCTTTTTTAATTCCATACCTTGCTTCTTCCACTGCTAACCGCATATATTCATTCATTAGTAATTTCTTCTAAAATTTATATCCTTTACCAAAAGTTTTTTACCCGTTCTCCCTAAATCTTGTTCACACTGCCTAGCATAATCCCTATAATTTAAGACTCTTTTTCTTCTTTCCTTTAAGCTTCTTTCACCAATCATACCTGGTCCATTAATACAACCTCCCTCACAAGTCAAAATATCCAAAAATTTGTAATTTTTGTACATACCATCCTTAAATTCAGAAAGTACTTTCATAATATTCTCTACACCCTCCATTACCAATATATCCTTATCTTCTAGAATATATTTGTAATGAAGAGTTGAAGATAATCCTCCTGATATAGGGTAAATCTTAGTATAGTCATTGTAGAATTTTTCAAAAGTCTGACAATATTTTGATTCTGTGATTTTTTCGGGAATATGTTTTTCTTCAAATAAGAGATTTAATTCTTTAAAAGTGATAACCTCGTCAATATTCCCCAACTCTTGAGCCTCCATCTTTTTCGTAACACATGGTCCGACAAAAACCCTCTTATATTCTGGAAAGTATTTTTTACATATCAATGCCATAGCCCCCATTGGAGAATGTACAGGTACAAGATTATTAACTAATTCAGGAAATTTTGCTCGTATAATATTCACAAGAGTAGGGCAAGGAGAAGCAATCCAGGTTTTCTTTTCTCCCTTGGCTACAGATTCTTTTAGAATTTCATAATATGCAATATTTACCATCTTAGCACCGAAGGTAAGCTCTACCACCTCATCAAAACCTAATGCACGAAGACGATATATAACATCAGGATAATTAAATTCTGAAACAAAAGATGGCGCTAACATACACAAATACTTTTCTCCCGCTTTAAATTCCATAATAAAATATACACAGAAAAAAGCCCAGTCACAAGTCGACGCTTCGCTTCCAGGAAAACGGTGATTTAACAAGGACTATTTGAGATTTTAATATAATTTCACAATACTATAATGATATTACTTTCTTTTTATTCCATTAAGCAGAATTTGAGCTAAAACACCACCAATTAATGCTGTGAAGAACTGTACTACCCCCATTGTTGTTAAAAATATTTCTGGTAGAATACCCCAAGAAAAAAGAAGATATGCTAAAGAGAAAAGAAATGAAGTCTTAAGAAGTGCTGCTATAAAAACTTTTAAAAAATCAATTCTTATATATTTAAAACTCAACATAAAGATAGCATTAGAAACAGCAATTATTGGTATCAAATAAACTATATATACCGTAAAAGTACCAAAAAGGGCACCATTTAATAAAGTAGCAAAAGAGGGGAGAATAACAATTGGTAAAATTTTCCTAAGAGGGAAATTACTAACACAAAGAATCAACAGGAAATTTATCAAGCTGCCAATAACAATCTGCGGCTGCTTAAATATAAATGGCACAAGAAATGCTAGAGAAAAGACTGTTAGTAATTGAACTTTTTCACTTTTGAGCATGTATAACAATGTCGATCTTTTCAATATCTCCATAATCCATATTAATACATCCGGCTGAAGAAATGAACAGTTTAAAACATTATAATTTTCTTAAATATGCCATTCACCCCATATAGTCATTGATACAACAAGGATAATTCGAGTAGCGAAGCGTCGACTTGAATCTTCGCGTCCTTCTCATGTATCATTTGTTCAGGGATATATAATATTTTTAGCGACTGGGTGCATCCAAGGAATGTACAACGAGGTAGGAGCTATCGAATAATCAGCGGATACTCCTAGGCCTACACAGGCCTCAAGGTTACAACAAAACCACAAAAGGTAACCCGTGTTCCCATTAAAATAACCTAAATTTAATAACACCACTATGTGCGGAGTTTTTGGGTACACAGGAAAGAAGATTGCAAATGATCTCGTATTTGATGGTCTTAAAAGATTAGAATACAGAGGGTATGACTCATGGGGAATTGCCGTAAACGATAACGACAAAATATCAATATTCAAGACTACAGGAGAGATAAAAAAAAATAAGAATCTTAGAAACTTACCACAGTCTACCACAGCTATTGGTCATACAAGATGGGCTACACACGGGGGAGTCACAATCAAAAATGCACATCCACATATCGCTTCTGACAATTCATTCACATTGGTACAGAATGGTATTGTAGAGAATTTTGACAGTTTAAAAAAGCAGTTACTAAAAAAGGGTTACACATTCAATAGCGACACTGACACGGAGGTCATAGTTAAGCTAGTAGAGGAACAACTCAAGGTAGTGAAAGACTTCAATACTGCCTTTAAAACCGCTTTTAAACTACTCGAAGGCCGAAATACTGTTGCAGCTATGAGATCGGATGGCAGTATTTTCGCGATACGAAATGGTTCTCCTTTGGTTTTAGGAATTGATGAAAAAAACATATATATTGCTTCTGACTCTCTGTCTTTCGCTCCATACACTAATAAAGTCGTACTCCTCGATGACTATGATTTTGTATCAATAAATAATGAGAAGTTAAATATTGAAAATATTCAAACAAACAAAAGGAAAAGAATAGAAGTCATAAGACTAAAAAATACATATACTAACATTGATAAAGGAAAGTATGATCACTATATGATCAAGGAGATAGTAGAACAACAGGATACCATCTTGTATGCCACACAGTATACCCATAAAGACTTTACACTCCTCAGAGAGGCGCTAGAGAAGGCACATAGGGTATATGTGATAGGAGCGGGAACAGCTGGATTTGCCTCAGGACAGATAGCCTACTATCTCAGAAATATTGCCGATATCGATGCTCAAGATGTTAGAAGCTATGAATTTAAATCCTATTTTCCTGTGTTAAACAAGAAAGATATCATAATCGCAGTATCCCAAAGTGGAGAAACAGCAGATACCATAGAGGTCTTGGAATTAGCAAAAAAGAAAGGATGCAAGATCGCTAGTATTGTAAATATGCTAGGAACTACAATATCTAGAATGTCTGATTACCCATATTACACCAATGCAGGCCCAGAGATATGTGTAGCTTCAACCAAAGTTTTTACTGCACAATGTGCATGGGGATATACACTCGCGAAGGATATTGCAGGCTCTTTTAAAAGTGGTATAAAAAATATCAATGCGCTTTCTAAATCACTCAAAAGATACCTTAATCCTAAAACATATATTTGCATACAAGCTTTAGTTAAAAAGCTCACAAAGAAAGAACACCTTTTTGTATTGGGCAAAGGAGAGAATGCGTATACTGCATTAGAGGGAGCTTTGAAAATCAAAGAAATCTCATACAAACATATTGAAGGATTCATGGCTGGAGAACTTAAACATGGTGTAATAGCTTTAATATCAAAAGGTACACCAGTCTTTGGGATAATTACAGATGATGGAGACAGTAAAGATCTCATCTCTGGTATGGAGCAGGTTAAGGCAAGAGGGGCAATGACAATTGGGGTAGGAGATAAAAAATTCTCAAAATTGAAAGTTTTTGACTATTTTCTTGAAGTTCCTCAAGTTAGAGAGATTACCAATATTTCAAACATTGTTCCTTTCCAATTAATATCTTACTTCTTGTCAAAAGAGTTAGGGAATAATATTGATAAGCCTAGGAATCTTGCAAAATCTGTTACAGTAAAATAATATAAAAGAGATAAATTTGACTGCCTAGATATGGTCATAGAAAAGAATATGAAAGAGGAGAAAAGTGGACATGGTTGCCTAATAGCCTCCCTCATATTCTTCCTCCTTTTTGTTTCAATAATTGGTGGAGGATACTGGGTATACAAAAAAATAACATCAGGATTAAGTAAACAGGTTGATCTGAATGTAGTATATTCTCATAGTGATGCGGATCTTTTTACCGAAGCTTTTGAAACTACTACTCTGAATGCTGTAAAAAGTGGTGCTGTTGTAGATGATAGTCTTTCAATGGATCTTAGTTTTACAAGTGAACAGGCCTCAGCTTTAGTAGATAAATATATCTCAAATATTGCTTTTGTTAGTTTAGAAAATACACAAATTAAATTTACTGAAGAATTTGCGATGGTCTCTACTTTAGTAGACTATGGTAAGTATTCAATACCTCTGTATGTAGCAGGAGATATTGATACTACTGTAAACAAAAAAGTCTCTGTAAATTTGTATGATGCAAAATTGGGTGATATTCGTATACCTCAAGCCATCCAAGACTATATTGAGAATGCATTAGACGAATATATTAATGAGAGATTGAATGGGGAAGATGTTTCTTTTAATGTAGAAAATATCGTGTTGGGAGACAATGTATTAACCTTTAAGGGATTAATACCAATAAATCTTTTAGAAGGAAAATAGTATGAAGGGTACTACTATGATTTTTGTATGTTTAGGATTAATTTTCTTTGCTGCGGTTATATTTGCTTTCATATATCTACCCAAGATGGCTGATGCTAGTGGTATAGAGAATCAAGATATAGTACTAAGTATGCCTGTAGATAGTACATTGATGAGGTATTCTGTTGATGGGGTTGTACCTTTTTGTTTAGAGAATAGTAATGGTATAGGGGTACAGGTTAAAGAGAATGCTCCCATACTAGCTCCAATCTCTGGTGTAATATCCCAATACTACATAGAGTCCAATAGGGTAGTAATATCTGTTTCTTCAAAGGTTTCTGTACATGTTAAGGGGGTAGATAATCTAAACTATGCTGTGGGGGATTATGTGCTTAGGGGGGATATTTTAGGGTATTCTAATAGTAGTAATATTTTGTTGATTTTAGAAAATTTAAAGAATGAGAGATATGAGTGTCCTTTTTTGTATATGGATGAGTATAGTCAGAGGGTCGTTGCTAATGGTTTAGAATATTCTACATATTCCACAGAGAATATTTGTGAATGTCCTAGTATTGATTATTAATGAAACTGAGATGGGGGTATATCTTAAAAAGATTTTTAGGGTTTTATCACTAAAATTTACCTCCATCTCAGACTATTGGTTACCTTGTTGGATTCCAGATTTCTCTGAAAAAAGAACCAACAAGGTTACTAAGGAGAGAAGCTGAAAAGAACCCAGGAAGGAGAAGATTCGGGATTATCCCGCCAGAATAATCATATATCTCCAGTGGTTGCCTAAGCCACTTTGGTTCCTTCCTATGCAACGAAGCTTCAATTCATTATATTCTACAGGGTAGTAAAGATACAATATAGAGAAATGGAATAGGATAGGGTATAATACTTTTCGATATGGTGGATGTAGCTCAATTGGTTAGAGCATCGGTTTGTGGAACCGAGGGTTGTGGGTTCAAATCCCATCTTCCACCCCA
>CAZKXP010000018.1:0-13988 GCA_964556955.1 uncultured Candidatus Saccharibacteria bacterium
TAATGATTGATATGGTAATCGCTTGTTATTCATCATAGCCTTAGAAGGTCTATGTGAATTGTCAATCAATGCATCGACAGATTCCTGAAGCATTCTCTTTTCATTTCTCAAGATGACATCAGGGGCACCAATTTCGATCAATCTTCTTAAACGGTTATTTCTGTTTATGATTCTTCTGTAAAGGTCATTCAAGTCAGAAGTAGCAAATTTACCTCCAGATAGTGGGATGATTGGTCTTAATTCTGGTGGTAAAACAGGAAGCGTATTTATGATCATCCAACTTGGATCGGTCATATTCTTCTTGAATCCTTCAAGATATTGAATTCTTATGATAGTTGCAGCTCTCTTTTCTCCTTTTTCCTTCTCAGCGGCTTTTCTTAATTTGTTGATCTCCTTCTCTAAATCCATATTTTCAAGCATCTTTTTGATAGCTTCTGCCCCCATCATTGCATTGAAGAAGATCAAGTCTCTCTCTTCGAGATTCATATACTCATCTTCACTCAATACTGTCCCAACCTTTAGCTTGTCAATTGTCTGGAAGATTTTCGAATAGAAAGTATCTAGCTGTTCTTCTTTCTCTGCGAAATCTTTTCGAACCTTTGCCAATGCTTGGTTTCTCTTATGCTCAAGTTGGCTAATCTTTAATTCATTGGATTTTGCCTTCTTTGCAGACTTAATATCTTCTGCGAACATCTCTTCTGTCAGTTTTAATTCTCCTTCTAATTCACTTTGTAAATCCTCAATCTCTTGCTTCTGAAGAGCTTCTGCTTTTGAAACTGTCTCTGCTTTCTTGTCCTTCTCTACCTCCACAACCATATACCTAGTGTAGTATATAACTGAGAGTAATTTCTTGTGAGAGATATTTAATACAATGGACATCTTGTTAGGAATACCATATGCGAACCAAACGTGTGCAACAGGCACTGCTAATTCAATATGACCCATTCTTTCTCTTCTTACATCGGAGGTTGTAACTTCAACACCACACTTGTCACAAACGATACCCTTGTACCTGATCTTTTTGTACTTACCACAGTAACATTCATAGTTCTTGGTTGGGCCAAAGATCTTCTCACAGAAGAGTCCATCTGGTTCTGCTCTGAATGTTCTGTAATTAATGGTCTCTGCTTTGGTGACTTCACCATATGACCAATCCAAGATCTGATCTGGGGAAGCTAATGTTAGCTTCAACACATCAAAATCTTTCAAATTTTGTTTATTATTATTTAACTTCTTCATTTGATACCTCCTCAACTTCCTCTTCTGAAGCTCTGTTTGAAATTAAATCTAAGTTCAAGCAAAGTGCATTCAACTCTTTAATTAAGACTTTGAATGACTCTGGTATGCTAACATTTTCTATTTTGTCCCCGTGGAGGATTGCTTTGTAAGCAGAAGACCTTCCTTTAATGTCATCGGACTTAATAGTTAACATTTCCTGAAGTGCATAAGGTGCACTGTGTGATTCTAATGCCCAGACTTCCATTTCTCCGAATCTCTGTCCACCCATCTGTGCTTTACCACCGAGAGGTTGTTGAGAGACCGCAGTGTATGGACCTGTAGATCTAGCATGCACTTTTTCATCTGCAATGTGGTGCAATTTCAAAACATATTTAACACCAACAGAAATCTTATTTGGGAACCTCTTTCCTGTTCTTCCATCATACAAATCAACTTTCTGAGACATATCACCCTTCGCTTTTTCAATCTCATTCTTCAACCATTCGAGGTTTTCACCTTCAAAAATTGGGAATGCCAATTTTTGATTGAGCATTTTTGCATATCTTCCAAAGTGAACCTCCTGCGCTTGCCCCATATTCATTCTTTTTAAGAATGTTGGTGTCAAGACAATATCAACTGGTTCCCCGTCTTCAGTAAATGGCATATCTTCAATAGGTCTAATTGCTGCTATAGTATTTTTGTCTCCATGTCTTCCTGCTAATTTGTCTCCATAGTCGACTTTCTTTGTGTCTGCAACCCATACCTTCACCTCGTACAAAACTCCTGGTTGTAATTTATCTCCTTTGTCTGCTGCGAGTATTTGACTCCTTACCACAATACCTTCTTCTCCATGAGGCATTCTGAGGGAGTTATCTCTGACATCACTTGCAGATTCTCCAAAGATTGCTCTCAAAAGTCTCTCTTCTGCTGTCAATTCTTTTTCTCCTCTAGGAGCAACGACACCTACCAAAATGTCTCCGGCCTTAACTTTGACACCAGTTCTCACAATACCCTGAGCATCTAATTTCTGCAAAATCCTGTCATTAACATGAGGGATATCTGCCGTTATGGTCTCTGGGCCTAATTCTGTGTCCCTGATCTGTATTGGATATTCTCTAATATGTACAGATGTTAGTAAATCATCTCTAACAATTCTTTCAGATATGATTACTGAATCTTCATAGTTGTAACCTTCATAGAACATGAGTGCTGCTTTGAGATTTGTACCCAAAGAAAGCTCTCCATTGACCATTGTAGGACCATCTACCAAAACATCTCCTTGCTTGAATTTGTCACCAACACTTACGTTTGGTTTCTGTGTGAAGCTGGTGTTGTTATTGCTTCTGTAGAAAGAGGTTAAGGCATATTCCTTAATACCTGCCTTCTTATACTTAACAGAAAGCCTATTTGCATCTACATACAAAACCTCTCCGTCATCCTCAGCAGTTACCAACCACGTGGACTGTTTTGCAACCAATTCTTCCATACCTGTACCTACTAATGGACTTTCAAGCTTGATCAAAGGTACTGCCTGTCTTTGTTGGTTTGCACCTACCAAAGCTCTCATTGCATCATTGTGTGATACAAATGGAACCAATGCCATACCAAGTCCAGCCTGTTGACTTGCCAAGACATCTACAAAATCAACAGAGTTTACATCTTCCAATACAAAATCTCCCTTGTGTCTTACAGGCACGATATTATCTACAATATTTCCCCTCTCATCAGTTTTGACAGTAGCAGAAGAGATGTAGAAACATTCTTCATCCATAGCATCAAAATAAAGAACCTCGTCAGATACAAAAGGTCTAACTGCAACTTCTTTGATATCTTTTTCCACCGCTATCTTTTCCGCCATCTCCTTTGTGACAACATCCCCTGCCTTGCCAAGTGTTTTCCTGCCAGACTTTAGATCTTCAGAAAGAATTCTACCCTCTAAAACAGCTTTATTATTCTTAACACTTTTAACAACTTTTCTGTATGGAGCCTCTAAAAAACCAAATTCATTGATTCTTGCCAACATAGCAAGCTGTGTCACAACACCAATATTTGCACTTTCAGGACTGGTTACTGGGTCAAACTTTGAATAGTGAGAGTTATGAACCTCTCTGATTGAGAATGTAGCTCTCTCTTTTGTAATACCGCCTGGACCACCAGCTGTGACCTTTCTCTTGTTCTCTAGTTCGGCAAGGATATTTGTCTGCTCCAAGAAACTAGAGAGGGCATTTGCACCAAAGAATGATTGAATAGACGCAGCAATTGGTTTAGTACCAACAAGCATAGAAGGTGTAACCTTCGCATCCTGTCCATACAAACTCATTTTGTCTTTGATATTCTTCTCTAATCTAGCAATACCTGCAACTAATTGTCTTTCCAAAATCTCCCCAACACTTCTGATTCTTCTATTACATAGGTGATCAATATCATCAGCTGGGACATCACCATTGTTGGTTTGAATTAATCTCTTTACAATCAATACTATATCCTTCGGGTACAAAAGTATTTCATCTGGATTGTCGATATTGTATGAAGTACCGAGCTTTCTATTTAACTGGTATCTACCAATTTTACCTAGATTGAATTTTCTTGCATTAAAGAAATTACTCTTTATATATTTCTCTGCACTATCTATGGTCACGGATTCATCTGGCCTCAACTTGTTGTAAATGCTTATGACTGCCTCTTCCTTGCTCTTAGTAAAATCTCTTGCCAATGTTGCCTCTATATATTTATTTTCTGCATCTGTATCAACATCTGCAAAAAGCTTCCTAATCTCATCATCTGTTTCCCATCCAAACACTCTCAAAAGCTCTGTTATCAATACCTTGGGTCTCTTAGGAAGAATTCTCATTGAGATGACATTGTGCTTATTAGTATCAATTTCATACCATGGTCCCATTCCTGGCATAAGTCTGACTTTGTGCAAATTTCTAGTTGGCAACTTCTCACTTACCTCATACAATACACCCTCAGCTCTTACGATCTGATGTGTGACAACCCTTTTGACTCCATTAAAAACAAAAACCCCATCGCTTGTCATGATGGGTAAGTCTGCAATGAATATCTCTTGCTCTTTAATTTCGCCTGTCTTATTATTCAAAAGCTGAACCTTAGCATATACAGGAACTTCATATGACAAACCCTTGGCGATAGCTTCATCTACCGTTCTATATGGATTACCATATCTAAAATCCTTAAATTCCAAAGTCCACATCTTTTCCATGGTATCCTTTACAGGATTTATCTTGGAGAAAAGCCTTTGAAAACCATTGGCATAAAAATCATTGAAAGAAGCATTTTGTGCTTCGATTAGACTTGGGAAGTCTGTATTTGTGGAATATCCTAGTCCCAAATCTATTCTACCGGACCTATTGCATTGAGGTTTGATCATAAGACGATATTTTAGTAATGTTATAACATATTACTCTTGCATTCAAGCGGAGATGATTCCTGCGAACCATATATAAAATACCGCGTTGTTAAGCAAAAACTTTAGGAACTCGAAGGATATTATCATATTTATCGGTATTAGTCAAAGGTTTTTTGCACATATTTACTATTCACTTATCTCGGAAGATGTAATATGGTATATATGTACTTTGTAAAAAAGTCTAATCTGTTTTATCATATACTACAAAATGCCCAGAAAAAAGAAAAAAGAGCCCATTACAATCAAAAGTGGTGAGATGAAAATTCTTGTCGGGATAGTACTCTTTATCCTTGGTCTGACAATAACACTCTCTCCCTTTGTTCGCCAGCAATCAGTACTCTTTGATACAATATCACTTCAACTTGGATACTCTGCGATCTCTTGGGGTATCTTACTCATATATATATCCTTCTTCTTACTTACCAAGGGAAAACGATTTAAATCCGCACGACAGGTTGGTGGACTCTTACTGTTTTCAGCATGTTTAAGTACACTGCTTTCTTTCTGGCAAACATCAGAGCAACTCAATAGTGCAGAAGCACTAAAGGGCGCTGGCGGTGAGCTAGGTAAATTTTTCCATATGACTTTGAATGGAACCTTTGGAAGTTTAATAGAGATAATAATAGTATTGGTACTACTTGTTGTTGCTTTTTCCCTGATTACAGGTACAACATTGGAGCAAATTATGGAGTTTGTAGAATCCCCAATCAAGAAAGATGGGGAAAAAGAAGGACTTGGAATTGGTGGCCTCTTTTCTGGAATTAAGATAAATAATGGAGAGGAAGATCAGAAGAATACAAATCTGACTGTTCCAATGGGAGAATTAGGCAAAGAGCCTGAGATTAGAATGTATGGAGAGGATAGTAAGAAGGATGAAGATATATATACAGAACCAGTTGTCAATACAAATACGAATGAAAGTTTCCCAGAAGGCTTGATAGATAACCAAACAAAAACAGAGGACCTTGGAGAACCACAGAGGCCCAAGTATACCAATTGGGTATTTCCTAACATAGATCTTCTCCAAGAGGGTGAGGTTCGTAAACAAGACGAAAAACTGTATAGAACTAAAGCCGAGGTTATCCAAAGTACACTCAGAAACTTTGGCATAGAAGCGAAGGTCGTAGAAATAGCTGTTGGACCAACAGTATTGAGATTCTCACTAGCTATCACTGTTGGTACAAAAGTTTCAAGAATTAAAAACCTCAGTAACGATCTAGCACTTGCTCTCGCTTCACAGACCTCTTCTGTCAGAGTAGAAGCCCCGATTCCTGGCACATCTTATGTCGGTGTAGAAATCCCAAATCCAATACCAAACTATGTATATACCAGAGAGATGGTTAAGAAGTTGAAGCAAGATGCACAAAGACATCAATTACCACTTATTCTTGGGAAAGATATCACTGGAAAAACAGCAATTCGTGATTTAAACGCTATACCACATCTCTTGGTAGCAGGTGCTACAGGTACTGGTAAATCCGTTGCTATCAACTCTTTGATCCTAGGTCTTTTGATGACAAAAACTCCAGATGAGGTTAAATTTGTCATGATAGATCCTAAGATGGGAGTGGAAATGGCTGCATACAATGGTATTCCACATCTACTTACACCCGTGGTTACCGACATGGAACTTGTCGTCAATGCACTACAGTGGACGATTGAAGAGATGATGCGCAGATACAGACAGCTTAAGCAGATGCATGTTAAGAAGCTTACAGAATACAACAAAGCAATCGGCTACACCGCTATGCCATACATTGTAGTAGTGATAGATGAGATGGCCGACCTCATGCTTACCTCTGGTGTAGATGTAGAGGCCAAGATCCAGAGAATCGCCCAGATGGGAAGGGCTGTTGGTATCCACCTCATACTTGCAACTCAGAGACCTACCGTTAATGTCATCACTGGTCTGATCAAAGCCAATGTCCCAGGTAGAATGGCATTTGCTGTCGCTACCGCAATGGATTCTAGAGTCATTCTAGATGACACTGGCGCAGAAACTCTTTTGGGTAACGGTGATATGTTGTTTAAAGATCAAGGGACACCAAAACCAATTAGAATCCAAGGAACCTTCACCTCTACAGAAGATACAGAAAATGTCATAAATGCCATCAAAGAGCAGATATCAGAAGAAGAGGTTGAGTACTCTGCCGATATTATGCAAGCCATCGAGAGAGGATCTGGTGGAGATAGTACTGGCAGAAATGGTTCCGAAAGAGATCCTGATTTCCCATTAGCATTAGAGATAATCATCGCAAATCAGAAGGCCTCCTCTTCATTTCTACAAAGAAAAATGAAGATAGGTTACAACAAAGCCGCAAGATTAATAGATGAACTCTATGAAGCGGGCGCTATCGGCCCACAAGATGGTAGCAAGCCAAGACAGGTGCTTGTATCGTCTCCAAGTCAGATATTAAAAACAGAGGAGCATAGTGACGCAGAGAACGAATAAGTAGTACAATTGCTGTATGATAACAGCAGGTGAAATACTTAAGAAAAAAAGAGAATCGCTAGGCAAGTCTCTAAATACCGCTTCGCAAGAGACAAAAATCCAAAAAAGATTCCTTGTGGATATCGAAAGTAATGATTACAGCGAATTTGATTCCGCTGTTTTTCTTACAGGATTCATAAAGATATATTCTCAATATCTTGGTCTTGATACCGAAAAAATCCTTGCACTTTACCGCAGAGATGTCCCCACAAGAAAAATTTCAAAAAACTCTAAAAGCAAGCAAACTCTTACAAAGGGAGTAATTCTAACCCCAAAGCTTTTCATTACTATTCTCTCTGTACTCTTTTTTGTACTAGTTTTTGGATACATAGGCCTGCAGATATACAAATTCCAAAGTCCTCCCAAACTTACAATCACATCTCCCAAAGATGGAGATACTGTTGAGCAGGCCAATATAATAGTAGAGGGTAACACTCAGATAGGAGCTACAATGGAGATAAACAGCACCTATGTAGAATTAGATCCCAATGGTAACTTCTCAAAAGAGATTACTTTGATTGAAGGAAGCAATTTAATAACCGTGAAAGCCAAAAAGAATAACAACAATGTTTTAGAAACAGTAGAAACATTAAAAATTACATACAACAAACCTCAAGCGCCAACAGAACAAGATGTAACAGTAAAAACATTTAAAATCAAAGTCATAGTAGAGGATGCAAGCTCATGGGTGAAATTAGATGTGGATGGCACCAACCGCCTTGCAACAGTCGTAGAACCATCGACCAAAGAATATGACCTATCAACAAACTTCTATGTAATCACAGGCCGAGCCGCAAACACAAAAGTATATGTTAATGATGAACTTCTTGCATGGAAATCCAACAATTCCTCTGGTGTTGCAGAGATATCGTGCAGTATTAGTAATGCAAGTTTGGTGTGCGAATAAAAACTTCCCCTAGTAAAATGCTATAATTCATCATATGGACAACAGTTCCAATCAAATAGAAGAGATCAAAAATCGACTTGATATTGTACAAGTCGTAGAAAAATATGTACCCCTCAGGCAAGCGGGTAAAAATTTTTCTGGTCTATGCCCATTCCATCATGAGAAAACACCCTCGTTCATTGTCAGTCCAGATATCCAAAGATACAAATGTTTTGGATGTGGAGAATCTGGAGATATTTTCAACTTTGTACAAAAGGTTGAAAATCTGGATTTTCCTGAAACATTACAAAAACTCGCCAAAGAAGCCGGAGTTGAACTAAAACAACAAAAAAGTAATCCTAAGTATGCACTCCTTGAAGATATCAACTATTTAGCCACTAAATACTATTACAATCAACTGAAAGCAGATCACAATGCATCTGAATATATTAAAAAAAGAGGGTTTTCCGAAGCCTCTATCAAGCAGTTTGGTATAGGATATGCACCCAGAAAGCCTCAATTACTCGAATACATAGGTAAAACAAAATTTAAAAAACAAGAATTGGTAGAATCTGGCCTTTTTGTAATCAAGGAGGGGAAATTAAAAGAAAAGTTTTACGATCGTATTATGTTTCCAATTAGATCCACCAAGGGGAAAGTCGTCGGTTTTTCGGGAAGGATAATGCCAGGTAATGATTATGGCCCCAAATATATGAATTCTCCAGAAACCTCTATCTTCCACAAGAAACTGAATCTTTTTGGACAGTATGAATCTCGTACAGAGATTCGCAAGAACGACCTAGCCATACTATGCGAAGGACAGACAGATGTAATCTCTGCGCACCAACATGGTGTAAAAAATATTGTAGCTCCCCTGGGTACAGGATTGACCAAAGAGCAACTAGAATCGCTGTCAAAACTAACCAAAAACATACTCTTTTTCTTTGACACCGATCAAGCAGGGCAAAATGCCGTGATCAGAGCCTTTCAATTAGCTTCACAACTCAACCTCTATCCTTACGCCACCAATTCCGCACCTTACAAAGATATCGATGAGATGTTGCAAGCCGAACCAGATGCAATGCCAAAGAGAATTTCAGAAAAACAAGAGGCTTTTTCATACATTCTCTCCAATTACATCAAAGATCGAGACCTTACAAAACTCAAAGATCTTAGTGATACACAAAAATTTTTAAAAGACCTCCTGGTAGATGTTACCACACCGACCTTACAAAAACATTACAAAAAGAAGGTACTTCAAATTACTAAAATTGGCCTTGAAGAATCATTACCTAGCAATGATTTTGTCGCTCCCAGAGCCACAAAACCCTTTCTTGTGAAAAGTACTCAAAATTTACTCGAAAAAACCTTTCTACAATTACTCATTTTTAGCCGTCTAAGAAAACTAGAGTTTTTGGTTCCAAGCAGATATCTCTCCTCCTCAATATTACAAACGATATATTTAGAAATTAAGCATTGTGAATGCACTGAAATTGCTGATTTACTAAAACTTTTTGAAAACAAACCTGAGCAGAAGATTCTTTTCGAGGAGATTATCTTTCGCTCAACAGAGATAGAAGACGATATTGAAGATCAGCTACAAAAAATTGTTAAAAGGCTAAAGAAAGAATATTTAACAAGACAACAGAAAGCATTAAGTGTTAAAATAGCTATTGCAGAGGAGAGCAACAATTCTGAAGAAACAGATAGGTTGCTCAACAAGATGCAAAAGCTAACTAAACTCTTAAAAGAGCTTTAACATGATAGAAGTTTCAAATTACGATTTCTTTGACTATGATTATGCACAGTATTGGAAAAAGAGAAAATATGAGAATCTGGCAGAAAAGAACATTTTGAACAAGATATTCTCGAAAAAGAAAGGTGACTGGTTCATAGATATTGGTGGTTCCTATGGGAGACTAACAGATACATACTACAAACAATATTCCCACCCTATTATCCTAGACTATTCGTTAAAAACATTACAGAAAAACTACAGCGTGATTAAAAAACAGTACCCAAATACCGAATTAATAGCAGCGAATGCGTACAAAATGCCCTTTAAAGAGGATACTTTCGATGCTGGTCTGATGGTAAGAGTACTGCACCATATCTTAGAACCAGCTGTTTACTACAAAGAACTTAGACGAATCATGCACAATGGTTCGACCTATGTACAAGAGTTCGCAAACAAACAGAATGCCAAGGCGGTGATTCGTGCTTTGACACATCTGAATTTCAAATATTTTACAAAAGCACCATATCAGCAACCTACACGAAACAATTTCGAGGGTACAAAACGTGGGGAAGAGGCTATTTTCCTTTCATACAGCCCAAAACATGTAAAAGAACTGCTTCAATCCCAAAATTTCAACATTGTGAATAGATATGGATGCTCCTACCTTAGATCCACCTTTTTCAAAAAACTTCTTGGCGATGAGAAAATGATACAGCTGGAAAAAACGCTACAAAAAGTATTTAAGAAAAGCAGCATTCCACCAAGCATTATATATGAAACACAACTTCATGGAGACTATAAGGCCCAAAATCCCAAAACTCTCGAAGAGGTACTCGTATGTCCGAAGTGTAATGGTAAGCTTAGCTTTAATAGAGAAATTGCACATTGTGGCGCATGCAGCCTAGATTTTAGAAAGAAAGAAAATATTTGGGATTTTAGAGTTGATTAAATGATAAAGAAATCGCTTGGACAAAATTTCTTCATAAATGAAAACCTTGGTAACAAGATTGTTGAATATGTAAAGCAATCAAATCCCGATATAATAGTAGAAATAGGTCCTGGAAGAGGCTTTTTTACAAAAAAACTGTCACAGATAAGTCCCCAGCTACTACTAGTAGAAAAAGATGATGAACTTGCAAAACAACTCGCAGAAAGCTACCCATTAGTAATAAATATTGATTTTCTAGAATGGGATTTCGAGGAGTTAGAGAAATACAAAGGTAAGAAAATCATATTCTTTGGATCCCTACCATACAATGTAAGCAAGCCTATTATCCAAAAAATTCTTTCATCTAATTTCTTCAATACGACAGCATATTTCATAGTACAAAAAGAGGTCGCGGAAAAATACACAACCTTACACCCTGAAAATAACGTACTATCAATAAGAACACAACTTTTTGCAAAACCAAGCCGACTTTTCAATATTAGTCCAGGATCATTCTTTCCTAAACCCAAAGTAGAAAGTAGCTTCATAGGTTTCAGCCCCAATAAACAATCTTACAATATAGATTATGATGAATTTATACGCTTCGTAGAAATATGTTTTAAATCTCCTAGAAAAACACTAAAAAACAACTTAAAGAATACTAAATACACAATCCTAAATACTGATTATATGCTTAAACGTCCACAAGAGTTGAGCTTAGATGAATATCTGAAACTCTTTGAAAATATGCACACCGCTGTGTGATATAATTTCTGCAATGAAACAGACCAAGAAACCCAAGGAAGAGAAAGTCAAACAGTTGAACTTGGGTATGAAAGATCCCCTCAAAAACAAAATACTGAAGATAAAAGGAAAAACAGACAAAGCCCTCCTTCACTTTGAGGTTAAAAAATTCTTCAAGGACCCCCTTTTCTGGTTTGTATTGGTGTTTGACTTAGTACTGCTAGCACAACAGATCTATTGGATATATACCCATATTGATATCTTTCCACCAATCACACCAATACTAAATTACAATCTATCTTCCGAATTAAGGCTGACAAACAGAGAATTCCTGTACGTCTTTCCATCTATCTCTCTTTTTTCTATAATTATTAGCACAATAATCATCTCAAAGTTCTATAACAAGGAAAAAATGCTCTCGAAATTTGTACTATTATGCAGTCTATTAGTGTGCGTATCTGGCTCTATTGCACTTATTCATTTAACCATATCCTAATATATGGACTACTCTACAATTACATATCTTTTAAGTAAACTCCTCTCATTACCATTTCTGAACAACGTAGACACAGGAACCTACTTCAAATACGTGGAATTTC
This sequence comes from uncultured Candidatus Saccharibacteria bacterium, assembly GCA_964556955.1. Taxonomy (GTDB): domain Bacteria; phylum Patescibacteriota; class Dojkabacteria; order SC72; family SC72; genus UBA12078. Next base: position 12,035 of record CAZKXP010000018.1, read on the forward strand.
TTCCCCTGTTTCTAGCAGGCGCAGTTACAGCATTAATACTTACCCCCATCATAGGACAGATAGCACTCAAGCATGATATTACATATAAACCTGGAGTCGCAAAAAATCATAAAAATTTTGATAATCCAGAAAAAGCTCTACATGAAGGAATAACCCCCGCACTAGGGGGTCTTGCAATCGGTATACCAATATTAATTGCAATACCATTACTGTTCAAGCTAGATAGCTTCACAATACCAATATTTGTAGCTTTAATCATATTACTTTTAGGCTCTGCGTTAGATGATATTTTCAATTTGCCTGCCAAAACACAATTGGCCTACCAATCTCTTGCAGGATTGATAATTGCATTTTCGGTAATAAATCTTTCGAATCTATCATTTTTAAATCTGAATCTTGATATAGCTGTGTGGGATTTCTCAATAATAGGCGTACAACAATCCCTAGCACTCCCTGGAGATATCATCTTGTTTGTATGGATACTCATCTGTATAAATGCTGTCAAATGGACAGCCGGCTCTCCAGGAATAATAGAGGCCAATTCCCTTGCTATCTTCTCTCTCATCTTTGTAATCGCAGTAAGATACGAATCCATCTTTTCATCTACACTATCAATAATCGCAGTTGGAGGACTGTTGGTTTTCCTCGTTTTCGCCTTTCCTCCACAGAAAATCATGTCTGGCTCTACTGGAAAAACCCTCTACGGCTTCCTCATATGCGTCTTAGCAATCATTGCAGATGCTAAATTCTCTACCACGCTCATGTTGATCCTTGTGCCTGTGATAGATTTTGCGTATGTCATCTTAAAACGATTAATAACCTACAAACCGAAATCTTTCTTTGAGCTCATGCGTATTAATGACGCCAATCATTTGCATCATCAATTGATGAAACTTAATCTGACAAGAAGTCAGATTGTATTAATCGAGATGGCTATCACCCTTTTGATTGGTGCGTTAGCGGTATTAAGTACTGGAGCAATACGATATTTCGCCTTGATATTAGGTGCTGCACTGGGAATTGCTTTCATTGTAATTGCAAATATCCGAGCTTCCAAATACAAAGAAAAACAACAAAAACAGAAATCTCCGGAATCTAAATATTCGTACTAGTTTCTAGACAAATCCATAGCTGCCGAATATAATCAATATAATGAAAAATCGCAAAACTGTCCTCATAATAGTCTGTACTATTCTTGTGGTATCAATAATCTTGTACTTCCTCCCCTTAGGAAAGATTCTTGGTAATTTACCGTTTCTAAATGTTTTCTACAACAATACTTCCATGGAAATAATCGTCGAGAAAGGAAAGGCGGATGTTTTAATAAATGATAAAGAGTATGGACAGACACCAGTAACGGTAGAGAACCTCAAAGAAGGCAAATATGTTGTCGAATTAAGAAAAATCGCAACCGAAGACACTTTCTATGAACCACAGATCTTTGAGATTGAGATATCAAAAAACACCTCTGCAAGAATAGATATTGAGATTGGGCCGGAAAAAATTCTTAACGGCACGATTCTTTACTACACTTCCGCTACAAATGTAGACAGAGGAAAAGGACTATTAACAATCACAAGCTCAGGTCAAGACGCTAAAGTGTATATTGACAAAGAATATACGGGATCTACTCCCATCACCAATCTTGAGCTCACAGATAATCAGTATCAGATAAAGGTTTCCGCCTCGGGATATGAGGATGTAGAAATCCCAGTATTTGTTAGAGACGGGTATCTTTTAAACCTGAAGACTTACCATTTTCCAATCCCTGTAAATTTTGATACAGTTGAAGAGCAATGAGAAATTCGAGATTAGATAAAATAAAACCACAAACACCCGTTTCCATCTTGATACATGGGGGAAATAGAACAGGATATCTTGTTACAAGAAGCCTCATAGAACAAGGTTGTCATGTAATAATAATCGATAATTACAATTCTCAAACAAGCAAATA
>CAZKXP010000019.1:0-13045 GCA_964556955.1 uncultured Candidatus Saccharibacteria bacterium
GGTATATGGTAAAGTATTTGGGGCTATCGAGGAGAGCTAGTTTTTAAGTTGTTTCTCTTTTTGGGACAATCCCGCAGCTATAACCGTAGTAACAGGAACAGCCAATATCAATCCAATACTCCCTACTAAAGTTCTAACAACCTCTGTAGCCATCATCTCCATATTCAATATCTCTAACACATCCCGATTATCACTCACAAATAACAAAAGTAATGGTAACGCTGCACCCGCATAGACCAAAACTAATGTGTTAATCATAGATGCAATATGATCCTTCCCTATCCTCATAGACCTGAAAAATAGTTCTAAGAACCCCATCTCCTTGTTTACATCTACCAATTCAAAAACAATAGCAGATTGAGAAATGGTAATATCATCTAATACACCCAAAGCACCAATAATGAAACCTGCTAAAAGAATTCCCTTAATGTTGAAATTTTCGCCTCCTAAGAACATAACCTCCTCAGAAGCATATCCATTCAAATGTGCAAGCTCAACAAAAAGATACGACAGTAAACCAGTTACAACAAGCGCAATAATCGTGCCTAATACTGCGACCGTTGTCTTCTTGTTGAATCCATGAGAAAGATAAAAAGTAATTGGGATAATTAACAAAGAACCAAGTATGGCTATTAGTACAGGATCCTGTCCTTTCAAAATACCTGGAAGAATTAGAGAGAATATTACAACAAAAGAAAGTAACATACCTACAAATGAAGAGATTGCCTTTTTACCTGCTATCAAAACTGCTAATACAAGAAAAAGTATGAGTAAGAAATTAAGAGAATTAACCCTCCAATAGTCAGTAATCATAAATACTGGTCCCTCACCCGCAATCTCATTGTAAGAAACAACAACCTTGTCTCCTTCTTTGTATTCAACATTTTTGTCACTCAACTCTGAATTATGAATATATTCAATTGTTTGATTCTTTAAAGAACCCTCAGATATTTCAATACCATATTTAATTGAGCCGTCTTCTCTTGTAACATCGACTATTTTACCTTTTAAATATTCTTCCTGAGGTTCAGATTGAGCTAACAATGGGGTAAATGAGGATACCAAAAGGAAGATCCCAATAATTAGTTTTTTCATAGGCCATTATACCAAACATAGCCTTTTGTAAAAATTCCCCATATTTAGTAGAATATCAGCTGTGAGTATGTATGCCGAGGTGGCGAAACTGGCAGACGCGCCTGCCTTAGGAGCAGGTGGGAGTAAAATCCCTTGCAGGTTCGATTCCTGTCCTCGGCACTTAAATCATTACTAAACAACATGTTCAAGTCAATAATAAGACCATTTCAAAAAGTACTCTTAGAAAGAAGATTGTGTGTAGGTTGTACAAGCCCATTAAATAATGCAGAGAAGATGGGTAACCTATCGAACAATAGATTCATGGTTCAATGTCAATGTAAAAGAAGATATGTATTTGACAAAGAATTAAATCAATTCCAAAGAGCTACATTTGCAGAAGAGCAACAGATTCTTAGACAGATTGAGAAGAGTAAATAGCTTCACAAATAGTATATATTTTGTTAGAATTCTATCCGTTAGCAATGCCGCTATCGTCTAGTGGTCTAGGACAACAGGTTTTCATCCTGTAAACCGGGGTTCGATCCCCCGTAGCGGTAAATTCTCACACATTGCTTTGTCAAACCCTCATAAAAATTGTACAATCTTAAAGTTATCAATCTAAGTTATATATCTGCCATAAATGTACGAAACAGAAGAACAAAAAATAACAGGTACTGAGAAAGTAGCCTCTGTATTTGCATCAATCGGACAATTCTTACTATCCTTCTTAGAAACTATCGTCGTAGCATTAGTTATTTCCATAGTACTCTACCTCTTCATAATGACACCACACGAAGTCATAGGAAGCTCCATGTATCCTACATATAAGGATGGAGAATATGTTATGGCAAACAAGGTATTGTACAAGCTCTCTGAACCTAAAAGAGGTGATGTCATCATATTTAAATATTCAGATACACAAGATTTCATAAAAAGAATCATTGGATTACCAGGAGATCAGGTTATGCTTAAAGATGGATATATATACATCAATGACAAAAAATTAGATGAATCAAACTACCTAGACAGCACTGTATACTCTAATGGTGGAGAATTTTTGCACGAGGGAGAGACTGTCACAATTCCTGAAGGAGAATATTTTGTATGTGGAGATAACAGACAACACAGTTCTGACTCTAGAACCTTTGGATCCATAGAGAAAAGCAATATTAAAGGTAAAGCATGGATAGTATACTTCCCATTCAGCAACATAAGACTAGCAGAGCATGAGACCTATGAAGGGATCTAGACCTTGTGTGTGAAACATGATACATTATACAAAGTATGAAAACATTTGTCATAGCAAATCAAAAAGGTGGGGTTGGTAAGACAACTACCGCAATGAATCTTGGCGCAAGTCTTGCAATGAAGAAGAAAAAAGTCCTTCTAATTGACTTAGACCCACAAGCCAATCTTTCTTCTGGATTAGGATTTACACAACAGTTTGACAAGCAAAATTGGAGCTCAGAGGACGAACCCCCTTACAAAAGTATATATGATGTTTTAGTTAACAAAATACCAATATCATCAGTATTTGTTACAACATCTACACCAAATCTCTTCCTAGTACCATCACATCTTAGTCTTGCAGGAGCAGAAATCGAGATGGTCAATATGCTCTCAAGGGAAACGCTCTTAAAGAAGGCAATTGCATCTTTAAATGAAGATTTTGATTATGCCATTATTGATTGTCCCCCTTCCCTAGGATTGTTAACCATAAATGCACTGAGTGCATCTGAGAAATTACTCATCCCCATACAGTGTGAATATTTCGCGCTAGAGGGGCTAGGACAGCTCTTGGAGACTACAAAACTGATTAAAGGTATAAACCCAAATCTCACAATAGGAGGAGTCATTTTGACCATGTACGACAGTAGAACCAAACTCTCAGGTAGTGTAGTAGGAGACGTACAAAGCTTCTTCGGTGATACTGCATTCAAGTCCATTGTACCAAGAAATGTTCGTCTCTCAGAATCACCATCATATGGTAAAACCATATTCCAATACGATGATAAATCAACAGGGGCTCTTGCTTACAAAAAATTAGCACAAGAGTTCATAAATAGATTTAATTAATATGATCAAGAAATAAAATGGAAGAACAAAGACTAGGAAAAGGATTAGCTGCATTGATAAGCTCCAATCAGATGGAGAATACGAACAATGCATATATTGAAGATTTCGATATATCTCGTATTGAGGCAAACCCATATCAACCAAGAATGCATATTGAACCTGAGGAGTTAATAGAGATTGCAGATTCGATTCGTGAGCATGGAGTAATACAACCCTTAATCATAACCAAGGATAAGGATTCTGATAAATATTTCTTAATTGCTGGAGAACGAAGACTTAGAGCATCACAGTTAGCGGGGATGAAAACTGTACCTGTATTACTTAAGGACTCCTCCCCACAAGAAATGTTGGAGCTTGCCATTATTGAGAATGTACAAAGAAAAGATCTCAACCCATTAGAAGAAGCATACGCATTTAAGCAGATGCAGGATGAGTTTGGTATTTCTCAAGATATAATTGCAAAGAAGGTTGGCCTTAGTAGAGTAGCAATAACTAACAAGATTAGATTATTAAATATCCCTGAAGAGGTTAAAGAGGATGTGTTGAATGAGAAATTAAGTGAAGGACACGCAAGAGCATTACTTGGTATAAAGGATAGAGTTTCATTAATAGCTGCTGCCGATCTTGTCATTAAAAGAGGTATGAGCGTAAGAGAGACAGAAGCCTTAGTAAGAAAGATAAACTATGGGAAAGGCTCTACAACCAGAAGTTGGAAAAAAACTGACAAAATTACCGATGGCTATTCTACACAATTAAGCCAGAAACTTGGATATACAGCACATATTACAAAGATGACAAAGGGAGGGAAAGTCATAATTCGATACAACACACAGGAAGAATTAACAGATTTAATGGGAAAGTTACTCTAAATCCCCTTTATCTCCTGCCTAAGCTTCTCATACACCATCACTGCACCAGAAGCACTCACATTGAGTGAGCCAATGCCCTCTCGCATTGGAATAGAAGCAAGAACATCACATCTCTCCAATAACCCAGATGATATACCAGTATCTTCAGCCCCCAGTACCAACGCTATTGGCCCCCTTAGATCAACATCATAGTAATAATCACCTTCCATATGTACTCCGCATATCTTAATATCGTTCTCTTTGAGTATCTTCATAGCATTGAAGAGGTTCATCTCTACGAGAGGAATTCTCTCTGCAGCACCTTCAGAAATTCTTAGGGTTTCATTTGATATCAATGCTTTCTCTTGTGGGTTGACAATGATACCATTGACTCCAGCTGCAAATGCAGATCGCATAATAGCTGCAATATTCTGAGTATATTTCAAATCATCCAATATTAAGAAAAATGGTTGTTTGTTACCATCATTAGAGAGATGATCCAGAAGTTCTTTCAAATCCCAATCATTTTGAGAATACATATACCCGATTACGCTTTCAGATGTTGAACTTCTAAGTCTGCGGTTTATAATCTTCTTAGAAACCTTCAACATCGGAATCTGTCTACTAGCTGCGATATCAATGATCTCTTTAGTCTTAGGGTCCTTAAACGCACTGGAAGCGACAAAAAGTCTATCAAACTCTCTCCCTTCTTTTAACAATTCTAGAAGAGCATTCTTGCTTTCAATCTGTATGAATTTGGGCTTAGCCATTAGAGTGATTCTACCACATCCACAAAGTACTGTCCTCTCTTAAATCCAGTCATCCTTCTAAACTGCACAAATCCATCAATATTTGCATGAACAGAATGATCCTTAGACATGTAGGTATTTTTACCTGCATGATAGACAGAGCCTCTCTGTTTTACAATGATATTTCCATTTTTAACCTCTTGACCTGCGAACTTCTTAACGCCTAACCTTTTACCTGCTACATGACCATTATTTGATGTGCTTGCCGCACCTACGACATGTGACATTGCTCTGTAGTAATCAAATTAACTTAAATATATTACCTCGGATTATTTCCTGCGTAATATGAAAATGTTCCTAGTGATAATACTATTTTTACGGCTCCACTTCAAGTCCCTACCCCCAGAAAGCTGACTATTCAAAACCTCCCACCTTTTTCCAACAATATCTCGAACCCCCACTGTCTTCCAACCTCTTTCTGTTTTGTAAGATGGAATTATGATAACTGCTACTAATCCCTCAGAGCATACTTTTTCCAAGATACCAAAAAGTCCTTCATAGAGGTCTTTCACTCGTCTTAGAAATACATCCGCTCTACTTGCAAATACAATCCTTCGTTGCGGAGGGCCCATGAAAGGTTCACATACAACCGCGGAGATATCTGTTTTCTTAAGTTTTGATACTGTCTTACCATCCGGGTCTTTTACATCTAGCGGGAAAATATCATACTTGATCTCCCCTATCATTCCTTTTGTATCCAACCATTTGATATTCTCGTCTGAATATTGCAATGCATTAGGATCAATATCAGATCCTAATATATCGAAACCTAAAACCGCAGATTCCATTAAAATTGTCCCCGACCCACAGAAAGGATCCCATACTATACCCTCTTTCAGTCCTGTGAGATTAATCATCATCCTGGCCAATTTGGGTGGCAAAGTTCCCATCTTTATATCCGTGTATGGCTTGTCAAAATCTCTTGCTGCAAAACCATCTACATCCTGAACATCCATAGTGCATCCATACATTTCTTCTTTTTCATTTTTTAAGATACATAGTTCGAATCCCTTTCTTAAAATATCATTTCTCAATACTTGCGCAGCGTTAAGTTCAAACTCTTTTCGAGGAGGACTTATATATCTTGAGCTTATGTTACTCCTTTTTAGCTCATCTTTGATTTCTCCCGCTAATTTTCTTAGAAAGATATGATCTTGAGAGTTGTGCATGCCTACAATACTTATTCCAAAGGTAATCTTTGATTTCTCCCGAATCTGATCATCCAAAAATGTATCGATCTGTTCGAGAATGTAACCTACACGAACGAACCCCCCAAGTCTAGAGAATATTTTTTTTACGATATCTTCTGAAATATTGTTGCTTCTTAATATGAATATTCTATCTGAAAAGCGATATATTGAATCCTTGGGAATACCAAAAGTATTAAAAACTGAGTTTAGCTCTGCAAACGAGAGATCCTGGAAACTTCCTGCTTCGAAAAAATATTGTTTGGGCATCGTAATTAAATCTTTTTAACAAGAACCTTAGTTAAAAGCTCTCTAGCGCCAAAATGTCTTCTATATCTAGCCTTTGCACTATATTTGAAACCTTCAATCTTCTCCCCCTTCTTTTGAGAGGTTATTTCTAATACAACCTTAGCACCTTCGATATTTGGTGTACCTAATGTGGTATTTTCTCCATCGGATACTAGTAATACGTCTGTAATTTCAACCTTATCTCCCTTTTCCCCAGCTATCTTTTTGATTTCGTACTCCTTACCTTCAACTACTTTCAATTGAGAACCTGCAATTTTTATAACTGCAAACTTATTTTCGTTCACTTTTTCTTCTGTTTTCTTTGCTTTCTTTGTTTCTGCCATGAGTAAGGATTTTAATGGAATATGTTAAAAAAGTCAATGATTACAAGGGCTCTACATCTAAAATGTTCCTACTCTTATCCTTGTGTCCTTGCAAATATCTATTCGAGACATTTTGTACCAAACCCATGCAAGCAAATGTCATCATGGTTATAGTACCACCAGCACTCATTAAGGGCAAAGGAATACCCGTAGCAGGTATTGTCCCCATATTTGTACCTAGATTTATGAATACCTCAAGTAATATCTTTATACCAACTCCAAGACATAGGAGTGAGTACAATGTATTCTCCATCGTATTAATGGCGAGGAAGAAACAATACAATATTAAAAAACCATAAAGCCCTAAAACAAAAACACTACCCACTAAACCAAATTCTTCTGCAAAGGATGCAAATATGAAATCTGTTTGATGTTCAGGAAGGAAATTGCGCTTACTTTGAGTACCATTACCAAATCCCTTTCCAAGTAATTGTCCTGAACCTATTGCTATTTTTGATTGGTTCACATTAAAGCTTTCATCTTTTGCCGTTTCCGAAGGATTGAAATATGCTACAATCCTGTCTTTTTGATAGTCATGAAGAAGATTCTCCCAAGATACATTTAGAAATAACCCCATTAGGAAGCCAACGCCTAGAGCTACTAAAGCAATAGATTTCCAGTTTGTTTTACTGTAGAGAATGAATATCGTTATGACAACACCTGCGATACCAAGCAAATACCAACCCCAGAAATGTGTTATGGCTGCTAGGAGGAACCCTCCTGCTATACTTGTTACAATTAGCAATACTAAGGAGTTTCTTAAAGGATTACTAAGTGCTAAGAAAGAAATCAGAAACCAAATTGCTAGTGTTAATAGGGACATACTCCCACCCGGTTCGAGATAGATTAGTAAAAAGAAAATCCCAGTAGAAAGAAAAGTTATCAAAAACAACACTATTTCGTTAAATTTTCCTCGCAAAGAGAATACACCTGCAGTTATACATATTGTTGCGAACTTTGCTATCTCAGATGGTTGTATCTGAAAATCGCCAATATACAGCCATCTTTTTACTCCATTTATGACTGGCCCAATCAGTAGCGTTAAAACAAGAAGTACTGTTGTGAATCCAAAGATGATTAACAGCACTTGCCAATATTTAAGATATGATAAGTCTATATAGGAGATGATTATATACAGAACGATACCTATGCCAATGGTAGCCAACTGTTTCCATACTATTCCAAGATCTCCATATCCACCTTCTGGGAGTATAGTCGTAGAAAGAAGGGTGACAATACCCAACACACATAACAAAGATATTGGCACAACAATTTTCCAATCAATATGCAAAAGTCTTTTCTGTTTGTTTGACAGGATATTCATATATGGGAAATTGTAGCACAACTACTCTAAGAGTTCTTTCTCCTCAGGAAAGCAGGAATGTCTAACCCTGTTACGTCTCCATTGGTGAAATCATCATCAGAAGAGACTGGTTCTACCTTCTCAAGCTCCTCCATTACCAAAGGTTCTTCTTTGTCAAATGTTTCTAATACTTCATCCTCTGTATCCAGGGAACTTATCTCTGGAAGCTCTTGTGCCTTAGGTTTAAAACCAAAAGTTCTCACCTCAGGTTTAATATCATCGTCGTCTTTCTGTTTCTTAGTATATACCTGTTTGTTTTCATCAAACCCTGTTGCAACAATTGTAATGGTCAGCTCATCTCCTGCGTTAGGATCAATCTGCGCACCGAATTTGATGTTAGCTGCAGGATCGACGGCTTCCTTAATCAACTCTGATACTAGACTAATCTCTGTAAGAGTTAAGTCTGCACCTACGACATTGTAAAGGACACCTGTTGCGCCTTCAATTGACATATCCAATAGTGGGCTAGTAGTTGCAGCTCTAGCAGCATTTTCTGCCCTATTCTCTCCGCTCGCTCTACCAATACCCATAAGGGCAGTACCGGCGTTCTGCATAACGGATTTAGCATCATTGAAGTCTGCATTGATGTAGCCAGTTTGACTGATGAGGTTAGAGATACTGTTTACCCCCTCTGCGAGGACAGAATCTACCTTCTTCATAGCATCTATAAATGATAATCTTTCACCTTCATCTACTATTTCAAGTAATCTTTGGTTGGGGACTACAATCAAGGTATCAACCTTGTCTTTGAGCGCCGCGATACCTTCTTCTGCAATCTCTCTTCGTTTGTTTCCTTCAAAATCAAATGGCTTAGTTACAACAGCAACGGTTAATGCTCCCATATTTTTGGCTACTCCAGCAATAATTGGTGCGGCACCTGTGCCTGTTCCACCACCCATACCAGCAGTAATGAAAACCATATTAGCACCCTCCAAAAGTTCTTGTATCTGATCTAAACTCTCTTCCGCAGCTTCTGCTCCCATATCATGATTCCCCCCTACACCCAGCCCATGAGTTAATTCCTCACCTAGCTGAAGTGTGATTGGCGCTTGAGACATCTTCAATGCCTGAGCATCAGTATTAAAAGCCATGAACTCTACACCAGGAATATCGTAATCTGTGATCATGGTGTTGATAGCATTACAGCCACCACCACCTACACCTACTACCTTAATCTTGGCTACTGGATCTACATTGGTCGTAACTAACATTGCTCTATACACATAAATTTATTTAAGGCAGTAAAGATTTCAACCACTCCCCAACCTTACCTACAAAGCCTTTCACATTCCCCTTTTTCTTATCCCCATTTGAACTAATATCTACATCGTCATCCATTGCATGTTTAACTAGCCCTTGCACACAAGCATACGAAGGATCAGATATCTCTTCTGTCATGCCTGTTAAACCCGAGGGATAGCCTACTCTTGCAGCAACACCAAATGATCCTTGTACCGTTTTAGTCAAATTTCTAAGCAATGCTGTTCCCCCTGTTACAACAATGCCTGCAGGCATACCAATCTCATAGCCAGATTTTGATACATTATCCTTTGCCATATCCAAGATTTCTTCACATCTAGCCTCCACAATATTTTGTAATATTGATTTTGACACCTTCTTATCTACACCATACCCACTCAAATCTATTTCATCTCCCTTGCTTTTCTTCTCTTTCGGCTCTTCCTTTTTTCTAAGTAATGCCGGGGTAGAATCTAAATCCTTTGCCCTACTTGCAGATACCTTATTATCCAAAATATCAGACATGTTAATTTTTATTTTCTCTGCCTCTTCTAGTGATACTTGTAATCCGATGGCAATATCGCTTGTAATACTGTTACCACCCAATGGGATACAGCTACTATATATGATGCTACCTTCTTCAAAAATTGTAATACTTGTAGTACCAGAACCGATATCTAACATTGTAACACCTAATTCTTTCTCTGTGTCCGTAAGAACAGCAAGAGAAGAAGCCCAGCCTGCGAATATTACATCGTAGACATTAAGTCCAACTTGTTCTACACACTTCTTAATATTCTGCCAGTATGAATTCGGTGCTGTAATAATATGGGTTTCTACTTCCAACCTACCACCACTCATCCCTATTGGGTACTTAATTCCACCTTGATTATCCACTACAAACTCACGTGGGATAATATGGATTGGGTTTAGGTTATCTGGTAACGATAGTGTTCTAGCATTTTCAATTGCTCTATATGTATCATCAATTGTTATCTCCGAGCCCGCTACTGCAACTACACCTTTGTTGTTTAGGCTAGTTACTTGCTCACCATTAATGGATACATACACATCAGAAACTGTAACACCTGCCATTCTCTCAGCAGCTAATACACTCTCTGATATAGCATTAGTTGCATCATCGATATTAACTACTACACCTTTTTTAATGCCCTTACTCGGGTGGGAACATACACCAATTACAGAAGGTGTTTGGTTGTCCTCTACAGAGGTTATAACTGTTGTAATCTTTGAGGATCCTAGGTCTATTGCTGTTATTATTTTGCGTGCCATATTGTTTAAGGCAGTTATATTTTACTAATTTATTATATTAAAAGACTTAGAATATACAAGTCCTTTCTAATAATATAATCAATATTCATAGTTTTCGCAAGAACACTATTAATTCTTTAAAACTGGTCTTTCGAAGCGAAAATCTATAGATGTAAAGGTTATATTATCACTTTTCACCCTATTAGCTACCGCTATATACCTTTCCAACTGGACATACAAATCATCAACCATACTGAATCTGAATAGCTTTCCAGAATCCAGGGTTATATCTAATACTGAATTACCTAAATTAATATTTTTAATTACATAACCATATGTACTAATTACCTTTATAACTTTGGCTATACTGTCCATTACTAGGAGCTTTTGTTTACCATCATCAATATCAGAGATATCTACTTCTGAGGAGGTAAAGGTATAGAGAGACTTTTCAGATGAGTAGTTTTTGCAACAATTTACAATATCTTCGCTACAAAGATTCTCTAAAACTACTCCTTCTTCAGAGAGTAGATAACATTGTTCATCTCTAATCAAGGCAACACCCTGGGGTATGTATAGATCTACAAATATTTCTAATTTATTCGGCACTACCTTCTCAATATTTGCCCCCCTTACATATGATACTTTTGATAGGATATCTTTTTCATAGGTATTCGATGAAAATGAGAAATAGTTTTTTCCTTTTATATATTCTTCCACATACCCATCTACCATTGTAGATATTTCAGTTGATATTTCTAATCCATTCATATCTGTTATTGTATATTTTTTGATATTCCATACTCCTAAGAGCATTGTAATTAGGAATAGAAATACGAGTATGAATACTGAGAGGTTTTTCTTTAAAAATACAACTGGTCTGAATCTTAATATACGATCCTTCATATGATTGTCTGGTTGTTTAGGGACAGGTATTTCCATAAGAATAGTGTATATGATATTTAAAACATTGGAAACTATTTGGATAGTTTAATATGATCTATCACGCTTCCTCCTACCAACTCCAAACCATTCTCTTTTACAATATTCAAAATCATATCACTAAGTTTTCTTTTGTATTCATCCGTTTGAGAGTTTCTGAAAAGTTTTATCTCTTCATTATTTAAACTACCCCCTACCAAATCCAATAGTCTGCTCATCTTAGGGCCAGTAAGATTAATATGTTCCACCCACACTCTTCTAGTGCCACTATCTTTAATAGCTTTAAATAATTTTCCCAAGCTATCCTCATTCGCTACAAAGTGAGGTAACAATGGGCCTACAAAGGCGTATGTATTTAAACCTTCATCATTCAATTTCTTCAGCGCTTGTATTCTTAGAGAACTTGGTGGCGCGTAACATTCAAAAAGTTTACTAATATTGTCATCTGTAGAGGATATGGTCATCCCTATTTCCAAGTTAGGAATCTTTTTGAATATCTCTGTATCTCTAGTTACCAATGGTGATTTGGTTAGAAGAGATATATCTACACTACTTTTTATATTTGATTCCGCAATTATTTCTAAACACTTTTTTGTTAGTGCATACTTTGCTTCTACTCCTTGGTATGGGTCTGTAACTGAACCAAAGAATATTACTGGCCTATTTCCTGTTTTAAATACATTTTGTTTTATGATTTTGTTAGAGAGTTTTTGAAATTCTTCTTTAAATAGTTCTGGTGTATTTATTTTAATATCTACATACTTACCCCATTCATCATCTATGTGATTTGTAAATTTTCTAGTGAATTCTGCATAACAGTATACACAGCCAAATGCACATCCAGAGTATGGGTTTACTACATAGTCTGATCCTGGGAGTTTGCTTGGGGTAATTACGGACTTGGATTGTTTTAATGATAGCTTCATATACTGATTGTATAGTAGAATATACAAATATGAAAGAATCACCAAAGTTTACATGGAAGCATATATTAGCTTTGGTCTTTGGTATAGCTGTAACTATATTCGTATTAGTCTTTAGTAAGGATATACATCAGTATCAGGAATTCGGATATCTAGGCATATTTTTAATAACTCTGCTTGGTAATGCAACAGTATTGGTACCAGTACCTATTTTGGCTCCTTTAAATATCCTCTTTGGTGGAATTTTAGACAGTCCCCTTTTAGTAGGTTTTACTGTAGGGATTGCTTCATCATTGGGAGAGCTTGCAGGATACCTAGTAGGTTATGCTGGGAGTGGAATTGTTACATCAAGCAAGGTTTACAAAAAGATGGAGGAGAGAATAAAGAAGTATGGATTGTGGGCAATATTTGTATTAGCTTTAATCCCTAATCCATTATTTGATGTTGCTGGGTTAGTAGCTGGAGCTATTGGTGTTAAATGGTGGAAGTTTCTATTAGCAATGGGTGCTGGTAAGACTCTCAGAGCAATTATATTCGCATATATTGGATATGGGGGAAAAGAAATCGTATCCTAGGTCTTCCTACTAAATCTGGAGCGAGAGACGGGGGTCGAACCCGCGACCTACACATTGGCAATGTGT
>CAZKXP010000020.1:0-12272 GCA_964556955.1 uncultured Candidatus Saccharibacteria bacterium
GTAATCTTTCCTTCTTTAAACTTTAGGATTAGGAGTGAGAGATCATTGATATCGATATCAGTAACGGAGATGCCTTTCTCATTTACCAATGCATATACCGTTCCCATCAACCAATTAGCAGCTTCTTGTGCAGCTACCTTCTCTTCAAGTTTCTCTGAAAGAAGAGTTTGTAGTTTTTCAAAATATGTTGCACCATCCCTGGTAGCAGAGATTACCTCTGCTGCGTATTGGGAAATGTCCCAATCATTGATGTATCTAACAATCTTCTCATGTGGTAATTCAACCAATTCTTCCTTTATCCTTTCTATATCTGTATCTGTTACTTCGATGACAGGAATATCAGGTTCTGGCATATATCTGTAGTCATCTGCTGTTTCCTTTGATCTCTGGTATTCTGTAACATTTTTAGCAGCATTCCAGCCTCTTGTTTGCTGAGTGAGTGTTTTACCTTCTTCCAAATCCTTCTTCATTCTTTCAACTTCAAATTCTACAGCTTTTTCTACTGCAGTAATTGATCCAATATTCTTTACCTCTACCTTAGGATTTAACTTGTAATCTCCAACAGCTTTAATTATTCCATCATTGTACTCCCACTTACCTTTTTCTTGTATGGAAATGTTAGGTTCACATCTCATTTGGCCTTTTTCCATATCTGCATCTGAGATGTTTAAATATCTTGCAATCTGTCTAATCTGGGTAGCAAAGTCTTTTGCATCTTTTGCCGTTCTAATACATGGCTTAGTAACAATTTCGATTAGTGGTACTCCTGATTTATTGTAATCAATTAAGGTATATTCCTCTTCTGTAGTGGATCCATGGTGTGTAGATTTGGCAACATCTTCTTCTTGATGAATTCTTTCAATTTTTACTTCAAAACCATTTGGTAATGTTATTGATCCATTAGAACAGATAGGGCGTTTGTACTGACTTATCTGATATCCTTTTGGTAAATCAGGATAGAAGTAGTGTTTTCTGTCAAAATATATCTCGTTATCTATGTTACAGTTGGTGGCTAACCCCATTAATATACAGAGCTCTATAGCTCTTTTGTTTGGTACTGGTAATGCTCCTGGCATACCCATACAAACAGGACATACATGAGTATTGGGTTCTTTGTGGAAATATCCAGTAGGGCATGAACAGAACATTTTTGATTGTGTTTTAGTCTGTACGTGGATTTCTAACCCTACGATTACATCATATTCCATATGTGAGTAATATTACCAACTTTATGATATTTCATCAAGGAAAACGACATCTTCCCCTTGTTGTTTGGCTGATATGTAGTATGTGCCTCTGCCTTTGCCTTTGACTTTGATATATCCCTTGTCTACCATGTCTTGTAGGTCTCTGAATGATGTCATGAATGATACTCCCATCATCTTGGTATATTTATTCCTTGTTATCTTAAAATTCACACTTAGATAATCCAACAACTTTATCTGTCTTGGATTAAGTAACATCTCAATTGCCCCTTGGTTTCTTACTTTCTTAATATGTGTTTCTTTGTATTCTTTTGATACATTTACTGCATTGTAGGATATGGTATACAGGAATGCTTCTAAGAACATTGTGAGGTCATGTTTACTTTTGGATAGCTTAAAGGCTACTAACAGGTCTTCTCCGAGGAAATCGATAGCTTTAAAGAATGGGAATATGTTGTCAGGGTTGTAGCCATAGCATTTGGTGAGTATCTCGAGTGTCGATATTGCGGTTATCTGGTTACCAGCTAGAAATGGTGCTTTATCTATGAATTCATACAGTAGTATTCCAAGTTTAATCAAGAAATGGTTGTGATCTTTGCTGTTCTTTATCCAATCAAACACATTGTTGAAATAGTCAGCAGGATCGAGATTTGGGTAGAAGTCTCTGTATTTGTACCATGTGTCATATATTTCATTTGGTTTTTCACTAAATCCCCGGGTTTTTGCTAAATCCCAATCATCTACAATATTTTTCATCAACAGTTTATTAATATGTGTACTGAGTTCTATGGATGGTTTTAATGCATTGGTAGTGCTGTATGAGTCTATGAAGTCTTTTACATTTCTGAAGTTTGTAAATATTTTAAGGTTTCTTTTGTGTGATGTTTGTTCTTGCCCTCTCTGGATTTGTAATGCTTGATTGTACCCTATTGATGACCCTATGATTTCTCCCAGTTTTTCGGTATCTTCAGAGTCATATTTTTCTTGTAATACTGTTTTGTATTTTTCCGGTAATGGGTAGTGTTGGATATCGGAGACGGCTAATTCATACTTGATTAAGTAATTGAGTATGAGGTTTGTGATTGTGTATTGTGGTGTTCTCATCTGTATATTTATATTTAAAAGCTAATGGGTGGCTTCGAACCACCGACCTTTCCCTTACGAAGGGATTGCTCTACCAACTGAGCTACATCAGCTTAATGTAACGATATTGTAACAGAGAGGATACGAGTTATCAATCATTTGACATGATTACAGAATTATATTATGATTCTGTAATATGAGACAACTAATATCTTCAGAAAAATTTACAAATATTCAAAAAGCACAAGCAGGATTAACCCGTCTATTTGAAGATGCTGCTAATACAGATACCTTCTATCGTGTCTTAAAAAATGATAAAGCATTAGGTGTATTAATTCCAAATGATATGTGGGAGGATTTAATAGAGGATATTGAAGCTATGTCTCCCGTTTTTCAAGAGAAATTAGAAAAAAGTCGTAATTCAGGATTGGTTAGTTCAGAAGAGGTAAAAAGACAACTAAACCTTTAAATGTATATGAAATATACATTTACGAACCACTGCCTACGTATGATGAAGAAACTGCCAAAGCAGGTACAAGGGCGTATTATATCTAAACTTGAGTATTTTTCTGTTCAGGATAATCCTCTTGTTTTTGCTACTCCAATTGTAGGAAATGGTACAGGGTCATATAGATTTAGAGTTGGAGAGTACAGAGTAGTGTTTGATGTAAAGGAGGATTGGATCATAGTGACAATAGTTGGCCACAGAAGAGAGGTTTACAAATAGTTTTGGAGCGAGAGACGGGGCTCGAACCCGCGACATTCTCCTTGGGAAGGAGACATTCTACCAATTGAATTACTCTCGCGTATTATTGTTATTTTACAAATAAAAAGGGACTATTTCTAGCCCCTTTCTTAACCCCCTGTACTTGGGCCAAAAGCCATTAGATTAGGATAATAAGTTATTTCTCAAACTCCGTCTTAACCATACTCCAATCTTTCTTTAATTGATCTCCCATACTCTTCGCAGCCTCTGCAGTAACATTACCATCCTTCTTAATCTCTTCTACAACCTCGTTAACCAACTCCATATACTTAGCTTGATCTAATTTCTTTCCTGCTGCTTTAAGATTATTCATCTTCTTGGTTACTACCTTCTTGGCAGTAGCATACAAATCCATAGCTTTCTCTTGATATTCCTTAGCCATTTTCTTTAAATCTTCTCTTGTTTCTTTCCCAGACTTAGGAGCTAAAAGAATACCAGCAGTAGCACCTGCAATAGCACCAAGGAAAAGACCTTTAAAAAATGAACCAGCTTTACTTTCTGACATATCATTAATATTACAAATTATATATACACATATATATTAGGTTATGTGTGGTAACATATCAATATATGGTATATCCAACATTAGAACTAGAAGAAAAACTTTGGAAGAAAGGATGCAACATAGTAGCAGGATTAGACGAAGCAGGAAGAGGACCATTAGCAGGTCCTGTGGTTGCTGGTTGTGTAGTCATATCTTCTCCAGATCAGGTAGTAGATATTGTCAGGGATAGCAAGAAGATGACTAAGAAGCAAAGAGATTCGGCATTTGATTTAATAAAAGTAAAATCTTATGCGTATGGAGTAGGGGTTGTAGATGCAAGAAGGATAGATGAGATTGGTATACGATATGCTGTATTAGAGGCTATGACTAAGGCTGTGGAAGCTGTTGAGAAGATGTTATGTAAAAGAATCGAATATATTATTGCTGATGGTGGGATATATTTGTTGGAGGATTACAATATGGAGAGTATTAACAAGGGAGACCTATATCACTATTCAATATCAGCTGCTTCAGTATTGGCTAAGGTCACTAGAGATAGTATGATGGGGGAGTATGCGAAACAATATCCAGAATATGGTTTTGAAAGACATATGGGATATGGTACCAAGTATCATGTGGAGATGATACAGAAGTATGGACCTTGTGAGATACACAGGAGAAGTTTTGCACCATTTAGCAGGAAACCCATTGACTAATATTATGGGGCGGGGTACCATGTTATATTCTTATTTATCTTTCTCATAATATTATGGTGGCAAATCAAATAGCTGAATCTTTCAAAGAACATACTACTAAAAATGATATTTTTGCTCTGATTCCCCTTTGTGAAGACTATGATCAAGCAAAGATCTTAGATATTGAGACAGAAAGGAACCCATTTGATTGGAGCGTGAAAACCCACTATATACAATCGGCATTACGTTGTGCTGGGGTAGTTTCTGATCTTTTGGAGTTGCATCCGAGTGATTGTCAGTTAATTGGGTATACATTCCCAAGAAGTCATCATTCTGAAGCAGCACTTCTTTTTGCAGGCAAAGAGAAGGGTTTTAGGGGGGTAATAGATGCGCTAGACAACCGAATAGTAAGGAATTTGCCATATTTCGGTGTTCTAGTAGAAAAAAATGGGGAGATAAATCTCTCTGCATGTTCTGGTGAGAAAGGATGTAGTATTAGTCAGTTACCATTGGAAGAGATGACGGAAGAAGAGATGCGTTTTGTTAGTATTCTACTAAGGTGTTGGCGAGAGTAGAGTCTTGTAAATATCAATTAAGCAATATATAATTCTTCCTATTCATGTAACTAATTACATGGGCCGCTAGCTCATCCGGTTAGAGCAACTGCCTTTTAAGCAGTAGGTGCTGGGTCCGAGTCCCAGGCGGCTCACTTCTTCCAGTTATCCACATTTCTGATATAATATACATATGTCAACACTATCAGATTTAACAAAACAATATTCTGATATCAAATCTAAAAAACTAGTATACGAAGACGCATACCATTTCCTCCAGAAACCACCCAAAGATATATCTAAAAAAGATCTTAGTATTGCTAAAAACATACTTAAGGAAATAGAGGAATGGGAAATAGAATACGGTAAGAAAAATTTCTCGGTATTGAAAAACAGTTCTGTATTAGTTGCATACCTAGCTTACAAATTTGGTATCTCTGTTGGTTTAAAGAGGCATGAACTATCTGATGTATATATTGCAGGATTAGTACAAAATATCGGTAAGCTGTATATGGTAGCTGAAGACAAAAGAAAATCATATCAATATTTCTCCTCACCAATTAAGAAGGGGGAAAAAGGATTTGAAGATATATCTGAAGCTTTTAAAAGGTATCCTTCAGAAACGAAAGAGTATTTAGAGAATAGTACAAACCTTAATTACAAGATAATTGATACTGCAGTTAACTATCACTCTGTATATAGCCACCTTTTCAAGGAGGGGTATCCCGATGTTAAACATGATATCTCTCAATTGGATATGGTTCTGTGGTTTGCAGAGAGTCTTAGTGCAATATCATTTAGTAATATTCCTGAACTAGAGAGAAGTTACTCTAAGGGTAGGAGTGTATCCATTCTTAAAGGGTTTGAAATTCTTAAGGAAGAAACAGAAGAGAGAATACCATTGTTTTGGTCTAAGGCCTCAGGTACTATCCTAACGGGAGCTATGCTTTCTATGGCTCTCAGCGGTGCTATACCTTCCAAGGCTGGAGCCTCTAACTATACTTCAGAAGAGGTCATTGCTTTGGTTAATGAATACAGAGAAGGAGAAGGTCTTGGAGAACTAGATGCTGATGACAAACTTATGAAAGCAGCTATGGAGAAGGCTAAAGATATGTTAGAAAAGGGTTACTGGGATCATTTTGGTCCTAATGGTGAGACTCCTTGGCAGTTTATAAAGGGGGAAGGGTATGAGTATTCAGTAGCTGGGGAAAATCTCGCAAAGGGATTTACAGATAAATCTAAGATGATGAATTCTTGGTTAAATAGTCCCACACACAAAGCAAATATTGTGAAGGCAGAATATACGGATGTTGGTGTTGCAGTTATTGATGGGGAGTTGGGAGGTAAGAATGTAACCCTTGTTGTTCAAGTTTTTGGGAAGGAGAAAGAGGTAAAGAAAGAAGAGATGACCACGAGGACAGTGAATAATATCGAAAATAGCTTTAAGAATTTCTTGGAAAGACTTGGCTTGAAATTCTAAGCTTTACCACAATGATTTCTGAAAACCTTCTGTAAATATACTGTCTTTATTCTGTTTATTGTTTTGATAGTGCTCCTTACTAAGATATATTCCATATGGATCTCTTTGTAATTCTTTTGTTCTGGTATCAATGTTTCTACCTGCCTCTTCAAAATGTAAATGTACTTCATCCCATGTCTCAAATTCTTTTACATTCGGTCTCTCGCAATTCTCTTTGTAAGTTAAATCTCCCCATATGATTGATGATGATCCTGTATACCCAATTAAATCTCCTTGTTCAACCCATTTAACATATTTGCTTCCTTTCAGATATTTCAATTCTTCTCCGTTGTATAGATATGATTCTCTTTTTCTTAGATCATTATTAAATGAAAACCCATATAGTTTATTAAACCAAGGATACTGTTTAACAATATCTAATGTATCTTTTATATTCTTTTGTAATTCTTTTTCAGATATTTTGTTATGTGATTTTTTGTATTTCTTCAATATCTCTTTTTCAAAATCTATCTTAATTGGGTTGAATGTTCTTGCATATATATTGGGTGCAAATTTGGAAAGATGAGCATATTGTGTAATTCTCCCTCCTTTAATTCCACATATCTTTTCTGGGTGGAATATTTGTATGAAATATCCTAAGCCATTACCTTGTGGTAAACCCTCATACACCATTGGTGTTTTATCTTTATTCAACATTGGATATCTATGATAGCTCGCAACTAGATATCCACTTGCTGCTGCATATACAGGAGTTCCCCATGGGCAAGCATAGTCTATGCCTTTGTGGAAGTAGAAACCTCGAATCAAGAGTTCTTGTCTAGAATACAGATATCCTTCAGTAATGCGATAGTCAGATTTGATAGGGTAGTGGAGATATTCAATGTTTTGTATGTTTGGTTTCTGTCTCGCTTTTATGGTAGACATGATTAATTATAACATTATTTGTATTTCTATCTCCAATTATTGTGGAGAAGGTCCAGGACGGGAATTACTAGCAGCAATATTAAAGTACGTTCTGTGTATACAAGAGAAATTCACCTTTGCAACCATGGAAGATTTTGATGGGAACGTAGTTCAGTTAATTGGTCCTAAATAGGTATTTTTTAAGCTATAGAACTCTTTTAAATCTTTTCTTGATAATAATACATAGTCAGAACAAACATTAATCAATGCTTTACTAGGCTTATGTTTAAATCCTACATATGTAACATGCTTACCAAGTTTCTGTACTTGCTTAATGGCAGGTATGAGGTCTGTATCTGAAGAAATTAAAATTATTCTATCTATCTTGTCTTCGTAGGAATTTACTAGCATATCAACAGCAATTTGAATATCAACTCCCTTCTCATGTACTACACCATTGTTCTCAAGCAAATACCCTAGGGAATATTTAATGTTCTGTGATGAAAGATATTGAAAAAGCTTTTGCTGTTTAGCATGTAACTTTGTTGTGTGAAAATCAGATTTAGTTCTTACTGCACCAATGTAGTAAGTTGTTGAGATATTTCTAAATTTTGGTGTAATTTCTTTTATAAATTCACGGAAATTGAAATTCAATTGGTTATCTAGGCCGAGGTCTTTAAGTTTAAAGTAAAAGTTGCTTCCATCTATTAAAATTGTGGAGAGTTGGGTCATAAAAGAAATTGCCTACAAACAACCAAGGGTTCTTGTAGGCGGGTTCACTCAAATTATATCAACAAGGGTATTCCTTGTAAATATATTTATATCATTCAAATATGAAATTTCTCTGAACTAGAGATTTAATACTAATCTTCCTGTATTTTCTTCTACACCCTGTCCTAGATTTAGTAATGTTTGTTCATCAAAATGTTTTCCTATGAACTGCACCCCTGTAGGCATACCATTAGATAATCCAGAGGGTACTGTTAAACCAGGTAAACCTGCCTCGGAGCTACCTTCTGCCAATACATCTGCTATCTCTCCAAACAATGGATTATCCGCATCTTTATCTTTCAGGGCTATGGATGGTGTAGTAGGGGCTACTATAGCATCATATTTAGATAGTACTTTGTCAAAATCTTCCTTAATTAACTGTCTTACCTGTTCTGATTTTCGGAAATATTCATCTGCATATCCTGCAGAGAGAGAGAATGTTCCTGTCATTATTCTTCTTTTTGCTTCTGCACCAAATCCTTCTCCTCTTGTAGATTCATAGAATTCTTTGATATTACTATATTTGCTTCCTTCTAATCCATATCTTGTTCCATCATATCTTGCTAAGTTAGAAGATACTTCACTTCTACATGTAATGGTATATACTGCCATTGCAAATTGTGGATCCATTATACTTACTTCTTCAATTGTTGCACCCAATGATTTGAGTATCTCTACGGCTTTCTCAAAATTCTTCCTTACTCCTTCTTCTAATCCTAGCTCTAGGTATTCTTTTGGTAATGCTAATCTCATCCCCTTAATATTCCCAACATTGATATCATTGAGATAGTTATGGATAGGGGATTTGGATGATGTAAAGTCATTTGTATCGTGTCCTGCAATGATACTAAGTATATACGCTGCGTCTTTTACTGTTTTAACGATTGGTCCTGGACAATCTAAAGAAGACCCCATTGCCAATACCCCATATCTTGAGACTCTCCCATATGTTGGTTTTAACCCTACAGTTCCACACCATGATGATGGTAATCTAATTGATCCAGCAGTTTCTGTTCCCAGAGAGCCTGTGCAGAGATCTGCAGCAACAGCAGCAGCTGATCCTCCACTTGATCCACCTGGAAGCATTTCTTTGTTCCAGGGGTTTCTAGTAGGCCCAAAACATGATGTTACAGTAGATGATCCATGACAGAATTGATCCAGGTTGGTTTTTCCTAGAATAATGGCATCCTCATCTAATATTTTCTTTGTTACTGTTGATTCATATACTGAGGTATATCCATCCAATATGTGTGATGCTGCTGTGGTAGGTATCTGTTTAGTAGAAAAAATATCTTTTACAGCTATTGGTATTCCACCGAGTTTGCTTTCTCTGTTTCCTCCGTTGTCATACTCTTCTGCTTTTTTTAGTGCATTTTCTGCATCTACAGTGATATATGCATTAAGATCTTGGTCGTACCTAGATATTCTATCTAGATAGTGTTGCACTATCTCTTTAGAAGATATTTCTTTGTTAAGGAGTTTCTGTCTTAGTTCTGTAATACTTAGATTTTCCATATATGTCACTATTCTATCAGATCACCCAGTAAATGAGAATGGATATTGTTGCACAGACCAATGTCCCAATGATGGTTTGCCATAGGGTGTGTTTTCCCAATATTACTCTAGAAGCAGCTATGATTGGTGTGAAGATGAATATGATGGGTAGGAAAGAGATCTCTGGGAAGAGAAAGAGGAGAGTAAAGAAGAAGAGTGTGGAGTAAGTCATATGGCCACTCATTTTCCAATACAGAGTGACCATTGTTAATACGCATGAGGTAGTAAATAGGGCGAGTGTTACTAAAGAGACAGAGAGTTCTTTAATGAGTATGGCGGAGAGTATGAAGAGAATGAGATACCCAACCGTTACTATCGTAAAGTACAGGGGTCTTTCTTCTCGCTTGGTAAATTCATAGTCTGATACCTTTCCGAGTTTCATTAGTATGAAGAAGGGGGTTATGGTTACAAGTAGATATACTATTGGAAGGATTATTTTGTATATTGTAGGAGCTTCTGAAGCTATGACTGCTACTGTTGGTGTTAATATCATCATTACAAATCCATTGAAGATTTCAGAGACTATTCTTGATGCTTTTGAAAGTATGGGGCTTTTCATATACCCATATTAACAAAAAAAGGCACAGATGTCTGTGCCTTTTCATTTACTATCCAGAAGAGATTAGTAGTTCTTCTCTTCTTTGTCCTTTCTTCTTCTCCATATCAAGAAGAGGAAGAAGGATATGATGACGCCTCCACCCAGTACATATGCCCACCATGGTAGAGTATTTTTTGCTTCTTCTTTATCATTACTATCTGTGTCCTCTACACCTTTAACTTCTTCAGAGGTTTGGGTATCTTCAATAGTATTTTCCTCTTCTGTTGTTGTTTCTTCCTCTGTTTCTACTGGTGCTTGAGCAAAGAGTGTAGTAGTTGCGGCTCCTGCTACTGCGGGAACATCATTTACAGTTATATTGGCAAGATAGTTGGTATTTTCACCCTCAATGACTCCGGAATCACTTTGATTACCTGCTTTATCTACTACATAGTATGTGAAGGTATGTGATCCTACACCTAGTGTATTGATTAAGCTAGAGACGTCCCAGAAGAATCCTGTACCACCAATATTTACACATTGTTGTGTATTTGTATCAATGATGTAGCAGACCTGATCTAATTCGTTATTGTCTGCTAGGTTAATACCTCTTGGTGTTGTATCCCCAGTAATGAAGGTGAGTGTACCAAGGACTGTAGCAGTTGGTTTGGTATTATCTACAATTATCCCAGTTACACCTATTGTTGTTGAATTCCCTGCAAGGTCTTCCCCTGTGAATGTAATATCATATTCTCCATCATCACCTAGTGTTGTATCCCATGTGTAGAGTGTTTGGTCTGTAAATTCTCCAGTTGGTTGATCTACATCCAGCATAACCTTGTCTCCTGTAAGTGTGTTTTTAATTTCTAATGTGTATGTGCTTGGGTTTAGGTCGGTTAATGAACCTATTACATCTACTGTGCCTGCAATTAATCCCGATGGAGTTGAGATATCTACAATAGGGGCCTGATTATCAACATGCACTATCATCCAATGAACAGATCCGCTATCTTTATTATCGGCAGAATCTCTTGCTTCTAACTTAATTGTGTAATCGCCATCAGGAACCTTAGTAGTATCCCAGTTTAGTAGTAATTCATCTGTGAATGAATCTGTTTCACTCACAGTACCAGGCCCTGCAACTTTCTTACCAATGCTATTTTGTATTACAAACCAGTAGTGGTGAGGGTTGGCGTCTGTGACAGTCCCCCTGATTTCGACTGTTCCAGTTAGATATTCTTCTGTTGGAGAGGTAATCTCTACATCTGGAGCAATACTATCATAGAAGTAATGCCTCCATTCACTCCAAGGTCCCACATTCCCAGCATTGTCGATAGCTTGTACTCTAAACTTCACACCACCTTGCTCCCATTCCTGAGGTATATGGTTTCTTTCACTTATGGTTGTTATTCTGTATTTACCATTAGGTATTGGGTGACCATCGTCATATCTGTATTCAACTCTGTAGTAGTGTATGCCGTTTACATCATATACATCATTCCAATCATTTAATATTGGTTGTGTATTGAAGTAGGCCTCATCAGCAGGTGAGGATATGACTGGTGTCTGTGGAGCTGTAGTATCAACTATGAATGCAGATGAGTGTGCTGTTGATGTTATGTTCCCAACGTTGTCGACAGTCCTAATGTTGAAATACCAAACTCCATCAGCGAGTCTGTTACTTGTTACTCTCCATGCCCATGCAGGTAACCAGTTTCTTGAATCTTGTGAAGGAGTTTCAGGTGTTTGTGAGAATGAATAGTAGTAACCTTTAACCCCACTTAGGTCATCTGTTGCTCCTCCAAACCTAATATCTATTGTTCTATCTTGGCTTGGCGCAGAAGTATGCGATGTAGATCTTATCCAAGTTGGATCTTGTGGAGGTTGACTATCCCATACAAATGACTCAGAGGTACCTTCACTAAATCCATGTACCTGATCTGATGCGTATGGGGTTACGGTATATTTAACACCATTGTGCATAGAAGGAAGTGTTTTATTTAAAGTCCATGTGTATGTACCATCCACATCTTGTAGGCCTGGGAGGTAACTCCACATGCTTCTTCCTATCCAGTTCTTTCCATCGCTACTTCTTGTCATCCTTATCTTTACATCAGTTACACTACTTACGGTATCGTTTGCTATACCGGATATTACAGGTAAGCTTAATGGTCCGTAGTATGGATTTAATGGATTAACAGAGGATGTCGCATCTGCTTTATCTACTTCTCTATTTAATACT
>CAZKXP010000021.1:0-11227 GCA_964556955.1 uncultured Candidatus Saccharibacteria bacterium
GTCTCTAATGTTAATGCTTATAGCCATGCGTAGCACCTCGTATTCTTACTTGTTCGTTAAGAAACCCATTGTGATTGCACTGTTGGTATCCTCACGTTGTTTCTTCAATCTTTGTTTTTGGTCTTGTCTAACCGCTTTTAATATGCTGATGTTCTTATTGCTTCCTAAGTGTTGATGTCCTTGAAGCCGTGTGGTTTGTGTCTTGACACCTCTCGTGCCACCAAAACTTCCACCTGCAAGTCTTAGATACGTGTACTCACGAACCTTTGAAACCTCGCCACGTGCCTGTGCACTAATCGTATCCGTGTTCATTTGTGATTGTTTTAACACATCTTTTTCGCTTAGACCTGTAACGCTTGACTTTGCACTAAATGGTCGATACTTGCTCTGTCTAAGTGCTACGACGGGTGGGCTTGTAAACGTAGGGTTTTGACCGCTAACCAACCAACCTATAAGTTCTTCAGCAAATGTTCCAACCGTCAAAACACTCACAATACCCTTGTGCTTTTTGACTGGTCCAACACCATCATCTAAAAACTTGATGTAATTTGCCTTAAGCAAATCGTAATGTATTTGAATGTGTCTTGGCGTGTTCTTGCTGTTCGATATTGCACTTCTCGCATTACCTGTATCATACGCCATTATCATCACGGCTATGTTGTGTAAATACCCACCTAACGATGGGTCAAAACCGTTTTGAAGTAACTCATTGTATCTCTTTTCGCTCACATAAATCGTAAAGTCCATTGAGGATACACCGCCTTGCTATACGAGAACAAACGTCATGTAACCTGACTTTTGAACAATCTTGGCATCTAATGTATTCATCGCAAAATACTTGTTCGTTGCTGTACCACGTGAGAACTGATTGATAATCTTCATAATCGTCCACTCACGCCCTGCGGTGTATATCTTGCCACCCACGTTGAAATCTATGCTCGCATCATCGGTTGAAAAGTGCCATACCACAATCGTTGTTTCATAGCCATCAGCAACCTCTGCCAACTCGAAGTCCATACCACGTTTGACATACGCATTGGTTTGACCGTCTTTCCCACTAAAGAATTGATAGTCATTCGTCCACTTGGTATCCTTAACGTTTAACTGTTCTTCTACATAATTCGCAGGTATCATCGCAAGCAACTGTGAGATAGACAACGGTGCGGTTTCTTCAATTTCCATACCAAAAAGACGAGCGTCTTTTGGTGCTCGATATTTAGCGTCTATATTCTTGCTAAACAATGAATTCGTTTGACCTTTTCTTGTCAAATCTCCACCATATCCACCCATCTTATGTACCCCTTTTCTTAAACTGTATTACCAAGTGCCATTGACATTGTCAAACTCATACTTGGTTGCTAATATGACATTCTCATACGTCTTTGTATCTTCTAAACAATACTTTAATGCTTCGTTCACGTAAATGCGGTAACGCACTCTCACCTTGAGAATATCCATGACATCTTCAACATCTTCGCAATCGTCCGCTTCTTCTTGAGTGATGATACCACTTGTTACCATGTCAGCAACCATCAACGCAAACGTGTCGAACTTTGTAATCGTATTGAAATTGGTTTCAAGGATACGAGTACCAAGAAACGAGTTATCAATGATTTGACGTTCAACAGGTGATAACGCTCTCTTGAGGTCTAAACTAAACTCTTTCATCTGTTCCATGTTAATACCACTTGAATACACAAGCATGAACCCACCATCACGGTGGTTGTACCAAACCGAGTTCACGAAGATCTGACTTATCGCATTTCTCACTTGCTTAGAGTGTGCCATGAACCACAATACTTGGTATCTATACTTGTTATCGTAATGACTTAAAATGTACGTGTAAACCACGCTTGAAAGTAAATCTAAATAGGATTGAGCGTTTTCTTCACTCCCCCACACGCCAATCAAATTGACGTATGCGTTCTTGCTGACGAAGTCAATCGAGGGCACATAACGGCTCTCAATCTTGTTATACAACAACCCTTGCATATCAGGTTCTTCATAAGGAACTGCTAAATAATCGTATGGTGCAATAGCCATCTCAGTACACCCCCATCATTGTAAACTTAGCGTTATGACCGTAAATCGCCCAAAACATTTGTCCCCATAACGTCTTCTTAAAATCACCATAATGGTTATCCACTAAAGAAATTTGCTTGGTTTGGTCGCTGTCTTGTGTTTCGGGTTTGTTTTGAACGTTTAATGACATTCTATTTTCTTCATCTTTTAAGGCTTTAATATGTAATTCAAGGTAGTGTGCAACGTAATAGCATACGGCTCTCACGAACATTTGCTTGTTTTCATACTCATCAAACTCTATGATTTCACGTGCGATTTCAATGAGTAACTTAGCGACTTGATACATGATGTCATTCTCATCACGCACAAGCATGTCAGCACTCTGAACCCACTGTCTAAAATCGACTAATGTAACTTGAGGTCTAACAGCCTCAACAGGCAATGTGTCCTCACTTACGGGGTATAGAACCTCTACTCGATATTGATAAAATGAATATGGAACAATCGCATACACGTGATACATGTTTGCACTGTCAATGTAATACTCGTAACCTTGTGGAACTATCATCTTCTATACCACCTTTCAAATCAATTATAACATAATTCCCTATTGACGACACACGACCGATGGGGAGACATCAAACAAGTCGTATGCCGTCAGCAAGGAGAGAGATTATCGCTAACCTCTCAACCAAAACTTTAAACTTTTTAATACTGATTAAATGCTAAACGATTAAGTTCCGCTTGCTTCCCAAATTGCATAAATCGTGAGGTTAGCAGTGATGTTGTCGCCAGCACCAATCATCGTTGCACCTAATGCGTCATAAGCCCAACCGACAAGGGTATATCCTGTGTAAACAGGTTCAGGTAAATCCTCATTATCGAGAATATTAGAACCTATAATTGCGTCATTGACTACTATGTCAGTCGTTACGCCACCGACATTCCCTCCATTAAGGTCAAAGGTCAGGCTCGTTACTCCCCCGTTGTCGTTCCGTTATCAATGTATCTAAATGTTTGATAGAACGCTAATGGAGTACCAATAAATGCGATGTAATTACGTCTCATACCGTTGTTGACGGGGTCATAAACGATAGCACCTGGAGTTAGGTCAAGAGCAAGTCTTAAACGGAACACGTATGGGTCTTGACGATACATAATCACACGTCCTGTATTGTTTGTGCCATCTTCGTTTAAAAGTGGGTCAAACTTAAAGGTTGCAGCAGTGTATGGTTCGAGGTATGGAAGTATATCCCATGCGACTTCTGGTCCACCTAATGACGTACGGATTTCTTCAATCTGTGCCTTTAAGTATTCAAGATGTGAACGGAACACTGTACCGCTTGATGTGATGTGAGCGGGTTTAACCAATGAAGCCATAAGTTTTGGATAAAGTAAAATCTTGTTTAAGAGATAACCTTCATCATAACCAACTTGTTCAGCGAACGCAATGTATTCACCAACAAACACTTCAACTAACTTGGCAGTCGTCATGTTTTCAAACTTCTTAGCGGTTAATGTGTAAACCGAAGTCGTTTCAAGGTCGGTAACAACTGCATACGTTGTTGATTGGTTGATAAGACCACGAGGTGCTGTTGCACCATCGGTTGTTCCACCGTTTAATCCACGATGTCCTACCATTGCAAACTTTTCGAGTTCAACTTGATAAGAGTATCTTACGGCTTCGCCTTCAGCACCGATAACATCATAACCGATTTGATCGGCTTTCATTAAATCTACTTGCCCAACAAACATACCTAATGTGATAGGAACGATTGGTGCTTGTAGAGTTTCAACGTTTGACTTAACAAGATTAACCTTGTTGTTGTTACCGCTTGCAAGTCTACCAACTTGGGTTGCGTAGTTCATGAAGAAACCTTTATCGGTTTCGATTGCACCACCACCATAGATGAATGGAACGTGCTTTGGTGCGTAAACCTTGAACATTGGTCTACGAATGTTTAAATCTAATGCTGTAAAACCGTTGTATGCGAACTGAAGTTCAGCACCGTCCATAACTTCGGTTTCACCATGCAATCTTGCTTCATGTAGTGAAGCAGTACTGTCTAAAAGGAAATCCTTTTTAACACGTGGGTCTTCAATTCTCGCTTCGTTCTCAATAACCACTTGACGTAATGTCTTACGTTGAGTTGTCGCTTGGTTCAATGCGTCATTAAAGGTATAGTTACTTTCAAATTTGGTTGCCATTGTTATTTACCTTCCCTTTCCTACTTACCAATCCATGCACAAATACCTGTGCTTGAAGTCGGTGTGAACTTAAGTGATTTGAAAATTAAACCACTGTCGATAGAGTCAGCACCACCAGCACCTTGTGCGGTTGCGTAAACTCCACCCAATACTGTACCATTTGTACCTAAACCAATGTAAACCTTACCACCTACCGCTGGTGTAACACCTGCAACAAGGGGGACTACAAAATCCCATGAGTTAGGATTAGAAGCCTTAACAACTGTAAAACCTTGATCGTTTGATGGTTTTTCAGCAATGCCTGCTTGGATTGTTCTAACACCAACGATGTCACGAATGACAAATGCTAATGTAGCAGCAGTCAATGAGGAAGTTGCTCTCTTAACACCAATACCTTTAGCGGTTTGTGCTGTGATTTCAACAGGTTCGCCAAAGTCTAAATCGTTTGTTGCGTCAGCGTCAAATGCACCTTCGCCATATTGCACGCCTTGTGCTGTAACGTATGTGCCAGGTAAAGCGTGTACGCCTGGAACGTTTGCTACTCGGTTAAGAATACCGTATGTGTATAATCTTGCCATGTTCTATTCTCCTATTCTCTTAAAGCACATCTGCTCTGCCCTTGCGGACTTCGGCATTATAATGCTTGTTAAATGATTCCCATGAATCATGTGCAAATGGGTTTGTGAGTTGGTTGTAATACTTTCTCGATTCAGCCTCAAATGCTTGATAATCAGTCTGTGGCTTTTCGCCATCTTTTAATTCAAATTCATCGCTGTTGACGGGTTTAATCACTTTCTTGTTAGCAGTGTCTTTAACTTCTACGACAACTGGTGCAGGAAAAGCGTCAGCGAACTCTTTGTTCAAATCGGCAATTACGCCTGACTTGATTTCCCCATCAGGAAGTTCTTTTGCTTCCTTAAGAGCGTTGAGGAAATATGCTTTGTCTTTAACTTCCACGTTTTTAATCTCCTTTTTATCTTGAATTTCTTGATTCTGTTCATCAAAAATCTTGGTCTTTTCGTCCTTGTCTTCTTCGGTTGTAACTTCTTTAGTTACTCTTTCTGTAACGATAACCTTGTTTGGGTCGTCATAACTTTCACGTTTGTCAATCGAATGAAATGCACTTTCGCTTAGAATTCTCTTAGCGTCTTCAAAATCAACTTCGATTTCGGTTTGTTCATCGGTTATGACGGTTTCTTTGGTCTCATCGTTATGCTTGACTGTATTTCCTTTAATTCTGAACAATCTCATAAACAATTTACCTTCTTTCTTTGAATCTTCGAGTTCAGGGTTAGCCTCATCACGAATCATCGCATTGACTTGACGACCTGCCTCTAACACCGCAACATGGTTATACAAAATGTTTGTTTGCTTAAACGTGTTGGGCTTACTTCCAATCGGTACTAACTTCGCACGATACCCTAATGATAAATCCCTAAATTCTTCAGATAAGTGCCGTTCACCATTCTCATCTTCAGGTGCAACCAAGTCGATTAACTCACTGTCGTAAATCACTAAGTTTGTGACGAGGTTATCGCCATCTCGCTTAGGTTCACCGTACAACGAACCCTTGATGTGGTCGGATGTCGTGTAACTGTTGAGCAACTTCTTTGGATGTCTTAAAGTGACTGGTATGCCTTTGAGGGAATCCATACTGACTTCATCGAAGACATCTGCTTCCTCTCTATGAACTTCAATCAATGCGTTTTTATCTTCAAAGTTGAGTTCATACCCCTTGTAATACTGTACCCCTATGTTTCCTACCACAACATCGTTGCAATAGAGGTAACCGTCCTTTTCATTGAACCAAATCCTGTCTGATAATCGAACTTTGTAACCGAAATTACCTTTGCCGTCCGTGAATACCAAACGTTCGTCCATGATGTTCAAATTATCACCTTCCTACTTTTTGCCTTTATCTTCATTGAGGGTGTGTCGTTTCATGGGACGGTTTTGATTCTTGGGATTTCCGCCCTCTGACACTCTCACTTCTGATTGTAAATTGGGTGAACCTGCAAATGCTTTTTGCTTGCCTGTTGGTTTTTTATTCTTGTTTTCACCATCATCATTTTGATTGAACTGATTAAGTGCTTCAGCAAGGTCAATCTTATCGCTAATATCGGTATGGAATATACCTTGTTCAGCCTCGTTCAATATTTGTTCACGGTACTTCTTGTTGATGTTTTGTGAGATGTTTAATGGGTTCTTGTTGATGTCGTCAACCATCTTGATAGCCGAAGCCGTGTCGATTGCACCAATGCGTTTAAGGGTTTCAAGCCCTTCCGCCATAATCTTAAACATTTCAGCCTTATCTTTAAGCGTTTGTGTTTCGATCGGATTAAATATGTAATTCAAATCCTTAACCGTTTTGCCACATTCGCTCTTGATAATCACAGGAAGCACTACGTTTAACGCTGGTCTTAAATACAACTCTTGAATGTCGGTGAGTTCTGACAAACTTTGAAGATACAATCTATCTTCATCATCGCTCTTTTCACCGGGAAATAACACCGATAATGGAACTCTAAACGAACCTGCCAAACGGCTGTGGTCGATGTTTAGAATGTCTGAATACCCTGTCAACACTGCACTTGCGAATTGAAAGTCATCTTTACCATCAATCGTAATCACGTTCTGTGTTGAACTTTCCTTCATCAAACTCATGCGTAATTGGTACTTGTTGCGTTGCGATTGGCTCATGGTTGAACCTGCAAGCCCTAAACCATCAATCTTGTAAATACCCATGTTGTTCTTATCTAAGGTCTTTGCCGTCGCACGCCACAATCTATGGTCGATATTGAGGTCGTTCCAAGCGAGTTCGATAATGCTTGCACCCCAATAACGTTCGATCTGTGTTTCGATAAACGATGGCATTTCAGCGTTGAAGATTATCAAACGGCTTACGTGAACCTTGTATTGCTTACGCTTGCCTTGACCTACTAAACCGCCATCTAAACTCACGTTGTAATACTCGGGCATACCTATCATTCTTGCGTCATATATCCCCCTTGCAGGGTCTACGTCTTGAATGAGTGATGATGACAAGTCGGGTTCGATTTGAAACCATCTTGCTAAAGGTTTGATACCCATGAAACTGTTTTTCTTAACCTTGCTTATCACAAGTGGTTCTTCTAAATTTCTATTGTCGTCACCCTTAAACCAAAGTATGCCACCACTTCCACCGTAGTTGATACCCTTAGACAACCACTGTCTAAAACTTGCGTACAAGTTCTTAAACACTCTGCTCACTTGATAGATTTCATCGCTGTCTAATTCGCTTGAATTGATGTCTATACCGTTGATAAGTGGTTTTGAGGATAAGTAATTGACTGCCTTTTTTACAAGTGGGTTACTTCTTGACAATGCGTCAATCGCAGGTATGTTGAACGTAATCCATCGTGTGTTCTTTACCATTAAACCTCGATTGATTTCTTGTTGACCGTATGTGGTCGTTGAGATTGGCATTGAATCCGTGCTGTCGAAAAACAACGTTTGACCCTTCATCTCTGCACCTTTGATAGCGTCTTGGTAAAATGAATATTGTATTAAACCAAAATCTTCTATGTTATCTTGAACTTCGGTTTCAATCCCTTTTTTATTTTCCTTAGTTGAAGAATCCATCGGTTTCTTCTCCAAAGAAGTTTTCTGAACCAAAGAAGTCGTCTTCGCTGTATTGCTCGAATCCAGCCATTCTTGATAACCCTTCGGTAAAGGACCTTGCCAAGTCTTCGACACTAATTTCTTCGTTACCATCTGAAAGAACTCGTCCTTCTTCACTCAACCCACCGCCTTCCTCATTTACCCACATCGCAGGAA
Organism: uncultured Candidatus Saccharibacteria bacterium; assembly: GCA_964556955.1. Classification (GTDB taxonomy): domain Bacteria; phylum Patescibacteriota; class Dojkabacteria; order SC72; family SC72; genus UBA12078. The sequence goes on from CAZKXP010000021.1 coordinate 8,047, forward strand.
CTATGCCTGATGTATTCATTAAATACTTAACTGTAACCACAAGGTCATCGCCCAAATCTTGCAACTTGTCTTTACCATCTTCAGCCTTCTTATAACTATAACTTCCAATTTGGCTTATCAACTGCACACATTCGTTGTGAATATGTATCTTGTTTTTAGAAAAAGCCGTTTGAACCAATGGAATACCACGCAATTCTCTACCTGTAATTTCTTCACTAATCTCTTTCTCTTGTCTTTTGGTGTTCCAATTTTGGTTGTTCGCAGGATACGCTGGGAAACCTGCTGTTTGAAAATAATTGATGAGTTCAGGTTTTGATGGGTCGATGAACACGTGGTCTATACTTCTGTTTCGCAACCTTCTTAACATAATCAAAAACTCATCATAAATCACATCTAAACTCTTTCTTTCGGTATATTCAACGTTGAAGTCAATCAACCGTTCCTGTAAGCACCACGCCTCACCCTTGTCTAAGTCAACCGCCCAATCCGTCATGCCTGTTGGGTGATTAAAACCTGGATCAATGACGATAACTCTCATCATGCCAAGCCACTGAAACTCTTTAATATCGCCTCTAAAGATGTTCGCTTCACTAAAACCTGTGTAGACCGCACCTTCAGTCGAACGTCTTAACCCTAAAACTTCTTGTTCATATGTTGCTGTGCCTTCACCACGCTGTGCTTTAAAATCGCTGATTTGCATACGTGTAACTTTCATATTGTCTTCAATCGTGTAGTGGAAGTATGCAAAGTTGTACGCATTTTGAATGTAGTTTATATTCTTTTCACCTCTAAAATATGAGGTTACTCTTTTCATTGACTTACCATATAAATAATGACCTTCTATGATAGATGTGTAAAACTTTTCTACGGGTATATCACGTATGATTTTGTCATACTTGTAATTCACATCTAATAAAATCTCATGCAACAGTATTTGGTCTTCCGTGCTTAGATATTTATAACTTGACTTGCCCTTGCTCGCAATAAAGTCTTTCTTTCTTTTATTGCGTTCTTTTTTCATGTCTTCAAGTATCTTTGCTTCAACACCATCAAATGCAACTTTATAGGTATCTCTTACGTATTCCATCTCTTTGATGTTCTTTTCAGTTGCAAGTTTGGGTTTTTCAAACTTTTGATAATACTCGTTGCTTGAACCTTTAGGGTTTTGCGTCATTATCATAAGAGGTCTTGAGGCGGATGATATACGGTTTAACCCTTGATCTAACCCTCTGATGTGTTGATTTAGTGTTTCGTTCACGTAAACAGAACCAAGCGTAAACCCTTGAAACTTATCACTGTCGTTCTCTTTATCATTTCCATAGAACAACACCGTCTTTTCGATACCGTAACTATCAAAAAACTTATAGACACCTCTTTGTGCACCGCTTACGCTCTCACGAATGAATATGCCGTGCGGTATCGTGTAGAACAATCCAAACCCTGAACTCATTAAAACCGTTCTTAATACGTGCTCTAAACTCGAACCAAGTGCCAAATGTGTTTTATCAGGACACACCATGAGGTAACGAGACCACGAGAACAGTGCAATAACGTCCTTACCACCACGCACGCCACCTTCAATTTCAACTAAGGTGACATCGCCTGACAAAACCGTGTTATAAACAAGCAAGTCTTTCTCTCTTGTTGGTTTCCCACCCTCCATAAAAGGTGCGTCTAACCATCCATCTACATACTTTGGTAATTCTCTACCTGTCTCACCATATCTTAAGACGCTCTCATCAAGAATGTTCTCTAAGTCTTTCTTAAACTTTGCGTCCGTATATACATCTAAATAGATTTTATCAATCAATTCACCATAATCAATTTTTGTTTCTTTTACATCGCTAATACTATTCATTATCTTCATCATCCAATCCTAATTCTAAAAAATTATTATTAGAACTCGAAGCAATGCCTTTAACTAATTTGTCCCCTCCACCATCAACATAAACATTGATTGTATTTTTAGAATTCTTATTTTTCATACCGTGAATATCCATCGCCATTTTACGGTTTTGAACATCACCTTGCTTTAAAGCGTCCGTTTCAATCGCAAACTTGAGTTGATCGGTGAATGGTATATTGCCACGCTTGTACTGTTGAGCCTCTTGGAAAAACGTGTCTAACTGATTGTTCGACCAAAATCTACGAGCCTCACTGCGAATTCTCATGTCCTCTTTACGGTCGAGTATTGCATATTTTGTAACGTATTCATCAACCGATGTGCCATCTTTACGTCTGACCTCAACAAGTTCTTGCCATACTTTATAAACTGTTTTTAAGTGTTCTTCAGGATACACACCACACATGATGTAACTTTCTTCAAGGTCTAACATCGTTGGCTTTCCAGTCCAATCACACTTCGTTTCACTATCGAGAAAATAATGAAAAAGTCTTACCGCAAGTATCCCCTTCTCGGCAAGACCACTTGGCACATTTTCTAAAATTGAGTTTTCGTATCTTTCAATACCATCTACCATCACGTCTTCAAGTTTTACTCGTTCAGTTGGTAGCATACCCATCTTGTTTTCGTTCATGTGTGCCATCTCCTTATCTTAAAAATACAACAAAACATACTCAAAAAGCAAGTAAACGTTATCATTTTGTGCAAAAATATGCAATAAACTCTTGAAATTATACCAAAATTGCAACTAAACATACTCAAATTGTCAAAATGACTACATTTAATCGCTCTACTTATTTTTTGCTGAACAAGAAATCTATAAACTTGCTATCGAAATCATCAAGATCTTTGGAAGTCATGGTATGTTTCTTCTCATCACTCCAAAAACTTAACTCAAACCACATATTCGACTTTTCATCAAGCACAGTCGACACAGTAACGCTATCAATCTTGACACCCGCCAAGTCAGCCTGCATTTTTAATTTTTGAATCGCTTTTAAAATGACCTCTCGTGCCTTTGCATTTAAAATCACTCGCTCGTATCCCCATCTATTCTTTGACATCACCCAACACACCTCCTAAGACATGCTCTACATGCTCATGCCCACAAAACGTACATTTAAAACCCTCAAAACCATACATCACGCCACCAAATTTTTTAACCGTTCTTGCAACCTCGTACATCTTAGCACCGCAACACTTGCAAACCATATTCGACAGCGGATAACCAAACGTGCCCACTGCTCTCTTAACTTCTACTAACTCTTGTTTCACAGC
>CAZKXP010000022.1:0-11116 GCA_964556955.1 uncultured Candidatus Saccharibacteria bacterium
AGTTTTTTTGCTTATAAATATCCTTACTTATTTGAGTAATGGTCGTTTTATCATACAAACTTTCAACTTCAGGATGTTTTTCTTCATTTTTTTCTATTTCCTTATTTAGAGATTCTTGAATATCTTTCGTTTTCATTTTCAAACTCATATCAAGTTCTTTTTGTCTTAATGGATTATTTTTATCTGGATAATTTCTTTTGGAATAATTTGGGAGCTGTTTTTTATATTCAGATATTATTTTCCAAAGTTTAGGACTTCTTATATCATCTTTAGTTGTGTTTCCAAAAATTCTTAAATATAGCTCTTTTTCTTTTGTTGTTTCATTAAGCAACATTTTTACTTTTATTCTTTCATGATTAAAAACATAAACATTGCTTAAAATAATATTGTCCTCAAAAGTTTCCATATCTTCTCTAGGCCAACCAGATTTTAAGGCTAATTCTAAGAGTTCTTTCTGATATTTTTTGTGTTTTGTTTTTGATTCCTGGATAGATATTTTCCATTCTTCTATCTTTGAAACATCATTAATTGGAATTTTCCATTTATTTATGAAGTTTGAGAGAATACCTGCGTGTTTTAATTTAGCCAGTGCTTTATTAATAAGCGTTATTTTCTTTGTAATATCAATATCCATTTAATCTATTATACCGCCATTTAATTCAGGGGTTCACAAGTTTGGTGTAAAAATAGGGTTGGTTAAGTAATTCCTTGATAACTCACATATAAAAATGAACATTTGTATTACTCAAAAATGTTATTATTTATCTGAAATAGCAAAAAGTTAACCATTACATAGCTAAAAAATGTCGCGATTTCTAGAAGACTTAAATATAAAACCAGAGTTTTTAAACTCCGGTATCTATTCACTCAAACAAAAGAAAGTAATCTCTAAAATCCTTTATGGTTTTGGTTGGGGTTCTCCGACCATCTCTAAATGGTTAAATATTTCCAAAGGGACTGTATTAAAAGCAAGTAAACAACCAACACCCAAAAATTTAATTTCTTTTGAGCTGATGTTTAAAGAGGAGATTTTAAAGATAAATTGTCAAACAATCTATCAAATAAAACAGAGAATTATGGAATTAGTACCACAAGAAAAAGACATAACTAAATTAGTGACAGTAGGGGAATATTTTCAAAACTACAATCAAACAGTTTTTGGATAAATTTCATCAACTTCTACTTTTAAAGCAGAAGCGATTCTATACAAAGAAAATGAAGAAGGCAGTCTTTTTGAAGTCTCAATTAAATTGATGTAAGTTCTATAGAAACCACACATATCAGCCAATTCATCTTGGGTAATACCCTTGTCTTTTCTTATCCTTTTTATGTTTGACCCAATAATATCCAAAAATTTTGTTTTACTTAACATCAAACCATTCTCTTCAAAATAGCACTAGAGATAAACGCACTATTAGTAGAATTAGTTACTAAATCAGAGTAAAATTCCAAGTATATTAATAGTTAAGCCACATGAATATAGGATTAATTTAAAATGAAAAAAACAAAAAAAGTATCAAGCACAATTGTTTACTGGGGATTAATATTAATTGCAATTCTTATTAACAAATTCTTTGGAGAATGGAACAATTTGTTTCTTAATATAATGATTGGTTATGCAGTAGTGGCAGCATTAAGTTAAAAATCCAACAATTAATATTTTGAATTTATAAAATATAAATAAGCGATTAAAAAATATGAAATTTTTTTATTTTCCAAATTCAGAAAATCTTAATGATCGCTGGTTTCATAGATTAATTTTTCCACTTTATAAAGTTTGTCTCATATTGTTTGCTATTGGTTTTTTGGGATATTTCTTAGTAAATTCAACAATTTTACTATTCACCATAATAAGGGCTAATTTAACAAGTGGAAGAGAATTAACATGGTGTGAGAGTTTTTTAGAAAAATATAACAATAATTACAATATTACATATTATTCATCTTTAAGTGAGGTCCAGGAGTCTGTTCTTATTAGTCTTCCAAAAGAAAAAGCAAGGAGTTACGCTGCCACTTTAAATGGTTGTCTGTATACAAATAAAGAAAATGATAATATCCATGCCTGGGCTTCAAACGAAAATAATAACAATCTTTATTCACTTCAATATGTTCCGAAAATAAAAAGCCTTTTTATTAATTATTTATCAACCCTTGGTGTTTGTTTAATAATTTACGTCACATACGCTTTAATTCCAGGAATCATTTATAGATATATTTTATATATAATTTATGGTAAAAAAATTGATAAATTACTTTCAAAAAAAACATTAGTAAATGAAAAAAAATAAAGATATATTAACAATAATTACTTTGGTTTTTATTATTAGTAGTTTAGGAATTTGGTGGTGGCAAAATAAAAATAATTCAACAATTGAAAAAGAAGAAAACAGTAAGGCTACTGAGTTAAATAACACCAAAACCGAAATTATTGAATATAAACAAAAAGATGTTCCTAAAAATAGCAAAAACGGGAGCTGTTGGACCGTATCAATCGCCTCAAGCAGCAAAATGGCTTGGAGGTGTTCTACTGACCACACAATTTATGACCCTTGTTTTGAAACTGATTCGGGACAAGTCGTTTGTGGAATAGATTTTGGAGAAGAAGATGCTTTTGAATTAAAATTAACTGAACCTCTACCAAAACAAAGGAATGACGAGACAAGAAGCCCATCATATTGGAAAATAGAACTTGAAAATGGAATAGAGTGTTTTGTTTACACTGGCACGGCTGGGCTTTTAAATAATGAACTTGTTTATCATTATTGTACTGATAATGCTTATTTATTAAGTGGCATTGTAGATGGAGAAGGGGGTGACGATAAAACACTCAATAAAGATAGTGAATATTGGAAAGCAAGGGTGGTATTTTGTCCGGAAAGCGATGAGTGTTATAGAAAGACTTTGCCAGTAAAAGAAGTCAATGTGATAAAAGTTTGGGAATAATTTTCCCTGTGCAGAAAGTGTTAAAAAATAATAAGAAGAAAAGGTGGTAAAATCAGCTTAAATGAAGATTGATACTAAAAATGAAAATGATGTTGAAGTTTCATTTAATCTAATACCAGACGAACCACTTAATACTGACAAAAGGAATGAAATTAAATTCGGACATGAATTAATAAGTAAAACTCTCAAACAAATCATTAATAAAACAGTAACTCCATTTTCAATTGGTTTATATGGAGGATGGGGCAGTGGAAAAACAACCATAGTTGATTTACTAAAAGATACTTTACATGTATAGAAAAAAATCAACGTTGTTTATATAGATTTATGGAAGTTTGAAAACGATTCTTTAAGACGACAAATTATTTTAAAAACTGCTGAAGAAATAAGCCCATTAAAATTTACTTCATTAAAAGAAAAAATTTATTTTTCTATTTCAGAAAATAAACAAAAAATAGCTTTCAATTGGAGAAAAATAGTAGTTTCAATCCTTTTATTTCTAACTAAAATCGGAGCGATAACATTACTAGTCAATATCTTTATAAAGGATTTATTAACTTCATTATTATCGGCAATTACATCTAACTTTGCTGTTCAAGGAATCACGGATGGTTTCAAACATTTTGACAAGTCTTTATTTTTAAATGATGTTGTTATAACAAGAGATAGGCTTTCTGAACCAGAGGAATTTGAATGCGAATTCAAAAAAATAATCAGAGGCAGTAGGAAGGAAAAAATCGTCTTTATTTTAGATAATCTTGACCGTATGTCTAGTGAAAAAGCAGTTGAAGTTTTATCTACAGTTAAAACATTTTTAGAAATACCAAAATGTATTTTTTTAATACCATGTGACGAAGATGCTATTAAAAAACACATCTCTTCTGTCTACATTGCAAATAATTTTAAAAAAGGAAGTAATAAATATGCTGATGAATTTTTAAGGAAATTTTTTAATGCCACAATACGAATTCCAAAATTTGAAAATACGGAACTTAATGAATATACACAAAGTCTATTAAAAGAAACCGGTATCTCTGAATTAAAAACTGAAAACTCTAATTTGCTTTGGTTAATTAATTACACTTTTAGAAATAATCCTAGAGAAATTAAACAATTTATAAATACACTAGTTTCAACAATAGTTCTTATTAAGAATAGAATAGAAAAAGGTTTAATAGCAGATAAAGATATATTGAAAGAGAACTTACCGTTTTTTGCAAAAATTTTGATAATTAAACAAAAATTTCCTAAGATGTACAAAAAATTTGAAGATGAAATTGTAAATTACACTGCTGATTGGAAAGATTTACAAGAATTATTTGAAAATAAAGGAAAAACTTTAAGAAAAGATAGAAAAACAGTATGCGAATCAATTCAATTTATTGAAAAAACCTCATTGATTCTGCCTTACTCAAAAGATTTGTCTTTCTTTTTTACATATGCCCAATCAACAAATGAATTACAACTGCCAGGGTGGAACTCGTTTGTTAAAGCAGTGATTGATATGGATATGCTTACTGCAGAAACAATTGTAAGAAAATTTATTAAATCTGGTAACTTAAATAAGTTTGACAGATTTTCACAACAATATTTGAGTGAAAATAGAATGAACCAAAATGCCTATTGGTTTATTTCAAGTTGTATAAACTTATTTCCCAAAATCAAGCAAATTCACATTCCAAATATGTCAATTTAATTTGTTATATCAATCCAATATATATTAGAAAATTTGGAAGATGAAGAAATTTTCCCTATCAAAAAAACAATCAAATTATTAAAGAATCAAGTGCAAGTTGGTCAAAATGAAAAGTTAGCCAAAGCTTATATAGACATATTATCCAAACGAAAAAATAATTCTTATCCGAGTAATCATGCCATGAATATAATCCACACAGTTTTGACATATCCAACTTATTTTAAGAAATATAAAGATGAATTTTGTAAAACAATTACTAATTCATATAACGAGCCACAATATGCTAATCTAATTTTTTCAACTAATAAAAAATCAGAGTTCATCACCGAAGAGTTTATTGATAATTTTTTAACCAGAATAGGTGAACCAAACATAAACGATAACACTGAATTAGAAGCGATTATTAGTTCTTTAATAAAAATAGAATTTAATAATAACTCTGTACTACTCAGAAAAGCAGCCGAAAAAATCAAAGAAATAGCCAGGATAGAAACCATGAGACAACCAGAAGAAAGAAGAGACAATATTGTTAAATTAGTAAAGAATTTTTATAAATCACATACTAATTGGGCTAACGAACTAGATATTGATTTTAAAAAAGATAATATTGATTATCTATCAAGTCAGTTAGTTAAGTGGTTTGGACAATGTCAATCTTGGAAAGAAAAATTAACTATGTTTAGAGCGGCTTTAGTCTTATTGGAAATTAGTAATGAAGTAGATTCAATAAAACAAAATCTAATCAATCCATTTATTAAAAGTATTCCTGATGATATTTTTTCAAAATTAAAAGACACAGAAATTAAACTAATCGTTTCTGATTATATTGAGTCAATAAAATTGAACGCTTCTCAAAACTATAGTATTTTTAAAAAAATCTATCCGTACATAGACAGCAATACTGCAGAAGAAATCCTTACACGAATAATAGATACAGATATCAATAATGCTCTTCTATCCATAGAAGAAATTTTTAAATATAAAATATCAGAAAAAGTTAATGATATTTTAAATAAATTGTACGGAGTAATATCCAATTTAAATCTAGAACAGAAGAATAAAATATTTAACATTTCACATAAACTAAGATGTGGTGACGATGTTGACATTGTCAACAAATTTTTTGATGAACTTCTAAAAACAAAAACTGATATTAATGTAAAAAAATATTTAAACAAACCAAAGCTTTTTAGTCCGTCACAAATAAAAGATTTATTATCCCAATGAAATCTTTAACAGATATCATTTTAAGAATGCAACCTTACCCCAAGGAGCTGAAAGAATTTTGTAACATTAATAAAAATTTCGCCCAAGCATTAAAAACTACACATCCGGAAAAATTTATTTCACTTGGAGCTGTTATTGTTTCGCATTGTCCACTTGTTCCCGATGACGAAATAATTGGATTTCTAGTTTATGCTTACGGTAAAAATCCTAAATTTAAACAAGATTTTATTGTTAATGTTGGAGGTAAAAGGCAAGAATTCGTGATTTATACAAGATTTTCCGGTATTACAAAAAATAAATATATCAAAGATATTTCTCATTTTTACCAAAAATATTCTACTTATTCAAAAGACTCTCATCACCCAAAATTTGAAAATTTACCAGATGTGATAAAACCAAGAGCTTTAAAATCAATTGAACTTGCAGAGAGGATAAAAAAAATGGGTTTAAGGCAGAAACTAACAAATGAGGAGTATTTAAAATTTGATTTAGAACTTAAAAAATTAGGTTTATAATCATTAAAAATGAATTTTCTAAATGGGTAGTCCTGTTCTGAATCCGTTCCATTGAGCGAGCATCTTGGACTAGAACTATTTTTTGAATCTGAATTAAGTTCTAACTTTTTATTACCCCTGCTGGACAGAAGAACTTCTAATTTAATTGGTTGCCAAATTTTTTTTTAGTTATATCATATGAATATGAGTTCATATAAATGTTGCATTTCTGATGATTCTAAATCAAAAAAAGTAGGGAAATTATCAGCTTTACTTAAAATAGTTTCCGAAAATAGCCGTCTTCAAATTTTATGTATTCTTCAAAAAGACGAACATTGTGTTTGTGAGTTAATGGAAGCCACTAATCTTTCTCAAAGTCTCATTTCTCACCATCTTAAAGACTTAAAAGATGTTAACTTAGTTTCTGACCGAAAAGAAGGTAAGTGGGTTTATTATTCTTTAACGGATAAAGGTAAAAGAATTACTAATTTATTATTTCAAATATAAAAATATGAAAATCCAAGTTTTAGGCTCAGGTTGCCCCACCTGTAAAACTCTTTATGAATTAACTCAAACTGCTGTAAAGGAATTGGGGATTGATGCTGAAGTTGAATATTCAAACGACATTTCCAAAATTATTGAATTAGGAGTTATGGAATCTCCAGTTATGACCATCAATGGTAAAATTGCTCTTCTTGGCTCAGCTAGTCTAGAAAAAATTAAAGAAGTTATTACTAAAAAACCAACTTGTAGTTGCGGAGGAAAATGCTAATTTATGGACATCTTTTATCCAGTTCAATTACTAGCCAATACTGTCACCAGTAATTGGTTGTCTTTAGCCAAAGATTCTTATTTTGGCAGTACCCTAAATTTCTTTATTTACGACACTATTAAAATTGGTATTCTTTTGGTTTTTATTAATTATTTAATGGCAATTACTCGTTATTATTTCCCAACCAATAAAGTCAGGGATTTGTTAACTAAAAGGCGATGGTATGGATTGGATTATTTATTTGCAGCATTGCTCGGAGTTGTTACTCCATTTTGTTCTTGCTCTTCAATACCACTTTTTATTGGATTTTTAAGTGCTGGCATTCCACTTGGTGTTACTTTTGCTTTTTTAATTGCCTCACCTTTGGTAAATGAATCATCTCTAATTTTATTTCCCGCTCTTTTTGGTCTCAAAACTACTATTATTTACAATATCGCTGGAATTATTGTAGCGGTTATTGGTGGCATGATTATTCAAAAATTGCATTTAGAAAAATATGTTAATCAGCAATTATTAAAATATAAATCTCGTTCCGATGTTGAAGCCGAAAATGGTGGAGAAAAAATAAAACTCAAAAAAATTATATATTATTGGTGGGTTGATGCTTTCAAAATTACTAAAAGAATCTTCCCTTATTGTGTTTTAGGTGTTGGTGTTGGAGCTATTATTCATGGTTTTGTTCCAGCTAATTTTTTTGAAAAATATTTATCAATAAAAAGTTGGTGGACAGTACCACTCGCTACTATTATTGGTGTTCCACTTTATGCTAATTCTGTTTCAGTTTTACCTGTTATTGAGGCACTTATTAGTAAAGGAATTCCAATGGGAACCGCCCTGGCTTTTATGACTGCAACCGTAGCACTATCTTTACCAGAAGCTTTAATTCTTAAAAAAGCCATGAAGTGGCAATTATTAGTCGCTTTCTTTGGAATTACTAGTATCGGCATTATGTTAATTGGTTATTTATTTAATTACCTTCAATAATGAAAAAATTTTTTATTATTATTTCAATTTTTATTCTTTTAACTTCTGCTTTTATTATTTTCAAACGCTTTGAGCCAAAAGAAAAAATAATTTATATTGCTCCCCAACCAACTCCAACAATAAATACTTCTTTACCGTCTGACTCTGAAAAAATTGAAGTCTTCGTTTTTCATGCCACTCAAAGATGTATTTCTTGTATCAATATTGGTAAATATACTCGAACTGTAATTGAAGAAAAATTTCCAAACGAACTTAAATCAGGGAAAATTACTTTTAGAGAAGTGAATATTGATTTAGCTAAAAACCGACAATTAGCCAAAGATTATGGAGTTAGTGGCTCAGCCCTTTATATTAATACTATTAAAGATGGTAAAGATAATCACGAAGAAGACACTACTGTCTGGCGATTGGTTACTAATGAGTCTCAAATGAAATCCTATTTTGAAGCCAAACTTAAAAAATTACTTTAACCTATGGAATGGCTAAATTATCTAATTGATACCTACAATATTCCACTTTTATCAGCTTTTTTAATTGGCATAATGACTTCCATTAGTCCTTGCCCTTTGGCCACCAATATTACTGCCGTTGCTTTTATTTCCAAAGACATAAAAAGTTCTCGTCAAACTTTACTAAATGGTCTTTTTTACACTCTTGGTCGCTTAATTAGTTATACCTTATTAGCTACTCTCATCTATTTTGGGCTTTCGTCTTTTTCTATTTCTTCAATTTTTCAAGGTTGGGGAGATAAAGTCTTGGGTCCAGTGTTAATTTTAATCGGTCTAATTATGGCTGACATTATTAAAATTAACCTTAAAACTAGTAATCCTAAAATTGAAAAAGTTAAACTTTGGTTAGCTAAAAAGGGTTATTTTGGATCCCTTTTATTAGGTATGTTGTTTGCCCTAGCTTTTTGTCCTTATAGTGGTGTTTTGTTTTTTGGAGTTTTAATTCCTATGGTTTTAAAATCTAGCGAAAGTCTTTTATTACCCCCATTATTTGCTTTAGGAACTGGATTACCAGTAATAATCTTTTCTTTTATTCTTGCTTTTAGTGCTAATAAAATTGGCTCAATTTTTTCTAAAGTTTCTCAAGCAGAAAAAATAATCCGAAAAATTATTTCTGCAATTTTTATTATTATTGGAATTTATTATTTGAAGAATTTTTTACCTTAAACTCCACAGATAGCCATTCTTATTTGTTCCAAAGCAGGGAGCAAATTCTTTAAATAATAAATTTTATTCATGTAATTCATTATCCCAGATAATGTAGGAACTTTTGTATAATTCCTTTAATGGAACTATTACTTTTAATAATAATTATCTGTATTGTCTGCATTACTCATAAAAGTAACCAAAAACAACCAAACATCCAAATTTCTAAACCAAAGTTAAACGAAAAACGACTAGATATTTCCGATATCACTTTAAGTGATGAACAGAAAAAAATATTAGAAATATTAGAAAATGGCTCAGAAAATGTTTTCATTACCGGAAAGGCGGGAACAGGTAAATCTGTATTACTTCAATATTTCAAAAAAAATTCCTCAAAAAAATTAGTTGTTTGTGCTCCAACAGGAGTGGCTGCTATAAATGTTGGTGGTCAAACAATTCATTCACTTTTTAAAATTCCACCATCATTCATCCGAAAAGATAGTCTTAAACTAGATTATAAAACCATAAATCTTTTAAAAAACATTGACACTGTTGTTATCGATGAAATTTCTATGGTTAGAGCGGATCTTATGGATGCTATTGATTTTTGTTTAAGACAAGCCAGAAATAATGATCTTGCTTTTGGGGGAGTTCAAATAGTGATGTTTGGAGATCTTTATCAACTTCCGCCGGTAGTTAGCGATCCAGAATTACATAAATATTTTGCTGATAATCATGGTGGTTTTTATTTTTTTAATGCCGATGTTTGGAAAAATACGGAATTAAAAATATTTGAGTTAAACCACATTTTTAGACAAAAAGATGAAGATTTTAAAGAAGTTTTAAACTCAATCAGGGTCGGTAATATAGAAGAAACCGTTTTGTTAAAAATAAACCAAAGATCAGGAGTTGAAATACCAGAGAATAATGTTGTGACTCTTGCTACCACCAACAAAATAGTCAATGAAATTAATAGTATAAAATTAGAAAGATTACCTGGTGAAATTAAAGAATATAAAGCCATAATAACTGGCTATCTTGAAGAGACTGCTTTCCCAACAGAAGAGTTTTTGAAATTAAAAGTTGGTGCTCAGGTTATGTTTTTAAAAAACGATAAGGATAAACGCTGGGTTAATGGGACAATCGGAAATGTTTATTCATTGTTAGATAAAGAAATTATTGTCGATGTTGATGGAATAAAATATTCTGTTCCTCAAGAAACTTGGAGTAAAATTCGCTATTATTATAATCAAGAAAACAAAAGTGTTGAAGAAGAAGTTGTTAGTTCCTTTACTCAATTTCCACTAAGGTTAGCTTGGGCAATAACTATTCATAAATCTCAAGGGAAAACTTACGGCTCTGTTATTGTGGATATGGGTGATGGTGCTTTTGCTCATGGGCAAACATATGTCGCTTTAAGTAGGTGCAAAAGTCTTGAAGGTCTTTATCTAAAAAAAGATATTCGTCGTGAAGATATTATGGTTGATAATAGTGTTATTTCATTCATGAGTAACGCTAAAATTATAAGTTCAGAAGATGCTGACAAAAGTTAATTATCCATGACAGAATATTTCAATTTAACTGAATTTTATTGGAATATAATCAAATCACTTCCTTGGTATTATTGGGCCTTTATATTAATTAGCTTATTCCTTGGAGGTTCAAGAAAATATCGAAGAAGAAGATCATATCAAAATAATGATTTATTTCTCTTTGGGGTCATTAATAGTGTTATTGGTCTAACAAAAAGAATATTTGGTTCAAAAAACAACGACACTATTAATATTTATTCTGTTGATAAAATGACTGGTTGTCAATTTGAAAAATATCTAGTTAAGCTTTTTAC
>CAZKXP010000023.1:0-11086 GCA_964556955.1 uncultured Candidatus Saccharibacteria bacterium
AAGGAGTTCAAATGTCAGTTATCGTACATTCAAACGAAAACATAGATAGTGCCCTCAAAAGACTTCATAGAGAAGTTCTAAGAGAAAAAATTCTAGAAACCTACAGAAATAAGGCTTTTAGAATTATCCCTGCATCTCTCAAGATAGAGAAGAGAAGAGAGTGGGCCAAGATGAAGAGAAGAAGAAGAGCTGCAGCTAGAAGAGCAAAGTAGGCTTTTAATTTAACTCTAAAATATATGTCCATTTCCGAAAATATTCGTAAAGATATGTTCACAGCTTCCAAAGAAGGAAGAATAGATGAGGCTAACATCCTTAAGATGGCTATAGCATCCGTTAAAAATGCTGAAATAGAAGCGGGTAAAGAGTTGGAAGATGCTGAGGTAGAGAAGATTCTTAGGAAAGAAACCAAAAAGATTACAGACGCTATCGAGCAATACGAAAAGATGGGAAGGGAAGATCTCTTGAATACAGAAAAGACGCAGTTAGAGGTATTAAATAGGTATCTACCACAATTACTCTCTACTGAAGAAGTTACAGAAATTGTAAAAAAGAAAATCGCAGAGTTGGGTGTAAGTGAAATGAAGGATATGGGTAGGGTCATGGGCGCTGTAATGGCAGAGGTAGGTTCCAAATCTGATGGTAATACAGTAAAGAATATTGTTTCTGAGCTATTGAAGTAATGAAGCTTAATCTTTTCAACCAAGAGAAATTAGATTTTGATATTCAGAATTTTGTTCCTAAGATCGAAATGCAATTTGCAGGCTTTGAAACCTCAGATGTAAATGTCATATTGATTTCCAAAGATCAGATGCAAGAGCTAAATAATCAATATCGAAAGATTAATTCTGTTACGGATGTGTTATCTTTTAACCTTGAGGATACAGGCTTTCTAGGAGAGGTGTATATATGCCCCGATTATGTAAAAGAAAACATCTCGAAAGAAGAGTTTGAGGAAGAGATTCTTCGCTTGGTAGTTCATGGGATTTTACACCTTCTTGGGTATGATCATGACGTAGAATTGAATGATCAAACTAAGGAAAAAATTGAAATGTTTGTAAAACAGGAGAAGATATTGCAAAATGTAATATCATGAAATTAATCATAGGGTTGGGTAACCCGGGTAAGACATACGAAGATACTAGGCATAATGCTGGATTTATGTTCTTAGACGCTTTCCGGGAGAAATTTGTTTACCAAAACACCTTGTTTGCAACTGAGTGGAGACATGAAGAGACTTTTCAGTCAGAGATTGCGTTCATAAAGAAGGGATCAAAGATAATTGCGATTCTTCAAAAACCGCTTACATTCATGAATAATTCTGGTATTGCTGTTGAGAAACTCATAAAGAAATTTGATATAGATATTGAAAATATTACATTAGTACATGATGATTTGGATATTAAATTGGGAGAATTCAAAATTCAACATGGGAAATCACCAGTAGGACATAATGGTGTTACTAGTGTAGAGAATGCATTGAAAACAAAAGAATTTAGACGTGTAAGGTTGGGCGTAGAAAATAGGGAAGAAAAAAATATCCCAGGGATGGACTATGTATTAAAAAGATTCCTAAAGGAAGAGAGGATGAGCTTTGAAGAGACTGTAGAGTTGGCAATACAAGGGATTCTTTCCGACACTATTCTGTAAATTCAACAACAACATTTCCACCATAGTAGTTTGTAACGTCTGAGAATGAGTGAATTTGAAGTTTCCTGTCATATGGTAATACTATTCCAACCTCATCATTGTTAATCACTATCCCAACATTCAAGACCTCTGCCTCTTTATTTGAGATGAAAAAAAGTGTTCCTGTTGCAAATATGGTCTCTTCATATGTGAGACGAGTCAGAAGATTATTCTTGCTAAAGTAGCTATGTAGACTATCAAGCCCCGACAGTTCATCAGTATATTTTGAAACAACTCCATCCTTGACTGCTTGATCCCACAGTACAGGAGATATGGGAGAGTGCATATTGTAATATGCCTGATTGAGAAGTCTAAATGAATTTAATCCGCCATATGTCTTCTTGTATCGGGATATTATCTTGCTGTCATCATACGCTGTCCACTTAGAAGTATTAATGGTATTTCGTACCTGCGTCACCAGCTCCTTAATATCAATATCCATAAGATTGTTTGTTCCATCGTTGTCCACATCAATATCCATGGTATCAATGACGAAATCCCTGTCCCAATCGTGGTCCAGTTGATTGTTTGTATCAAAGACTAAGCTTTTGTTGTAAGTATTGAGATATGCAAAGGTATTGGAGGTTAAGAACAGTACAGAGAAAACTACGAGGCCGATGTTGAGAACTTTTGTGAATGTTGTTTTTTTGAAAACACGATTAATGATATATCCAAAGAAAACAGCACAAACTATGGCTTCAATACCAAAAGATATGCTGAAGAAATACCCAGCATACAGATTGGGTTGAAAAACTGTTTTGAATATGGAGTACATCTGGGTGGAAAAAGGATAGAGGACCATTATGTTTTCGACCAAAAAATCCCCAAGTAGATGTACAATTGTAGCAATGAGGAATGTATTAAGGAGAATATTCAGAAATTCTTTGTTAAGAAATTTTGAGGTTTTCTTGTCGAAAAATTTGTAAAGGAGTGCAAATATCCCCTTGAATATTAACCAGATACCGACGTAGAAGACGAAGGTATGGGAGATGATATCGTGGTGAGTGAAAGTGGGTAGTCCTAGCCCTTGTAATACGAAAATATCAAAATCTGGAAGAATACCTGTAAAGAGAGCGATAATGCCTACGAAAATCTTTTCGTTTTGGGTTAGTTTTGCAATTTTGTGCTTCTGTATAACCTCGTTAGCTAAAAAAGAGAGAGGGGCATGTGCTAAAAACATCTTAAGGCAGGTTCAGAAATTATCTCCTCGATTATACCATAAGGCCAGGCTATAGCCTGGCCTTATGTCACAGGTTGTTCATAATTACAAAACCTCATATTCTGTACAACCTCTCTGCGTATCGGATATTTAATAGTTTATTCATTTTCAATTGTCTTATGGTTGGTCTAGTAGAAAACAACGGCAGTACAAGAGAGAAGGGACATTAATTAGTTCTGAACACAGGCCAGGCTATAGCCTGGCCTGTGTGGTAGAATATGCGGATGGTAAGTAGCTTACTAAGTACAATTTCAAAAGGTTTGGTTCTTTTCGCTGAGCAGATTGGTACATTAAGAAAAGTCTCGGGTGTGGATTCACAATTCTATGAATTTACTGCAGAGGTATTGGGAAAAGCCTTTAACAAACGCGTATGGCTACTTTTTTCTAATTTGGAAGATAGCTCTGAGAAAATATTAAAGGTAAAGACAGGAGAGAATTTCTACCTTAATACCTTCTTAGATCTAGGATACGAGAGAGTAGAGAGAGTCTGGAATGAGGGTGAAATATCGATCTTGGGTGATGTCGTAATTGTCTGGCCCTACAGTATGAACAGTATAGTGCGGATCAGTCTGTATGGAGAGCAGATAGAAGGGATAGATATATTGGATATACAGACTAGAAAGAAGCTTCGAACAGTAAAGGAGAGGATATTTCTCTCCCCAGGTGTAGAGATTTTTCTTGGTAACGAAGAAGCTGAGGAGGAGTTGCAGATTAAGTTGGAGCACAGGATTGGGGATATAGAGGAGAGTGTAGATTTGGGTATCAGGACGATACCCGGGATTGAGAACTACAGCAACGAAAAGGTACTTGGAGAGATTGTAAGAAATTTCAAAAGCCGAGGATTTAAAATCCTGTATGCTACAAGACATGGCTGCGATGAGAAAAGCTCATTGCTATCAAACATTGACGAAGAGCTAGTCTTAGATTCGAAATTGGAGAGAGGATTGGTGTTTTCTGCTTTGAAAACTTTGGTACTTACAGACTTTGAAGTGTTAGGGGAGGTTGATCTCTCGAAATATCAGAAGGCAGAGAAAAATGTTGATCCTAGTAGCGTAGAGATTCTGAAGAAAATCGTACCTGGGGATTACATCGTTCACCAAGATCATGGTATTGGTAAATTCTTGGGTGTGCACGAGCGAAATGGTGGATTATATATCGAAGTAGCTTATGCAGGTTTAGATCGTTTGTATGTACCTCTGAACGCTGCAGACAAGGTCACAAAATATATCGGTGCAGGCAAGAAGAGACCAACATTAACAGGATTGAATAGTGGAGTATGGAAGAGGATATCATTAAAGGCAAAAGAGAAGGTTGAAGAGATAGCTAGGGAGCTTTTGCAGTTGTATGCACTTAGAGAAGCAAGCAGTACGGAAGTTGTGATTAATGGGGAGGATGAACTAGATAGCTTCTGGGGTTTTGCTAACCAGTTTGAATTTACTGATACAGATGACCAAATTTTAGCTACAAAACACATTGCAGATGATTTTCAAAATGATAAACCTATGGACAGGTTGCTAGTGGGGGATGTTGGTTTTGGTAAGACCGAGATTGCAATGAGAGCAGCATATGCAGTAACCAATGCTGGTCATCAGGTGGCAGTTTTAGCACCAACTACAATATTGGTAGAACAACACAAGATGGTGTTTAAAGAACGATTTAAAAACTATCCTTTCAATATTGTTTCGCTTTCTCGTTTCTCTTCGGAATCGGAGAGGGAGTATGTATTGAATGGTTTGAAGAATGGTACTGTAGATATTGTAATTGGTACACATTCTCTACTTGCGGAAGATGTTAAGTTTAAAGATTTGGGCTTGTTAGTCATCGATGAGGAACAGAAGTTTGGAGTTAAACAAAAAGAAAGATTAAAAGAGGCAAGAGTAGATACCAATATACTTTCTCTGACTGCAACACCGATTCCGAGGACATTAAATATGGCATTAACAGGGATTCGAGATATTAGTGTATTAGCAATTCCACCACTTGGGAGGAAGGAGATAGCTAATCATTTTGAAAAGTTTAACTGGGATTCAATATTGAAAGCAATATCTAAAGAGTTAGGGAGAGATGGGCAGGTATATTTCTTGCATAATCGGGTTGGAGATATTCACAAGATTAAGGAGCAGCTAGAAAAACTCTTTCCAAAAGCCAATATTGAAATTGCACATGGTCAGATGAATACAGAAACATTAACAAGGGTAATGGGCGATTTTGTAGAGAGGAGAATTGATATATTAATTTGTACAACCATCATAGAAAACGGCTTGGATATACCAAATGCAAATACTTTGATTGTAGATGATGCCACAAAATTAGGGCTTTCTCAGATGTATCAGATACGGGGGAGGATAGGGAGATCGTTGGAGCAGGCATATGCGTACTTTTTTTACGATACTTTGCAAGGGAATGCGCAGGAGAGATTACTTGCTTTGAAAGATTCTCAATCATTGGGATCAGGTTTTCTTCTGTCTAACAGGGATTTAGAGATACGAGGGTCAGGAGATATTTTAGGGAGGAATCAATCTGGGGCCATTAACTCTGTTGGTTACGGATTGTATACAGAAATGCTACAGGCCGCAGTAGAGGATTTAAGAAGAAAAAAGAGATAGCAATTTGCCCTTTTGTGATTGAGTTTCTTTGTGAATACAAAAATTTCACTTGTTAAAATATCTACTTTTAATCTAGTATGTATACATGCCATCCGTACTATACCGAAAATACCGAGCACAAGATTTTGACCAGTTAATAGGGCAGGATCATATTACAAAACTTCTAAAAAATGCTGTAAAGACTGGACAGATTGCACAAGCATATCTTTTTGTTGGATCTAGAGGTACAGGCAAAACCAGTACTGCGAGGATTCTTTCTAAGGCTGTTAACTGCCTCCAGCCTAAGGAAGATGGGAATCCATGTAATGAGTGTGAGGTTTGTAACGCTATCTCTAATGGATCCATGATGGATTTGATAGAGATAGATGCGGCTTCCAATCGTGGTATAGATCAGATTCGAGAATTGAAGGAGAAGATAGAATTCTCTCCATCTGAGGGCAAGTACAAGGTGTATATCATCGATGAGGTACATATGTTGACCACCGAGGCATTTAATGCACTTTTAAAGACGCTTGAGGAGCCTCCTGTACATGTAATATTTATCTTGGCTACAACTGATGTGCATAAACTGCCACCAACGATTCTTTCAAGGTGCCAACGATATGATTTCAGGCTGGGCACAGATGAGGAGATAAAGAATGTGCTGTCAGATGTTGCTAAGAAAGAAGATTTAAAGATCGATGACAAGGCTATGGCTTTGCTAGTTCAGAATGCAAAAGGTAGTTACAGAGATGCGCTTTCTTTGTTAGATGTTGTTTACAGCGGGCAAGAGAAGGGTAAGAAGGAAATTACTGAGGAAGAGGTGAGGAAGATATTGGGTTTGCCAGATTTTGATAAGGTGGTAGTTTTGTTAAAGAGCTTAGAGAAAGGGGATGGTAAGAAGTGTTTGGAAATCGTAGAGGGGTTGGAGGAGAAGGGGGTTAATCTACAACAATTTACCAGCTATTCCTTGATGATATTGAGGGATATCTTGGTTGGAAAGATTAAAGGTAAATTTGCTAAGGAACTGGAGGATTTTGGTAGTTGGGATATCAGGATGATACATAGGGTGATTAATCTGTTTTTGGAGGCTGAGAATCGTATAAAGTATGCAAGTAATCAAGCATTAGTGTTGGAGATGATAATTCCCGAGATGATGAAGGATGTGCCTGTGGAGAAAGAGGAGGTTAAGATTGTGAATACTGATGTTAAAAAGAAGATTGCACCTGCGGAAGAACCTTTACCTAGTGAGGTGGCAGAAGATTCTGAAGAAGAAGAGGATGACGTAAGTGATGAGGAGATATCTGTGGATGATATTAAAAAGAAATGGGTTGATTTTGTTAATGAAGTGAGGCCATTTAATAATCATCTGTATGCATTCTTAGAGAATGCCAATATTGCTAGTTTTAATGAGGGGGTATTGACTGTAGAGGTACCATTTTCATTCCACAAGGAGAGGATAGAGGAGCCTAAGAGCAGGGATATTCTAGGTAATGTATTTAAGAAGATTTTTGGTTGCCCTTGTAGAATATCGTGTAATATTAATAGCCAGATGAAGAAGAAATCTGATGCGGAGTTTGTTTTAAGGAATTTACCACAGATGCCCAAGAAGGAAGAGAAACCGAAGGAGAGTGTTACTTCTGAGAAGAAAACATTCACAAGAGTGAGGAAGGATACTGCAGAGATAGAGGCGATATTTGAAGGGATGTAGGTTTGTCGGTATAATATCCATAATTATTTGTTATCCTTTTTACAATGATTAATCCAGTAGAGTTGCTTAAGATGCAGAGTGAGGCTAAGAAGATGCAGGCTAAGATGAGAGAGAGAAAGATTAAGGGTGAGTCTAAGAATGGTATGATCATTATCTTCATGAATGGTGCTCAGGAATTAGAGGATGTGTATATTGATCAGCAGTATTTGGATCCTGATATGGCTGATGCTGTTAGAAATGGTTTTAAAGAAGCCTTCAAAGACTACCAGAAGAAACTTCAGAAGGATATGCAACAGGATATTAATATGGATGATATTAAGAGGCTTTTAGGTAAATAACTATGTCTGTACTTCCCAAGTCTGTTGAAAATGTAATTAATGAATTTAGTAGGTTACCGGGTGTTGGTCCTAAGTCTGCTTCGCGTATGGCTTATCACTATCTTCGTTCTTCTAGGTTAGATGCTACTAAGTTAGCTAATGCTTTGTTGGAGATGGATAAGGAGGTGAAGAGTTGTACTAAGTGTTTTAATGTTTCAGACAAGGATGAGTGTGATATCTGTTCTAGTAAGCTAAGGAAACAGGACAAGATTTGTGTTGTGGAAGAGCCTTTGGATGTGGTTGCATTTGAGAATTCTGGTATCTATGATGGTCTCTATTTTGTACTTGGTGGAGTTATATCTCCTGCAGAGGGTATTGGTGAGGAGGAGATTAGGTTTAAGGAGTTGAAGGCTAGGGTGGGTGAGTTACTTAAGGATACAGACATCCTTGAGGTAATTATTGCTACTAATCCTAGTTTAGAGGGTGAGGCTACTGCTAGTTATGTTATTGATTTGTTTAAGGAAGAATTTAAAAACAACAGGGTTAAGATTACTAGATTAGCAATGGGTTTGCCTACTGGAGCTGATTTGGAATATGCTGATAGGCTGACATTAAAGAGAGCGTTGGAGGGGAGAAGAGGGATTTAATCTGATATAATTTAAAACAATGAAACTATACTCAACACTAGATAAAGGTATTGTAGAAATACAACCCATAAAACAAAACCAAATCTCCATATATAGCTGTGGACCCACGGTATATTACAGAATGCATATCGGAAATATCAGGGCCTACGTAAACTGGGATATCCTACACAGAGCATTGTTGTATCTGGGCTACGATGTTAACCGAGTTATGAATTTCACAGATGTAGGCCATATGAGCCATGATGAAGACTTTGGAGAAGATAAGATGGACCGAGAGGCGGAGAAGGAAGGTATAACCGCCATAGATGTTGCAAACAAATATATAGATACGGTATTAGATGATTTCAGAGCATTAAATATCCTTGCTCCAGATGGACAAGTAATACCAGGTTCCCTTGATTACAAAGATGTTGAAAACCATGGTTGGATGAGAGCTACAAACAACATAGATAGGATGATAGAGCTTGTACAGATGATGGAGAAGAATGGATATACATACGAAACAGAACAGGCTGTATATTTTGATGTTACAAAGATACCTGATTACACCATCTTCACAGGACAGAAATTAGAAGACAAAGAAGTGGGTGTAAGGGAAGAGGTAGGAGTAGATCCAAACAAAAAAAATCCTGCAGACTTTGTACTCTGGATGAAGCGAGTAGGTAAATATGCCGATCATGAGATGCATTGGGAATCTCCATGGGGAGTAGGTTTTCCAGGATGGCATATCGAATGTTCTGCGATGGGGACGAAAGCATTAGGAGAACAGTTTGATATTCATACAGGAGGTATAGATCATATACCAGTACATCATCCAAACGAAAGAGCACAGAATATTGGAGCATTTGGACAACCAGTTGTTAAGTATTGGGTACACAATGAATGGGTAGTTACCAAGGAAGATGCGAAACTTTCTAAAAGTGATAATAATGCAGATGATCTTCCAGGAGTTGTGGCTCAAGGCTATGATCCATTAGATCTTCGATATCTCTTTGCATCCATTAACTACCATACGAAGCTACAGTTCTCTACAGAGGCCCTAGATGGGGCTAGGAATGCTAGATTAGGTATAACCAAGCGAGTAGCTGAGTTAGGAGATGTAAAAGGAAATCTTCTTCCAGAATATGTAGAAAGATTTAAGAACGCATTAAACAACAATCTTAATATGTCTGAGGTAATGGCTATTGTAAATGAGTTGTTGAGATCAGAAAACAAGAAAGAAGATATTCTTGTCACCATATTAGATTTTGACAAAATATTGGGGCTTGGATTAGGTGCTGTACAAAAAGAACCTGAAACAGTTCCAGATGCGATTATTTCACTCTGGGGAAAAGAAAGAGACAAAGCCAGAGCTGAGAAAAGATTTGCAGACGCTGATAATTACAGAAAATTAATGGAAGAAGCTGGCTACAAAGTAATGGATACACCAGAAGGTACTAAATATGCAAAATACTAAAACAATCCAAATCTCAAAAAATGAATATGACAAATACAAAGACATACTCTCTAACTTAGGTTGGAAAAATGAAAAAGCCCCTAATGAATATGTAGTATGGAGAATGAAAAGCTATCTAGGCTCTACAGCAATGCTTTACACAAGCGGAAAATTAGTTCTTCAAGGTAGCGAAGACTTTTCTGAAATATTTGGAAAAGCAAGTAAAGATGAAAACATAGTACCTCACTTAGGCGTAGATGAAGTAGGAAAAGGAGATTACTTCGGACCATTAGTAGTAGTATCTTGTTTTGTGAATAGTGATAATTTAGAAATATTTAAAAACATTGGAGTAGGGGATTCTAAGAAGTTTTCGGACAAAAAGATATTGGAGATGTATGAACAGTTAAAAGATTACGCATATTATTATGCAAGTATTGTAATGCCAGAGGAGTACAGTAGGATACAAAAAGAGACTAAAAATGTCGCCATATTATTAGCGAAACAACATTCAAAGGTTATTGAAATGGGGCTGGAAGATCTCAAATCAAAAAATATTGATTGTAATACTGTAGTAATTGATCAATTCTCAAGTAGTAAAGGAAGAATATTGAATGAGTTAGGAAGATTCGGACAAAGTGCAAATATAGATCAACATCACAAAGGAGAATCTGATATTGCAGTTGCTGCAGCATCGGTTATAGCTAGGGGGATATTTTTAAATGAGATGGAGAAGATGTCTAACAAATACAAATTTGATTTTCCAAAAGGTGCTACCTATGTAATTGAAAAGGCTAAAGAGTTTGTAAAATTGTATGGTGAAAAGGAATTAGGAAATGTTGCAAAGATATCTTTCAAAACCACCAAAGAGGTTATTTAGTCTTCTTGTTATCGGAAACTATCGCTTTAACTAGAACTATCAAAAGTACAACTATACCCAAGGATATTCCCAAATATACATAGTAGTTATTAGTAATAGGTCCAGATATGATGGAATTCTCATCAATACCATTGTAGAAATATCCAACTATCTTTCTTCCAAAGAGTAAATCGGATAAATGCCAGTTTCCAATATTTATAGTCTCCTCTATGCTATCTTGTGGGTACAATTTCTTGTTGTCCCCATTTATCTGTGTATATATTGGTGCGTAGGTACTTTTTCCATCGAAGGTTTGTATTTCACCCTTAGGATCTAGCACATAGTTGGTAATATTCTGATATGTGTACTTGACTACTGTCGGTTTAAGAAATGGTATCCCCTTCTCTACTACCTCCATTGTAATTGATGCAAAGTTACTGGTTATACCCAATACTCCAGTATCTGAAGTCTCTAATATGTGTATAGCAACTAACTGAGAGAGAGAGTCAATGGTACCTGTTGTATTCTTAGTATTAAGGTATGTAGAGGGCATGACCTTTTGTAAAACAATGAGATTGAAATATGTTCCAGGTGTGAGATTCGCAGGAGGTTTGATTTCGTAGCTTAGTG
>CAZKXP010000024.1:0-2660 GCA_964556955.1 uncultured Candidatus Saccharibacteria bacterium
ATAACAATATCTTCTCCCGCAATCTTACGCTCAGATCTCTCAAAAATCTCATTGAGTGATAATCCTGTACCAACCAAGACCTCTCCTCTTTCTCCAATCATATATATTAATTCGGTACAATACCCATCTTTTTCGAAAATTCTTTCATACATAGGGAGATTACACATGCTTTCTCTTCTTTGCTTCTCATTCTCGATATCAGGGTCTATTTTGCCAAGTAGTTTTTGGGGCACTCCCCCTTCAAAAGGTTTTACTCTTTCAAATGTACAGTATAAAACATCTTCACGAGTACTTATATCTATCCCTGGATACAAAGCTCTAAGTCTGTACGGCCCATACTCGAGATTCATACCCTCATAATCATCAGGTATTTCAGACTCTAACAAAGTTTGAAGAATATTTACCAATGCTACTTGCATGGCCTCTCTCTCCTGTAAGACAGGTTCTATCTCTTTGAGATATTGTGCTGCACCACCAGTAAACTGCAGTTCTTGCGTGCCAGAATCAGAATTCATAGTACAAAATACAAAAATTACTTGAGCAGCTTATATACAATACTATATACTAACCCTCTAAATCTGTCCATACATTCTGTACATCCTCATAATCCTCTAACTTCTCTATGCCTACCCTTGCTTTCTCCAACTCTTCTCCCTGTAATGTCTTGTATATCTTAGGTTCTTTAATAATCTCTGCCTCCTTTAATACAAAACCCAATTTACTAATACTATCTCTAACCTGTGCTAATTGATTGTATTCGGTATATATCTCAAACCCCTTAACCCCATCCATATCTATCTCATTAATATCCAAAATACCAGGAATATCCATAAGGGTAATCATAACCTCTTCAGAATTATCTTCCACGAAAATATCCTCCCCACCAAACTTCTCCGCTTTCTGCATATGTCCAGACTTAACAACGATATATCCTTTCGTATCAAAATTCCATGCAACAGAACCCTCTGCCCCCATAGTCCCCCCTATCTCATCAAATATCTGTCTCAATTCTGAAACCGTCCTATTCTTGTTATCACTCAGAGTATCTACAATCAACTGAATGCCATGAGGACCAAACCCTTCATACGACGCTTCTTCAAATACCACACCACTATCTCCTCCCCCTACTCCTTTCTCAATAGCTTTCTCTATACGATCCATAGGGAAGCTAGCATCTCTGGCTTTATCAATATACAACCTTAAATTAGGATTCATATCAGGATTACCACCCCCCTGCCTTGCTGCATGGGTAATCTGTGTAGAAAGTTTAGAGAATTCTTTACCCTTCTTAGCATCATTTATGGCTTTCTTGTGTTTAATGGTATCCCACTTAGAATGTCCTGACATATATTACAAACAACTGTGAATTTAACACCATATTCTACCACAAAGACTATTCAACCTTCACTGTATATTTCTTCTTTTCTTCATCTTTTTTAGGCTCTACCTTTGGCGCTTCCTCTACCAAATCATTTTTCTTGTTCTCCTCTCTAGGCTTCTCTTCTTTCTTGGGCATTACAGACCTATTACCCTTCTCACTATATGTCTGATTACTCCATTTCTGTATCTTCTCTTCTATCTCTACTCTACTTACACCATATTTCTCCCTTGATTGTTTAATAACCTCATCTTTGCAATTAAACTTCTGATATCTTACTGGCAAAGATCTACCACTAAATGGTACAGAGGTCATACCATCAATACAAAGCTTAATATACAAAGCATGGGCATCCAAGGATACCAGATCATCAGACGAAACTACTGGTGCAAATTCTTTCTCTAGTATTGAAGCATCACCTTGGCTTACTACAAATGATCCCAAAGTACCAACATTGCCGAATATCGCCTGTCTTACTGTTAAAGGTAATTGATCAATATACTGGTTAGTCATTGTAAGATTGAGATGATATTTCCTCGCTTCAGAAAGAATCTTCGCAAAGGACTCTGTTGCAAAGTTCTGGAACTCATCAACATACAAGAAGAAATCTTTTCTATCTGCTTCTGGCATATCGACTCTTTCCATTGCAGTCGCTTGTAGTCGGGTGATTATCATACCACCCAGCAATGATGCGGTCTCTTCTCCTAACCTACCTTGAGCCAGGTTAACCAAAAGAATCTTCCTGTTATCCATGATCTCTCTCAAATCTATCGTAGACTTAACTTGACCAATGATATTTCTGGTAACAGCCGAAGACACAAATCTACCCACC
Source organism: uncultured Candidatus Saccharibacteria bacterium (assembly GCA_964556955.1). Lineage (GTDB taxonomy): Bacteria > Patescibacteriota > Dojkabacteria > SC72 > SC72 > UBA12078. The sequence goes on from CAZKXP010000024.1 coordinate 2,211, forward strand.
TTATTCTGAATTGGAGCCACAGCCTCTGCGAGTAATCTTGGGTTCTGAGCCATCTGTGCAAATTCTTCAGACCAAAATTTGTACAAGATTGGATCATTGACCTGTTTAAGTATGAATTTCCTGTATGCATTATCTGTTAACATCCTCAATATTGCCAACAAGGTCGTTCCTTGCGCCTCCAGTGCTGTAGCTGCTGTGTTTGTAAGGATGTATTGAAGCCTTGGACCCCAAGAGTCACCGAACTGCTTTTTGAACACCTCTACTACACCATCAGCTATTAAATCTCTCTGCGATTTATCCTTCAATTCCAAAAGATTGAAACCCACAGGATGTTCAACATCTGTAGGATTGAAATAGATAACATCATCGATACGGTTGGGAGGTATGTAATCTAACAGATCCTCTACGGTATCACCATGGGGATCAATGAAACAAGCCCCATCTCCAGCA
>CAZKXP010000024.1:2670-10274 GCA_964556955.1 uncultured Candidatus Saccharibacteria bacterium
CAAGAACATCAGAGATGAACATACTTTTAAAAACTGTCGATTTACCCACACCCGTTTTACCCAAAAGATAGAAATGTCTATTCCTATCCCCCCTCTTAATACCAAATTGCAGTGTAGCTCCACGATAGTCCGTTTCTCCAAACACTGTAACATCATCCTCCGTAGCTTTGGGTAGATTCATAGGGGGTTCAAGTTTTTTAGACCTACTCCATGCGATATTTGGTGTCTCAACAGAAATATTTGGCAGGTGGTACAGAGAAGCCAACTCCTCGATATTTAATATATCAGGCTCATCCGAATCCATATGTCTAATGATATATTCATCGTATATCTCTTTGCCTGATTTGGTTGGCTGAGTATGCATAAAGTTGTTTAAATGGGCAGTAGTAAACTGCTTGAAACTAGCAGCCACATCTCTAAGAATCTGCTCCGATCTCTCCTGGGTTTTAGCTTTCGTTACTACTCTTATTTTAACTTCAAAACCAAGCTTCAACATCTTTGTCTCTATCTCTTTCAATTCTTCTTCCTGCCCTGGTTCTAGTTTAACAACCTCTTTCTTAACAACAGTGTCACTTGAAGACAAACTCTGCCCCATCTTGGTCAGAATTCCTGCAATTTTGCTAAATATTGATTCTCCATGTATATCCTTACCTTCTCTAATTGCGGTGATATATCGTTTAGAATCTTTCTGCCAAATATTGGATACAGGTCTAACAGCAATCTGTAACCATGCCTTCTCTCCCATCGCAAGGTCGGACATTGCGCCCGTTATTGCTGCAAGTGGGTCTACCTCAAAGTTTCTGAATGTCTTGATTGGGAATATGGAGTCTTTTTCCATCTCTATCTCCCCACAGGTTACATATGTATCCTCCTCTGTACTCTCTTTCGTAGCATAGTCGGTCACATAGCTAATATCTGCATTGGGATATTGAGCATACATCTGTCCTTCTACGAACTTCGCCAAATGTTTTGGCGTGACAACATAGAAACGGATGCCCTCCTCGTCGCTTGATACTATCTCAAAGCTAATTATATCCTCACATTTAATTGCATCCCTGAGTATTCCATGAACAGAAGCAAACATCTGTTCTGCTGCTAATGCCGATTTATCATTCTCCCTTGGAACTAGTATCTGCATGACTAGTGGTGCTCTAATATCTTCAAACACCTTGATATCGACCTTGTTCATGTGCTTGCCAAGAATCAAAACGAAGGCTAGGAAAGCACCCGAAAACACTAGGAGTATCAACATGACTGTTATCATATGGAAATTTTAGAGTAAAAGAGACATTTAATCAAATGTTCTAGAAACTATACATCTGAGAAATATCTTTACCCAACACAACAACAATATCACCCGTTGTCATGAAAGCAGGACGACCTTCTACTAGATCAAAACTCCCAGAAAGTATTTCTGTTACAATTTTCAAAGAATTCTCATAGCTCTCCCTGTTGGAGATATATACTACTGTACGATCAGCCGTACTTGGTGCATTTTCATATCTCACCACATCACATCCCGAATTTTCAATCTTTCGCCCAAACTGTTGAGCAGCCCCGGTTACCCCACTCCCATTATATACCTCTACACGAACTCTTTCTTTCTCCAATGCCCTGTCTACGACTTTAGAAATCAATTCTCTGTATACAGTGTCAAATTCTCCCGTATTTAAATATCGTATCTGGCCACCACTAGAGGAGAGATTCTCAACGGAATATCTATGATATGAAAGGTCAATACCATATGATTCTGTTTTTGCGACCTGACTATTGAAATTGTCCCAAAAAGAAAGATATTGGGAGAAAGTCATATTACTGTAAACAGTATCTTGGCTTCCTAACATTAACCCTAAGTGCGCCATGTTCTCTAATGCAGAATATTGTGAAGCCATCATGCTTAATTCGTAGAAATTGTCACTCAGAACATCTTCCCCAAAGGTTTTGTAATATTCTCTGTACTTATCCTCTATTCCACTAAAATCCCCATACATATTTTTGTAGTTATCCATACCTTGTGAAGACAACCAAATGTATCTATCAACCTTCATTCCAAGCATTTGCCCTATCTGCCAAATTGCATATTCAATTCCTCGCCCCTCTTGCAAAAAATCCCCCGCATATCGAAATGAGGATAAAGCGATACTATTTCCGAAATCTTCCTCTAACCCCGAAAAGTACATCCACCCGGGTATGTATATTAATATTGATTCCTTTTTAGTAAGATTGGTTAAGAAAAGAAATACTTTTGAGATCTTCTGATCGCTTCCCATACCGCTTTCTACAACAACTAGTGTTTTTTCAAAATCTTCAGCTGCTCCAGAAAGAAGATACTGGTGAGAACCACTTTGACGTGTTGGATCTGTGAATTTTGCAGAAAGAATTAATATGAGGTATATTCCGAAGAATAACAGAACAAGGGAGACAGCGACATAAATTACTAATTTACTCCAATTCATACGAACCTTTTTTACTGTATTTGTTTTTTTCCTTCTCATACAGATCTGTATATTACTAATTTCCCATGCATATCTTCAAAGGAGAGATATATTGATTCTAATTTTATCGCATTTGGGGTAGCTCCTCCTTTAAATGTTTGAAAAAGTGTATCACCTTTTATATATATCCCTAAATATTCAAAGGATGCACGGATTTGATACATTCTTCCAGTTTTAATAACTATCAAGGCCTTCTCTTTACTTAAAAAGTGCATAAAGGAGAGGGAATATTTTGCATTCCCAGAAGGATATGTTTTGAATATGGTTTTCTTGCGGTTCATACTACTTCTACCTATATATCCTTCCACCTTTAACCATTCATTATCTTCTTGGATATCCCCATTTCTTACAAATTCATCTATGACTACCTGCGGGTCAACTTCTTCCTCTGGTATTTTGCTAAAAACCTCAGCCTTAGAATTCTCCCCTATCACGATATCCGCAAGATATATTTTTTGTACCATATGGTTCTCAAACTGTTTCTGAAGATGTTTCTGCATAACCTTGTTCTTGGCAAAAACTATTAATCCAGATACTGATTTATCCAATCTGTGTACTACACCACCCCTATCCATGGTCGCATCATATTCTCCTTTTTTTGTTAAATATCCTACAACATAGTTGGCCAATGTCCCTTTTGTATTGTTTACTCCTGGATGTACAGAGACCCCCTTGGGTTTATTCAATACAAGATATTCGCTATTTTCGTATACAATGTCTAAAGATGCATCCTGAGGTATAATTTTCTCATATGATAGTTTTGATAATATCTCATCTACATCCGATTCCAGAACCTCTACAATGTCTCCTTCCTTTAGTTTGTACGATGGTTTTACCAATTTCCCATTTACTTGGACCAACTTCTCCCAATTATTTGTTAAAAAATTCCTACTATGTACCCTAAAATTGGCACAGATGTATGAGTCTACTCTCTCGTTTTCATGCCCCCCACCGATTTGGACAGTACTCATGTGTTATCTCTTTGGAAATTTAATTGGATGATTAATATCTATCTCTCTTACAGAGGATACTTTTTCTATGACTACATTAGCTTTTCTTGAATCTTTGATGAAAATTATTAACCCAAAAACAGTCCAAGTGAGAAATGCGTAAAGAGTTATCTTCCCATATATATCCAAATCTCCAGATATATATATATATGTTATCACACCCACAGAGAGTACTATTAATAAGAGGTTCGCAACGAAATACAATCTTTTCTCAAAAAGAGGCTTCCTAATCTTGTTAACAAAGGTAATTAGTAGTACCGAAATTACAGGGAAGAGTAAAAGTATCCCTCCCTGTACAATCCAAGATGCATTTGCAGTATTTAAACCTAGCAATACAAATGACAAAGCAAGCATTATCTCTCCAGAAAAATAGATAGTCGGGAACATCTGGTTCCATCTCCATTTTTTTACAATAGAAGACCAAAAACTTGCTGAGAAAAGATACATCACAAACATTGAAAGAATATTTAATCCACCATCAAAAATATTAAAGAATCTCCATGGGAGTAATCTAAACCAATATACTTGCTCTCCATACTTCTCATATGGCAACCAATACCATATATATCCCGAGAAATCCTGATAATTGGAAACAATGTGAATTATTCTCCCAAGCAAGAAACCAAGGAAAATAGAGATCAAAAAAAGATCAAAAACAGAGGACCTATCTTTTCTACTCTCAATAGCTCCTCTCCAACATACAAACATTCCAAAGAATACAACACATAGAAACAATATCGATGGGCTAAAATTTGAAAATATCTGATATATCCAATTCAATATGCTATCCACAATATCTTTTTAAAAATTTAATACTGTAGTATATGATATCACAGTATTAACGCTTTTTATTCTTCTTCCTCTTCTTTGTGTTTTTTGCTTTTTTAACAGTATTTTCTGTTTCTTGTACAGTAGTATTATTCTTCTTTGTATTGCTTAACAAAGATTCATAGCTGTGTATTAGTGCAGCCCCTATCTTTACTGCAAGACTTCGTTTCTTTGTACTGTATCTTGTCTTCTCAGATTCGACAACCATAGCTGCTTCCTCTTTTGAAGCCTGTATCTGTTGTTCCATTACCTCTTTGCTTGGTGCTTCCTCCACGACTTCCTCTGCCGTCACCTTCTTCCCACAAAATGCACAAAAGTCGCTGTCTTTCTCAATGTAAGTACCACAGGCCTTGCATTTCATCTTAATCTCTAATCCACATTTGGGACAGAAAGTATATCCAGGATAAAGCTGAGTTCCACATTTGACACAATCGTCTAGTTCTGCCGTCTCGTATTTGAGATATCTTCTCTCTAAATCTGCCCAGTATATCTGCTCTATCGTTTGTGATGGTCTAATGATTAGATATATGATCCAACCGATTACATTCAGAAAGAGTACCAAAAGGACATAGATTATACGGGCTCTCCTATTTGTAGTTCTTTCACCAGAGTCCATCCAGACCCAATCTAAAACAACAATCCAAAATATTATGAATATTAGTAAGAAGATTATTTCAACAAGCTTGAAATTGATTTTCCCTACACCATTGAGCAGATTAAGCAAGAAGTCCTCCATATTTGCCTAATTTTTAAATATAATATGGTCGGGGAGGGAGTTGAACCCTCATGCTATTGCTAGCACGGGATTTTGAGTCCCGCGTGTCTGCCAGTTCCACCACTCGACCTTAGTGTTCGTATTATACTAGAAATCATTGAGATAATGAAGACTTAGGGAACTATTTCTCCCCTTTGTAAAGATTCCTGAAGCTAGCTATCTCACCTACATAAGCAAGCTTAACTACTCCCGTTGGACCATTTCTATGTTTTGCAATAATTAGCTCTCCTAGGCCCTTGTTTTCGGTATCTGGATTCCATGTCTCTTCCCTATCAATGAATATGACCACATCTGCATCTTGTTCAATGGAACCAGATTCTCTCAGATCTGATAGTTGAGGCCTTCTACCTTGTCTTTGCTCAACAGCACGATTAAGCTGAGATAGAGCAATTACAGGAACATTGAGCTCTTTGGCTATATTTTTAAGCCCTTGCGAAATCTCGGATACTTCAAGAGTTCTGCTCTCGGTATTACTACCGTGCATCAGTTGAAGATAGTCCACAAATATGAGATCCAATCCATGTTCAAGCGCTAATCTTCTAGCTTTTGTCCTAATTGCATTAATATGCTGTCCCGCTTGGTCATCTATGAATATATTTGTATCTCCAAATTCCCCCATTGTCTCTGCTAATTTCATCAATTTTTTGTCGCTTAATCGTCCTGTTCTAATTTCCCAGAAAGGGATACCTGATTGCATACCAATCAATCTATCCATAATCTGAGTTTGGGACATTTCCAATGAGAAGAATGCTACTGTCTTTTTCTCACCCATTGCGGCATGTCTCATCATGTCCAAAGCAAGAGAGGTTTTTCCTACAGATGGTCTTGCTGCCACAATTACCAGATCAGATTTTTGGAAACCACCAAGTAGGTCATCAAGGTCTTTGAATCCGGTCGAAATACCAAGATAGGCTTCATCATTTTCTGCCCTCTCCGCCCTTTCATAGGCTTCTTTAAGAAGGTCTTTGATGTGTACAAAATTACTTTTTGTACCCGACTGTGCTACATCAAAAATCTTCTTTTCGGATTGATCCATGACAGTATCTATTTTTTTTGCTTCATCAAAAGCCAACTCTGTGATATCTCGAGAAGCAGCTATCAATCCTCTTCTAGTAGCATTTTCTTTCACGATAGTGCCATATTCTTCTGCATGGGCAGAGGTAGGTACCATGGCTACAAGATCTGCAAGATATGTCTTACCACCGATTTTTGACAATTGTTTCCTCTTTTTGAGTAAATCGGACAACGTTATTAAATCGATCGGTAGCGCATCATTAAATAGGTCTAATATAGAGGCATAGATCATCCCATTTCTTTCATCATAGAAATGCTCCGGAAAAAGCCATCCAGATACAGCAATAACCGCATCTTTATCTATCAGCATAGATCCAATCAATGATTGCTCTGCTTCTAAATTTTGAGGCGGTACTTTCTCCGTCATATATACATATTTTACAAAAATATTACTTCTACACTTTGTTGATCTTCTTCGTCAACCTTTTTCTTAGTTACATTGATATAGCTCTCTTCTCGGACATTAGCAAATCCGAAGTGCTTGATGAATTCTTCCTTGCTCTTCAATGCATTCCCTTTAGGCCCTTCTTCGCTGTATGCACACGGAAGTATTATGGCGGGGTCTATTTCGGAGATTACCTTCTCCATCGTATCAAAGTCCATGAAGTTTACTCCATCCCCCACTGGCAAAATCAGCACATCAACATCTCCAGTGTTCTTAAGTTTCGCAGGATCAAAATCTTTGTTCGTGCCACCAAGATATACCACCCTTAGATTGTTCTCATCGATGATGTACATATCGGAATCCATATCCCTCCTGATCATGAGCCCCCCTATCTCATACTCCCCAGATGTTGATATTTCGAAGATCTTTTCTCGATGTTCTGGTACCACCTTGCTTTCAAGCTTGTTGTCCTTGATTATCCCTTCCTTTATATCTTCGCCATATTGGGTTACTACAACAATATCGGTACTTGTTTTGGGGAAACTAACCCCAGCTTCAACCAACATCAATGGGTCTGTCATAGCCGAGATATTTGAATTTGATATTTGAAAGCTTGTCCAACCAATTTTCTTGATTTTCATATATTCTAGTATTTAAATTACTTTACTACTTAGTATATCAAATTTCTTCTGAGGCAGTAGAAGAAACTATTAGGATAACCCCAATGATTTTTTGACATCTTCTACAAGAGAATTCTTCATCTCTTGTTTTATCATTTCTACTTTTAGACTTTCCATGGAGGATATACATGCTTGGAGTTGTGTCATTACCTTTGTATCTGTTTCACCATCCATTATCATTTTCTTTACTCCTTTTACCTGTCCTTCTACCCTACTTATTCGATTTTGTATTACCTTAGGATATGTCATGGTAAAAGTATATGGGAAAGCCCCCTCCACTTCAAGGTACCCAACTTATTCGATTTTGTATTACCTTAGGATATGTCATGATAAAAGTATATGGGAAAGCCCCCTCCA
>CAZKXP010000025.1:0-9919 GCA_964556955.1 uncultured Candidatus Saccharibacteria bacterium
AACATCTTTCCAATTTTCAGGTTTTGCTTTAGGCAACGGTATGCCATTTGATGTGTAAATGAAATAAAAAAGCCCCGTCGCACCGTTAAAGATGGCGTCATACGACATAAATCTTATTTCATCTTTTGTCGGAAATCTGCCGATTCTGTCATTATCGTGTCTGTATTGTTTGTATTCACGCCAGTCAAAAATTTGGATAACTGCCCATAAAGGTTTGTCTTTGCAGCCTATTTTAATAAGTTCTTTTTTTGCTGTTTCTATCTGCTGTCCCAAAGATTCTAACTTTAAGTGCGGAACGGGATACCAGTCAACCATTAAAATATCCGCAATATCATAAAAGTTTGTTTCAGTTTTGCCCTGTCCTATAACAAAAACTGTTTTATCCGAAGGGAAAAAATGTTTTGTTTTCGTATACAAATCGTTAAGTTCAATATGTGAAATATTGTTGACGTCAGGTTCATCAAACAGGTACCATGCTTTAACCGGTAAATCAATAGATGTTTTCGGATTAAACTTTTTTAAAAAATTATCGGGATAAACAATAATTTTCATATTTTGTTTTTTTGCTTCTTCGGCAAGTTTTGTTATTACAGTAATATCTTTTACATATGTCTGTATAGTATTGAAACCGGCATCTTTTACGACGGCAATATCCTGAGGATTATTTACTCCGTAAATGCCAAGCGTAAAATCATCGGAGTAAGCTGTAATTGCCAAGAAGAATAAAACCGGAAATAAAACATACGGCATAATTTTTTGCATAGTATAATTATAAGTTAAAAATTAATTTTTTAAAACAGAATCTTTTATAAACATTCTTTTTGCGGTTTTTAATATTATTTCAAAATCTAAAAATATTGATCGGTTTTTTATGTACCATATGTCATAAGACAATCTTTTATATGCATCGTCAAAAACAATATCGGGATTTTTATTTTCAAATAAAGATTTATCCTGCACGCAGTAAACTATAGGCGCTCTGTGGTTTAATTGGGCATGTCCGGTTAATCCCGGAATAACCATTGTTCTGACAGGATTATTCGGAATATATTCGTTTATGAATTTATATTCTTTAGTCCATATAGGACGCGGTCCAACGAAAGATATATCGCCTTTGAATATATTTATAAGCTGCGGTATTTCATCAAGCCTGAAATTTCTTAAAATTTTGCCAATTTTTGTTATTTTTTCGGTATCGGGAATCATAGTTCTGAATTTTAAAATATAAATATGTTTTCCCATTTTTCCGATTCGTTCCTGTAAAAATACGGGGTTTGATTTATCTATGAATCTTATTAAAAAGTAAATAAGAATCATTATCGGCAAAAAAAACAGTAAAAGAAAAAAACTTACAATAATGTCAATGGCGCGTTTTATTATGAAATAAATAATGTTATTTATGCAGTTTGTCGTTATGCTTTGAAAAAGCCAGATGCTGTCTTTTATTCCTTCAACGGGAGTTCTGTGTAAGAAATCTTCAAAAAAAACAACATCGGTTTTTATCTCAATGTTTTTTGTCAAAACATTCTCAAAAACGGCATTTAAAATTTGCTTATCGTTTGATAAAAGAGCATTTGATAGTATCACAAGTTCCGTTTCTTTGGGCAGATAATTTGAATATTCATCAAAATTTCTGATTATTTTATAATAAGGGGAAGATGACAATTCTTTATGCAATCTGGTCAATGTCCTGCTTTTGCCTATTAAAACGACATTTGTTTTTGCCTTTAGAAATTCAAGATATGCTTTTCTTGAAACGACAATGTAAATAAAATAAATTATAAATATTGTTATTAAATTTGTTTTTGGCGTTACCAGTTTAAATACCGGCGCAAGAAAATAGATAATGGTTGATGAAAAGAGAAAAGTAAATATAAAAGCTATTACAAGATTTCTATAATTTATTTTATGCAGTTTGTTAAAATCATAAAAAGAGAAAATAAGAAGAATAAGAGCTATAATAAAAAATGCAGGTATCAAAACAAAACAATTTGAGATAAAAAAATTAAAATTCCAGGAATTTGTTCTTAAAATAAGAACTATGGCGGATATTATCAAAAAAGCAATCAAATCTAAAAACACAAAAATAAACCGCATTTTTTTATAACCTCTTTTTAAAAATTTTTTAAAATTCGGACAAATCAATCAAATTTAATTTTTTTGCAATATTTAAAACAGCCGTTTTTATTTTTAGTCCGATTTCTTCAAATTTTTTGCCGTTTTTATTTATCGGATCTTCCATATCGTAATTTTTATTTTCGGCAAAATATAAAAACAAATGCATTTTATCCGTAAACTCGGCATATTTATCAATAAGCGTTTCCAACTGTTTGTTTGTCATAACTAAAATTAAATCGCTTGTCAGAATATCATTTCTGTCAATTAAAGTTGGAGCATGTTTTTTATATTCAATTCCGTGTTTTTTTAAAAAATCAATATTTTTTTGCGGAACAGAACAATCTTCAAAAGCAAAAATACCTCTTGATATTATTTCAATACCGCTGATGTTGTTATCTTTAATAATTTTTTTAAAAAATTCCTGCGCAAAAAAACTTCTGCATATATTAGCGTGGCACACAAAACATATTTTCATATATATAAAACTATATCAAATTATAAGTGTTTTTATCAATAACTTTTGGTATAATAAACGCATGTTTAATGATACATTTTCGGTATTAATGTCGGTTTATGCAAAAGATAATCCCGAATGGGTCAAAAAGGCTATAGAAAGCGTTGTAAATCAAACAGTTAAACCTGCCCAAATTGTTATTGTTATTGACGGACCGGTAGGTAAAGACGTTGAGAAGATAATATCATATTATGAAAAAGATTCATCTTTAGAGTTTAATGTGTTAAGGCTTATGCATAATTCAGGTCTTGGCATAGCACTTCAAAAAGGCCTTGAAATTTGTAAACATCAGTTAGTTGCAAGAATGGACAGCGATGATATAAGCCGACCCGGCAGATTTGAACTGCAATTAAAAGAATTCAGTGAAAATCCGCGGTTAAGCATATTAAGCGGATACGTTCAGGAAATTAACTGCGTTACAAAAGAAAAATTGGACGTGAGAAAAGTGCCGTTAACAGATACGGATATAAAAAAATATATAAAAACACGTTCGCCTTTTAACCATCCTGCGGTAATGTTTAAAAGAGATGATGTGTTAAAATCCGGCAATTACCAAAATTTTCACTTTATGGAAGATTATTATCTTTGGATAAGGATGGCAAAGAATAATTTAGAAATGAAAAATATACCTGAAATTTTATTGGAAATGAGAGTTAATCCCGGTTTATATGCAAGAAGGGGCGGATATAAGTATTTTAAGAGCAATAAATCTATTTTTGATGAAATGCTGAAATTAAATTTTATAAATTATAGATATTATATTTTTAACATATTAGTCCGTTTTATAACTCAAGTTGCTATGCCGAATAAATTAAGAAAATTGTTTTATAAAAAAATACTCAGATGAAAAAAATAGTCTATACAATATCAACTTTAAAAAAAACCGGGCCTACTTTGGTTTTATTCAATATAATAAAAAATTTAGACTTAAAAAAATTCAAACCGTTTGTTTTGACTTTGTCACCGGAACCGGCTGATACAATGATTGAAGAATTTAAAAGTCTTAATATTGATATTTTTTGCATTGATTTAAACAGAATAAATGGTTTTTTATTCGGCGGCTTTAAAATAAAAAAGATAATGAAGGATATAAATCCGGATATTGTTCATTCTCATTGTTTCAGATCATCTTTATTGTCAGCATTATTTTTGCGCGGATATAAAAGAATTGTTACGGTACATTGTGATTATAAAACAGATTTTATGATGACATACGGCAGATTTTTAGGATACATAATGTATCTTTTAATGTATTTTTCATTGAAAAAAATAAAAAACAATGTTTGTTGTTCAAAAATATTGGCAGATTTATTAAATGAAAAATATCCGTACATGAATTTTAAATACGCAGATAATGGCGTAGATACGGAAAAATTTTATCCGATTAAAGACAAATCAAATTTAAGAAATAAATTAGTATTGCCCTTAGATAAAAAGATTTTTATATGGGTGGGGGCTTTTATTGACAGAAAAAATCCGCTGACTTTAGTAAAGGCTATTCAAAGGTTAAATCAAAACGATATATTCTTTATATTTTGCGGCAGCGGAGATTTGGAACAAAACTCTAAAAAAGAACTTTTGAATAATAAAAATGTATTGTTTACGGGGGCAATTAGTAATGTTGATGAATATTTAAAAGCGGCTGATTATTATATTTCAACTTCTTTTTCCGAAGGATTGCCTAATTCTGTCCTTGAAGCAATGTCTTGCGGGTTGCCGGTTATTCTTTCCGATATACTGCAGCATAAATATATATTAAAGAATACAAATAATTTTTATTTTAAAACAGGAGAAAGTCAGGATTTAGGGAATAAAATAAAATCTGTTTTAAAAGAAGATTATGAGAAACATTCAAAAGATTCTGTTAATATTGTTAAAAATAATTTTTCAGCAGAAAATATGAGTTTGAAATATCAGAAGTATTATGCCGGAGATTAGGTAATGAATTTTTTAAAATTGAATTTAAATATTCAAGTTTTTTGTTTTGCCATTATATTTATGTTGTTTGAAGGCGGCGGATATCTTGGCGTAGGCGGGTATTATGCCCCTGTGATACTTCTTGTTATAATAGCCGCTTTTATGACTGCTGTTCGACACGGAATTGTTTTTAGAAGAGAACATTTTTATATAAGCATACTGTTTATTATAATGATATTGCATCTTAATGCAAGTGTTGAATATATTGAATCATCGCGTCTTATATGGGGGTATATAGTATTGTTTATTATGTTTTTTGCATTAGTTCTATATAAACCGCAAATAGAAGATTTGCGATATATAAAAAAATCTTTTATTATATCTGCTTTTATTTTTTCAATTTTTATAATTGTAATGAGAGAGGAATACGGTTTAAGCGGCCGTTATACTTTGAACCTTTTTGTTCCGACTGATCCGAATCATCTCGCGTCATTTTTGACGTTAGCTCTGATTCTCAGTATGAAAGAAATTTTTTTTTCATTTAAAAAATCAAATAAATTTATTTATTTGATAAGCTTTATATTTATACTTCTTGCAATAATGTTTACTGGTTCAAGAGGAGCATTTATTTCAATAATATTATCCGTGCCGATACTTTTTTTTACAAGACTGAAAAAATTTTTTATCGGAATATTTTTTTTAGTTTTTATATTCGGATTATCTTTTTTAATTTTGCCGGATTATTTAACAAATCGTTTTATAAGGGATTCGTATAATGACGGCAGTAACCAGACAAGAATCAGATTGTGGCTTAGAACTGTTGAAAAAATCAAACTTTATCCGGTTATCGGATATGGAGCAGTGCGCAGTAAGAGCATAACTGGCATAGGGGCGGCTCATAATACTTTTCTTGGTTTTGCTTTGCACTTTGGGATATTGGGTTTAATAATGATACTGCTTATATTATGGAAAATTTTCAGGAATTGTTTAAATAAAGATATGTATCTATTTTTAGCTGTTTTTGTTAATTTGATGATAAACTCAATTATATTGGAGAACACAAATACAATGCCATTTTGGTTTACAATTACTTTTTTGATTTTTGCAGTTAATTATAAATTGGAACATAAAGAAGCGGAATTATGGAAAATAGTTTGAATTTGATATCTGTTATTATTCCGGTCTATAATGTTGAAAAATATTTGGCAAGATGTATAAATAGTGTTGTAAATCAAACTTATAAACATCTTGAAATCGTTTTAGTTGACGATGGTTCAACAGATGGCAGTGCTGAAATTTGCGATCAATATGCTCATATAGATAATAGAATAAAAGTTGTGCATAAAAGCAATGCTGGATTGGTTTCAGCAAGAAACAAAGGTTTGGATATTATAACAGGAGATTTCGTTTCTTTTGTGGATGGAGATGATTATTTGGAAATTAGAACTTATAAAGAAATAATAAATATATTAATTAAATATAATGTTGATGTAGTTAAATATGGTATGAATCGTATAGAGAATAATGAAAATATAATTAAAATTCATTCTCATTTAAAGACTCAAAAATATGAATATGACGACAAAATATTATTATTGAATCATATAATAAAAAATGATGGCATAGATAACTCTGTATCTAATTGTCTTTTTAAAAAAACAATTATTGATCAATATTCTATAAGGACTCCCGAGGGAATAATACAAGGAGAGGATTTGTTTTTTCTTACAAAATATTTGTTATGCTCACAATCAATATTTTTTGCTCCGAGATTAAATTACTATAATTACATTCAGAATGCTTCTTCATTGACTAAAAAATATACGGATAAATATATTCATGATATTATAAATCTAATATATAAATTTTTAGAATTAATAGAAAACTCAGGGCAAAAAAATTTTTATTTCGAATCTTTTGTTTATAGAGTTAATAAATTAATCTTTTATGTTTTATTTATTTATACTGATTTTAAGGTGTTTAGTATAAGAAAAAGAATAGAGGATTTAAAATATTTTTCAAACAAAATTCCCATAGATAATAAGCTGAGAAATAGAAATTTAACAGGTATTAAAGGAGTTCCAGTTTTTCTATTTAATAAAAATTTTTTTTTATCATCACTATTAGTTACATGGGTTTTAAAAACAATGTATTTAGCTTATAAAAAATATTATGAATAAACATAAAATTATTTATTTTGTAGAAGCTTTAGGATGTGGCGGAATCGAAATATGGCTTATCAATATGTTAAGTAATTTGAATAGAGATAAATTTGATATTGGTTTGGTTTTGCCAATTAAAAAGAAATATTTTTATGATTCGGAAGTGCTAAATCTTGGAGTAAAAATTTATTACCAAAATGTAATAATTTGCCTAAAAGCATTGGGGTATTTTATTGCAAGTTTTATATTTCTAAGAAAATACAAATATGATGTTGTACAGTCTAATTATTCTTGTATTAATGGGGTAATTTTATTTGCAGCTAAGTTATGTGGTGTAAAAACTAGAATATCACATGCTCATTTACTTATTGAACCGACAAATTCATTTTTTATAAATATTTATAGATCAATTTTATCTAAATTAATAGTATTTAGTGCAACGCATTTATTTGCCTGTTCTAGTATTGCAGGAATATCTCTTTACGGTAAAAAAACTGAATTCGCTGTTATTAACAATGGTATTAATACAGAAAAATTTAGATTTAATTATCAAATACGCAGGAAATTAAGGAATGAATTAAAAATAGATAATAAATTTGTGATTGGCAATGTGGGTAGGTTTTCAAAAGAAAAAAATCATAAATTTTTAATTGAAGTTTTTTTTGAAATTTATAAAAAAAATAAAAATTCAATATTAATTTTGATAGGAGTTGGAGATCTTGAGAATGATATTCATGATAAAGTTAAAAAATTAAATATAGAAAATAATGTTATGTTTATGGGGGCCAGAAATGATGTTGATTGCTTATATCAGATAATGGATTGTTTTATTTTCCCTTCTTTGTTTGAAGCTTTTGGAATAGCGGTTCTTGAAGCTCAATGTTCAGGCTTGTCGTGTTTTATTTCTGATAATATGCCAGATGAAGTTAATATTGTTAATACAACAAAAATTCCATTATCTTGTTCAGCTAAATATTGGTCTGATATTGTTTTTGATAAAATGAATTCTTTCAAAAGAATAGATTCTTCGCAAGTTATAAAAAACGCAGGTTATGATATAAGAGATGTCGCAAAAAAAATAGAAAATGAATATTTGAAATAATAACATGAAAAAAATTGGCATTTTAACATTTAGCAGAGTTAGAAATTATGGAGCGGTATTACAGTCTTGGGCATTGAAAAATATAATATTAAAATTAGGACATTCTTGTGAAATTATTAATTATTCTAATAACTTTCTATCTGTTAAATATAAATTAATGCCTAATCATAAAATTTTTAATTTTAAAGAATTAATTTTAGATATTTTAAGATTACCTTTAAAGTTATTGGAAACTTATAATTTTTGCAAATTCAATTCCTTTTTGTATTCTAATAAAAAAATATTTTTTAAACGTGATTTATATTCTTTAAACGATAAGTATGATTTATTCATTGTTGGGAGTGACCAAGTATGGAATTTAGATTTGACTGGTAATGATACTTCATATTTTTTAGATTTTGTTACTGACAATTATAAAAAAAATGCATATGCGGCAAGTTTTGGCAAAGATAGGTTGACAGAAGAACAAAAAAAAATATTTAGATATTTTTTAGAAAAATTTAATAAATTATCGGTTAGAGAAATTCAAGGACAAAATATTATTAAAGAATTGATAGATAAAGAAATTCCGGTTCTCTTAGATCCTACAATGTTACTGGATAAAAATGATTGGGAAAATATTGCAATTTTTCCTAAAAAAAATAACTTTATTCTTTTGTATCTCATGGATTTTGACAGAGATATAATTAATTTTGCTGAAAAATTTGCTAAACATAAAAAAATAGAAATTATATATCTGAGTTCTGCTTTTAGAAAAAAAATTAATGCAAAATATGTAAATCCTATTCCTCAAGAATGGGTAGGATATTTCATGAATGCAGAATATATTGTAACAAACTCTTTTCACGGACTATGTTTTGCGATAAATTTTAATAAACATTTTTTTGTTGACTTATTGCCACTACCTGCAAATGTTAATTCTAGATTAGAAAATATTTTAGATTTATTTAATCTAAGAGATAGATTGATTGATAACATTGGCAATGATTATGATAGACTTATTGATTATGAATTTGTAAACAAAATACTAGAAATAGAAAGAGAAAAATCAATAAATTATCTTAAAGAAATCATAAAATAATATGAGTAGAACAAAATTTTTTGTCAATAATTCAATTGCAATGGCTATTCAGCAGTTAGTGAATGTTGTCGTTGCTTTTATTCTTCCCAGATTTTTAATTACCGCCTACGGATCTGAAGTCAACGGATTAATAGTTTCAATAACACAATTTATTTCATATTTTATTTTGGTTGAGGCAGGCATTTCGGGAGCTTCCGTATATGCTTTGTATAAACCGTTGGCTGACAAAAATATTGAGTCGATTAATTCAATCTTAGCTGCCAGCCGTAAGTTTTATTTGCAGTCAGGATATATTTTTGTCATTCTTACCGCAATATTAGCATTTTCATATCATTTCATTGCCGGCAGTTTATATTTATCGGATATTCAAATTGCAATTATAGTATTTTGTATAGGTTCTTCCGGAGCCATGGATTTTTTTACATTATCCAAATATCGCGTTCTTTTGACTGCCGATCAAAAAAGTTATGTTATATCATCGGCAACGATAGTTTCAAGCGTTATAAAAATTATTTTTGTGGTTGTTTTTGCTCTTTATAGATTAAATATTGTATGGCTTCAGATATTTCTAGTATTGTCTGTTTTTGCCCGTTCAATAATATTGTGGATTTATGCGAAGAAACATTATAATTATTTAAATTTTACGGTTGTTCCGGATTATGAGTCTGTTAAAGACAGATGGAACGTATTATATCTGCAATTATTGGGCAGTGCCCAAAGCAGCGCTCCCATAGTTATAGCTACGATATTTACATCTCTTTATCAAGTCAGCGTATATAGTATTTATAATATGATAATAGGAGGTATCAGCGGTATTCTTGCGATATTCATATCTGGACTTGCCGCTTCTTTTGGCGATGTAATAGCCCGCAATGAGATGCCGATATTACAAAAGTCTCATCAGGAATTTGAGCAATTTTACTATATTCTGATTACAATTATTTATTCTTCTACGCTGCTGTTAATTATTCCTTTTGTTCAACTTTATACAAAAGGCGTCAATGATGTAAATTATATAATTCCAA
>CAZKXP010000026.1:0-9530 GCA_964556955.1 uncultured Candidatus Saccharibacteria bacterium
GCGACCTACACATTGGCAATGTGTCGTTCTAGCCAACTGAACTACTCTCGCATAATGGTGCCGAGACCCAGATTCGGACTGGGGACCCTTTGTTCTTCAGACAAATGCTCTACCAGCTGAGCTATCTCGGCATATATTAGGAACAGTATGATGATATCAAAAAGTAATAATATCTTCAATTCTCTTTTTAAACATCTCTTCTGTATTGTTTTTCTTTACAGATTTAGAGATTCTTTCGTAATCCCAATTTCTCTTCAATACTCTTTTAAGTTGCTTTAAGAAAATATCCTTCTCCCATTTATCAAAAAAGTACCCATTAACACCCTCTTCAATATTTTCTAAAATTCCGCCCCCTTTATATGCCAATACTGGGCAACCGGCAGACATAGCTTCTACAGGGAATATTCCGTAATCTTCAATACCAGGCATTACAAAACATTTCGCATGGGCAAAAAGTTCGTACTTTTCACTGTCCGTAACATTATCTAAAAACTCTATATTTTTAAATTTACGATATTTTCTTTTTAAAGAAGCCCTCTGGGATCCATATCCTATTAATTTGATATGGATATTTGTATCACTTATACACTCCAACAAAAAATCACCTCGTTTATTAAACTCAAACGGAGCACCAGCTACAATATATTGCTTCCTGTTTTTGTAAATTTTACCTTTGTAAAAATGTATAGGAGGGGTTACAACTGCGTCAACTTTTCTTCTCCAGTATTTTTGGATACGATCAGCAACAAATCTTGAATTGGCGATCAAAATATCAGGACGATTAGATGCTGTGACCTCCCATAGTCTTATGAACAAAAGCAAAAAATCCACTATAGTTCGCTTCATACCGCGGAATTTAGAGACGCTAAGCGTCCCCAAATCCCAAAGATATCTCATGGGGCTATGAATATATGCTACATGTAAACATTTTACTGGTGTTACAACACCCATTGATACACTAGCACTTGATGATATGACAAGATCATAGTTGGAGAAATCGAATTTCTCTATATTATTAGGCCAAAGATGATATGTATATCTATATGTTTTTTCTATTCCCCAGCGACTATTAAGACTTGAAAATACAATCTTGTGCCTTTGGAGTTCTTCTGTAAGATTCTTTGGTTCCCCAAACAAAGCGTAGATATCTGCATGAGGGTATATCTTTGCAAAAACTGCTAACACCCTATTTGCTCCTGCCATACTCCAGAGAGATTCTGTCACAAACGCAACTTTCAATTCAGAGCTATTCTTTATCATATACTATTACAGTACCACTCTTCTTTGAGAAATTTATCGGTTTTGAAAACATCATTAAGCCTCCAAAGAGTATTAAGATTAGGCCACCAACAAGTATGTATTTATTCCACTCTATAGCAGTATCGACAATCTCTTCCTGCACAGTAAATGTCACAGAGGTCGGTTTGTTTAGTAGGATATTTTGTGGAGGACTTCCGTCTATTAGCATGACAGAAGAAAAGGTACTATCATCACCGGTAAATTCCCAATCTATTGCTGTCTGCCCTAGTTGCAAGACTTTAAAGGTAAGTCTGGCCATAATGTCGGGCTCTTCCTCGGTTATGTATAGCTCATCTGCACCTGACTGTGAGAAGCCCGTTAACATTGCAATTCCATTAGTATTGTCTACACTTGCCTCATCTTCAGGCCATTGGGTAAAAAGAGAGTTGTTTTTCTCTGTTTTTGTAAGTTGTAAATACTGGGGATCAAATGTAATGACAAATCTCGCTGAAATCAATTCTTCTCCTCCAGAGTCGATCATCACATCTACAGTAAAACCCTCCTCTTTGTTAGTAACAATACCCCCTGCTGGATATATTGAGAATGATGGTTCTGTAGCAAATGAAGGAGTAACAAAAACTATGCCTGTAAAAAAGAATATAAATGAAAGAATTTTTAGATATTTTTTGACTAACACGATATTAAATATTAGCATAATATATCTTAGTTAAAAATATGGGCTCATGGAATCTTTAAAACTTCTAATACTAGCGATAACCCAGGGTGCTTCAGAACTTCTTCCCATATCAAGTAGCGCACATTTGATAATTGTCGGAAATCTAATTGAAATACATACTTCTATTCTTCTACTAACTTCTCTCCAGATTGGTACAACGATAGCTATCTTGGCCTTTTTCTGGAAGAAGCTTACAAATGGTCTTTTAACAAAGAAAAAAATCCTCTTCTACATTAAAATTTTTGCATCTGTAATACCTTCTGCTGTATTAGGAATACTTTTTGAACAAAAAATCGAGGAGGTTTTACAAGCAGAATGGATAATTGCAGCCTCATTGATATTTTGGGGAATTATCATGGTTTTAGCTCAAAGGAAGGTGGATTCTACCGAGGCTATAGATGATATTGAAAATATTACATGGCAACAGTCCTTGCTTATGGGATTCGCGCAAGCCCTGGCTCTAATTCCTGGTACATCTAGGTCTGGAATTACTACTCTAGCAGGTATCGGGCTAGGGTTGAACAAATATACAGCATTCGAATATAGTTTGGTGCTTGGATTACCTGTGTTACTCGGTTCATCTATGTGGACCATACTCGAAGAGATACTTGATACTGGTCTACCAAATCTCGCAGAAGTATCTTTCATGACATATGTTAACGCTTTCATCATATTAGTCATTCCGTTTGTCATTGGAGGTATTGCTTTAATGATTCTACGCAAGGTTAAGAGGGATAAATGGTTATCCGTATTTGGTATATATCGAATTTGCCTTGGGGTATTAATACTTCTTTTTACCTATTTGCTATAGCATCTTTCTAATATCTACACCTGTCATATTTGCAGGAGTATCTACTCCCAAAAGACCCAAGCACGTTGGCGCGATATCAGCCAAAAGTCCAGTAGCCTTAGATTGAGTTCCTGTACCAACTTTCAAAAGAGGTATACCCATTTTTGAATTAATCTCTGATGGACTGGTTAATATAGACATAGGGACAGGATTATTTGTATGGGCTATATCAATTTCCTTACTTACCCTATCAATCATAGTCTCACAATTACCATGATCTGCAGTAATTACAACAGCACCTCCTGCGTTTAGCACAGCAGTTGCAACATCTGCGGTACACCTGTCTACTATTTCATTTCCTCTAACTGTAGCCTTGAAATCACCCGTATGTCCAAGCATATCGGGATTTGCAAAATTTATTAGGATGAAATCATAAAACTTCTCATTAAGGCTTGCTATTTTACTCAAGGCTTCATCTCTGATAATTTCTGCACTCATCGCAGGTACAGTCGCATAGTTCTCTACTTTTTGGGAAGGGACATTAAAAAAAACCTCCCCTGGGTGTGTAGCTTCAACACCACCATTAAAAAAATACGTAACATGCATCTGTTTTTCGGTCTCAGACATATGAATCTGTGATTTCCCTAGGTCAGCCAGAGTCTCAGAAAGAGATTTTTTAACAGGATCTGGTGGGAATACAACATGCGCCGAGAGATTTTCTTCATATCCCGTCATAGTTACAAAATATACATCTCTTGGGTAGTTTCTTCGACTGAAATATGTTAAATCTTTCATCACAAAAGCCTTAGTTAACTGTCTTGATCTATCCTCTCTAAAATTCCAAAATAGCACTGCATCACCATCCCGCACAACTCCCAGAGGGATATTGTTAAGAACACGCATTCTCGGTTTAAAAAATTGGTCATCCTCACCATTTGCATAGGCTCTTTGGATAGC
Organism: uncultured Candidatus Saccharibacteria bacterium; assembly: GCA_964556955.1. Lineage (GTDB taxonomy): Bacteria > Patescibacteriota > Dojkabacteria > SC72 > SC72 > UBA12078. The sequence goes on from CAZKXP010000026.1 coordinate 3,723, forward strand.
ATCTACCGGGTCTTCAAAAGTGTCCTCTGCTAGCCCAACCATGGCATCATATGCCATTTTGGTCCTTTCCCATCGGTTATCCCTATCCATGCCATAGAATCTCCCCATTATCGAAGCTATCTGCCCTACTCCAAGCTCGCGAATTTTTTGTAAAAGTTTGCCCATGTAGAGATAACCATCGTGTGGGGGAGCATCCCTACCATCAAGCATTACATGAATATATGGATCAAAACCATTGGCTTTGCAAATTTCCAATAGAGAGAATAGATGCTTCATATGACCATGTACACCCATCGGACTGAGAATACCTACAAGATGAATTTTTGTGTTTCTCTCTTTTACAGTCTTGAACATCTGAGATACCGTTTGGTTCTTTTCTAGTTCATGTGCCTCTATGGCGTCATTAATTCTTGGAAGTGTTTGATATACAACCTGCCCCGCCCCGAGATTTAGATGTCCAACTTCGCTATTACCAGCTTCTTCCATCGGTAACCCCACATGGGTGCCAGCTGCATGAAGTAACGTAGATCTGCCATAGGTCCAGGCGGTATCTAGGAATGGTGTTTTAGAAGCTAATACAGCATTGCCTTCTGCGTCGGGGTGTATACCAAAACCATCAAGAATAATTAAGGCTACGAGGTTTTTCTTACCCTCCATCTCCCTTGAAGCAAGCGTTACTGGCTGTCTAGTCTTAAAAAAATCAAACATAGGTATGGCAGTTAATTAAGTACTCTAATATAATATACTGCAATGGTAGATTTACGCAAAAAAGATATACAAGATTTACAGAAAGATATTGAAGATACAGTTAAAAGTCTGGATCTTCCTAACAAACATTCAGAATTAAAAATTCTAGAATCCGATACACTACAACCAGAGTTTTGGCAAAATTCAGAAAATGCAAAATATGTCATGTCCAAAGTAGGTGTGTTGAAGGATGAAATAGAAGAAGCACAATCTTTACAATCAGATATAGCTTCTTTGGTTGAACTCTTTGATTCTATTGAAAAAGAGACAGAGCAAAACGAATTGATAGAGGAGTACGAGAGCCTAAGAGAAAGATATGAAAATTTTTCGATCAAGAAGTTCCTTTCGAACAGGTATGATAAAGCAGATGCCATTATGACTATCCATGCTGGACAAGGAGGGACTGAAGCTAATGATTGGGCAAATATGCTGCTCCGTATGTACAAGATGTATTTTGAGCGAATGGGTTGGAGTTACAATGTTACTAATATTTTACAAGGTAGTGAGACAGGTATTGTTTCCGTTACCCTAGAAGTTCTAGGACAGTATGTTTTTGGATATCTCAAGAAGGAACATGGAACACACAGATTGATAAGAATATCCCCTTACAATGCGCAAGGGTTAAGACAAACGACCTTCGCTGGGGTTGAAGTATTACCAATGATGGTTGAGCTATATGTTGATGTAGAAATCCCAGATAGTGATATTGAATTTAAGGCAGTAAGGTCAGGTGGACCTGGAGGACAAAATGTTAACAAGACATCCTCCGCTGTACAGATTACACATATTCCTACAGGCATTTCCGTGGAATCCTCTGAACAGAGAAGCCAGTTACAGAATCGAGAGACAGCTATGAGGCTTTTGAAAGCAAAGTTGTTGAGGATAAAGATGGATGAGAGACTGGAAGAGATTTCACAGATAAAAGGAGACTACAAGATTGCTGGGTGGGGAAATCAGATTAGAAACTACATACTACATCCGTATAAATTGGTTAAAGATCTTAGAACAAGCGTGGAATCTCAAGACCCAGAGTCAGTACTAAATGGGAATCTTGATGAATTTGTTGAAGCGCAGGTAAGATTACAGTAATATATATATGTACTGAAATTAAACTGTCTAAAACTGCCATGTTACTATTTGACAAAGTAAGTAAGAGATACAACGAAAATATCACAGCATTAGATGATGTAGGTTTCAAGGTAGAGGATGGAGAATTCATGTTTTTGGTTGGTCCATCTGGTGCTGGTAAAACTACACTTCTAAGATTACTCATACGGGAAGAGACTCCTACTTCAGGAAATATCTTTTTTAGGGAGATTGAGGTACCTAAAATACCAAATCGTCTGCTTCCTACATACAGACAGAAGCTTGGTATTGTATTCCAAGATATTAAACTGTTAGCAAACAAAACCCTTGAGGAAAATATTAACTTCGCATTAGAAATTTTAGGCAAGGAGGATAAAGAGATTAACGATACCACCGACTACCTACTCGAGACAGTAGGATTACAAGACAGAAGAACACTTTTCCCACAGCAGCTATCTGGTGGAGAACAACAAAGAGGTGCCATAGCTAGAGCATTAGCAAACAATCCCGAGCTTTTTGTAGCAGATGAACCTACTGGGAATTTAGACCCAGATAATGCATTCCAAATTTTAGAAATACTAAAGAAAATCAACAAAAGTGGTACTACTGTGATGATAATTAGCCATGATAGAGAAATTGTTAACCAGATGAAAACCAGAGTTGTAAGAATGGATAAGGGGAAAATTGTCTCAGATACCAAGGGGGACTATGATACTGTTAAAGCACCAAAGGCAACAACCGAAGAGAAAGAGAAGAAAAAGGAGGAAAAAGAAGAAAGATTTAAAGGGTTAGATAAAGATATTAAGGAGACATTGGAAAAGGCCAAGATAACCGATATGGATATGGTTCTTAATCTTACTGAATCTGACCTGAATAATCTTAAGTTCAAGAAGGAACAAAAAGAAGATTTAGAAAAATATGTAAAAAATTATTTAAGTAAAGAAAAAGATGACTAAGACTTCTAAAGTTATAGATACAACCAAAAAGAATGTAAAAAGAAACAGATGGCTTTCGTTCGCAACAATATTTGTTAGTACAATAGTACTAGCGATTACATCTTTCTTTGTAAGTGTAGCAATACTTGGAAGCGTAGCTGTCAAATATTACGAACAAAGAGCACAGGTAATCATCTTTTTTAAGCAGGAGACTTCAGAATCTGAGATTTTAAGTCTGAGAGACAAGATATATGATCCTACTCTCATTGCAGATATACAGTATGTATCTCAGGAAGATGCCCTCTCGATATACAAAGAAGATTTCGCAGACAACCCAGATCTGATATCTACTGTCACCGCAGATTCTCTACCTCCTAGCTTGGAGATTAGGGCATATGACATAGATGGTCTTCTACAGATCATTAGCAATGTGAATGTCGAAAAAGAGACTAATCCCAATATTGATGAAATTATGTACTTCGAAGATGTTGTAGATAATTTGAAAACTCTTTCTAGAATAATAAATATTGGTGCAGTTGTTTTGATTAGTGGATTACTAATAATCTCATTCTTCTTAATAAGGATCACCATTGGATTTAATATTAATGCACACAAAGAAGAGATCCAGATTATGAATCTAGTCGGTAGTACAGATTCCTTCATAAAGACACCTTTCATACTGGAGGGCGCTTTTTATGGACTTGTAGGCGGGCTTTTGGCTGCCTCACTCATCATAATACCTTGGTATACAGTTGTCTTGTATACTGGTGGTACAGGATTTGCTACTTGGTTGACCCAAATGCTTTCTGATTTTAATCTTTCTTTCCTCAAAACATTTAATATTGCTTTCGTACTCATCTACTACATAATTCACTTAATGTTTGGAACGTTGCTCGGTGTTGTAAGTAGTTTGAGTGCGGTAAAAAGATATTTGAAATAATGAAAACCATTAAGGTCCTGTATACAATAGTATTTACAACAGTTTTAACCTCCTTCTTCTTCTTTTTAATAGCATATAAAGATATACCCCCTGTAGCTGCTACTACCTGTCCTTCTGGTATGTCAGATGTACAGTGTTACAACTATCTTCTTGAGCAATATCAAAATTTGCAAAAAGAGCAAGGATCCATACAAAATCAGCTGAATGCCGAACAGTACAAACAGCTCTCCTTGGAAGATAAAATCTCATACATGGAAAGACAGATAACACAGACACAGAATTTAATAAAATCCCTTGAGGTGGAAATCGCTGCACATAATATGGAGATAAAACTTTTGGAACAAGATATACAAGATAAAGAGGATGCGGTAGCTCTAATGAAACAAGAAATCTCTGTTTTAGAGGATACTGTACATAAAAGGATTACAGAGTCTTACAAATATTCACATCTGAGTGCTTTTGATCTCTTTTTAGATTCTAAGAGCTTTTCAAATATTTTAAGAAAAACCAAATACCTCATAACCACAAGATCACAAGATATTGCTTCTTTAGAGGACTATGCCCAGAAAGCTACAGCACTAAAGCGAGAAGAGGAGTTCCTTTCTAACCAGAAAGCAGATCTAGAGGTCAAACAAGAGGCCATACTTGCAGAGAAAAATGAATTGGCAGCACAAAATTCAAATCTGGAATCCCAAGTTGCAGAGAAGAATAGTTTGTTAGCACAATCTCAAGCCAAATCCGCAGAATTGCTTTCTGCATTAAGAGAAAACAAGGCATTGCAAGCACAGTTGGATGCTGCAATCATTGCTTGGATAAACGCACATATGGATCAAGTGGTAAATAGTGGTCCTGTGGCTAGAGGGTCAATCATTGGTAGTATATACCCTGGAGCATCCGCGTGTTCTACTGGGTCCCACCTCCATTTCGGGATAGATTCTAAGACCTCTGGTACATTTTCTGCAAATGTTGATCCTTTTGCTGGATATCTAGTATGGGGTGCTGGTTCTGGGATCATAAGTCGTATCGATGGTTGGAACTATCCATATGTTACTTCAAATATGTACCAAGTGCCTGTTGCTGGTACAGTGATAATGACTCAAGACTATCATGGTGGTAGAGCAATAGATCTTTCTAGACCCAATGGCTCTGCGAATGCTCCCGTCTTAGCTGCATATGGTGGGACATTGTACCGTGGTACTGATAGCTGTAACCAAAGTTACGCCATAGTTGTACAAAACGATGGCAAGCGAACAATATATGTTCACCTCAATCCAACCTAACCCCTTTCCTCTAACAATATATTCTGCTAATATATCAATATTAAGTTCATATATGTCTTTCGATGTCTAACAAGAAAGTAAGTAACAAAAAGCCCAAAACAACTTCCCCAAAGTTTAAGTTCACAGTTAAGAAACCTGAATCTTCAAAGATGAAAATCAGGGTAAAGATGCCAGATATATCTAATTTTTTTGAAAAAGTAAAAGCCTGGAAGAGTTGGAAACTTGTAGGTAAAGTTGTGTCATTGGTATTAATAATTGTAGGCTCATTTGCATTGATAGACTTGGGTGTACAGTATTTAAATAATGATTACAGCGTAGCTATTGTCAATGGTGTTAGAGTATCTAAATCTGAATGGAATAAATTACTTCAACAAGCATATGGACAGGCTGCTGCAGGACAGTTAATAGATAATGAGATAATAAGACAGGAAGCAGAAAAAGAAGGATATACTGCTTCAAACGAGGAAATCTCTTCCCAAGTAGATCAGATCATAAATAGTCTGGGTGGACAAGAAGCATATGAAGCTGCACTGGAAGCAAATAATTTAACAGACAGGGAATTAAGAGAGGAGATAGAGCTAGATATTTTGGTTACCAAGATTCTTACCCCATCCATTACTTACTCTGATGAAGATTTGAAGAGTTTCTTCGATCAATATAGCAGTGCTATGTTCCCAACGGAAACAGCAGCACTTGAGAGTGGTGCTAAGTTAGATTTCGATACATACAAGGCACAGACCACTACATACTATGTACAACAGCAGGTTTCCAATCAGAAATCCACATGGTTAGCAAGTAAGGAATCTGAGTACAAGATACA
>CAZKXP010000027.1:0-9529 GCA_964556955.1 uncultured Candidatus Saccharibacteria bacterium
TGACAAACCTCATCAAGGTAATATTATAAAAAAAGAATTAGCTCAAAGAGACCTACTTGAAGAACAAGAACTTGCGGATGAATGGCTTAACAAGAAATGGTCATTGGTTGCTTACTCCATTTACAATCTCTCTTAATTTCATGACATCCGATATTGTTGCCTTCTTCTCCTTGCTTATACCAAGATAAAGCTTTTTTATTTTTTTATACATATTCATTCTCAATATTATCCCTTATCTTCTTTGCAATTTGTTTGCAATATGGAATCCAATGTCTCCTAAACGACTTCTTGTTCTATTCTCTATTCTTTTTAATGTAACTACAATTCTATATATATGAACAATAATTATATCGGTGAAAATATTAAAATATACAGGGAGAGACAAAAGCTTACACAGCAACAGTTGGCGGACAAGATTGGAAAAACATGGGAGATGATTTCAAGATATGAAAGAGGTGTTAGTTCCCCACTCAATCAATTAGATTCATTGGCCAAAGCATTGAATACTACTCCATCTGATTTGTTAAATGATATTACAGAGAAGAGTATTAAGTTGAATTTTAACAGGGTCCCACTTTTTACTACCTATGCAAAAGATTTTAGGAAGGAAGATACATATCTGTACTACAATACTCCTGATTGGATTTTGCGTTTAGATCCAGAGGTTTTCGCTGTAGATATGAAGATCATTGATGGTTCTAATGGCATTGTATTTGTATCTACCAATTCAGAGATTAATATTAATGATATGGTGTTGATTAGAGAAGATAGTCTATTAAGAGTTATCTCTATAAAATCTTTCAACAATTTAGATATTGTTGGAAAAGTATTAGCACAAGAGGTTAGATATTAAGCATGGTATAATGGTTTTACCATGATAATCAATCCAACTGAAGAATCCAATCGCGCAGAGGATATAACGTCTAGCCCTGATAGAAACTTCATGGAAGGATATTATGATGGAAAAAATCAAGAGGTTCACTATGATTCATTTATCTCGGATATTCAAGATATTGCTTCAGATAATAGTTATAGAATTTTGAATTATCTCTCAAATGATTTAACAAAGATATACCAAAATTCATCCGATAAAGAGCCTACTAGAATATCGTATAAAGGTACTGATGATTCCAATGTTGAACTTATGCAAGAGAAACTTTTTACTCTTGGAGCAACAGATACTCCACTCGAGGATCAGAATTTCTATATCGAACGATCATATACTATTTCTACATTTCGTATGCTATTCATGGCAGCAAATTTGATCAGAGAGATGAATAATACTCCCTTTAATAATGAGAACCAATTGATGGAGATTTTACTGGATCACCTTGAGAAACAAACAACTTCTAAGATTGAAGAGGATTTTAGGGAACCTGTATACAATAATCGAGGGATCCTTTTATGTAGGTTTAAAGATGCTGATATGAGAAGGGTTAGCGAATATATAAATCCGGAAGGGAAGGTAACAAAGATGGAAATGGCAACTGATATATTGCCTCGAGTTAAGAGAATTCTCGAAAATATTGCTAAGAGTCATTCGGCTTTTACATAAAAAAAGAGGAGGCTTTCACCTCCCCCTCCATAGTCTAATATCCTAATCTGGATTTTACATCATCCCACCCATTCCCATATCAGGGGCCATAGGTGCTTTATCTTTTTCTTCTGGTAAATCAGCTACAACAGCTTCAGTTGTTATCAGCATAGTACCAACAGAAGCAGCATTTACTAAAGCCAATCTTGAAACCTTAACAGGATCAATAATACCAGCCTTAATCATATCAACATACTCTCCAGTCTTAGCATTAAAACCAGTAACATCATGACAATTAGCAGCAACTACAGCACCATCCTCTCCAGCATTCTCTGCAATCTGTTTCAATGGTTCACTTAGAACAGATTTCAAAATCTCAATACCCATCTGTTCATCTACATCATCAAGCTTAACATCCTCCAGTACAGCCTTTGCATTATGGAATGCCAAACCTCCTCCAGCGACAATACCCTCATCAATAGCAGCACGAGTAGCATTTATAGCATCCTCTACTCTCTGTTTCTTTTCTTTTGCTTCTACTTCAGAAGCTGCACCTACTTGAATAACTGCAACCCCTCCATTGAGCTTTGCCAATCTCTCCTGCAATTTCTCTCTGTCATAGTCTGATGTTGTCTTCTGAATCTGTGCTTTGATCTCTTTGACTCGCTCCTTAACCTCATCAGCTAACCCTTTACCTTCTACTATGATTGTATTCTCTTTAGAAACTACAACTTTCTTTGCGGAACCCAAATCTGCAAGTTCAACAGCTTCCAAAGTATTACCTAACTCCTCAGATACAAACTTCGCACCTGTTAATACTGCAATATCTTTAAGCATCTCTTTCTTTCTATCACCAAACCCTGGAGCCTTAACCGCGACTACATCCAAAGTACCTCTAAGTTTGTTTACAACCAATGTAGCTAAAGCTTGATTCTCAATATCATCGGCAATTATTACCAATGGCCTATCTGCAGCACTCAGTACCTTCTCTGCAATAGCTTGAATATCTTGGAGATTAGAAAGCTTCTTGTCTGTAACGAAAATGTATGGATTCTCCATAACTGCTTCAAGCGATTCTCTGTCCGTAACAAAATATGCACTTACATATCCATTATCAAATTCCATACCTTCTGTATATTCAACCTCATCTGCAAAACCCTTTGCTTCTTCAACTGTAATGACCCCATCCTTTCCTACCTTGTCGAATACACCACCAATCATATCTCCGAGTTCTTTATCATTATTCGCAGAGATTGTAGCAACCTGAGAAATTTCTTCTTTCTTAGAGATCTTCTTAGCAGATTTCTTAAGTTCTTTTTCAACCATCTCAACACCCTTGTCTATCCCCCTTTTGATTGCGATTGGATTTGCACCCGCAGATACATTTCTAAAACCTGCATTAGCTATGGCTTGAGCTAGAACCGCGACAGTTGTCGTACCATCTCCGGCAAGGTCATTAACCTTGTTAGACGCCTCTTTAATCATCTCAACTCCGACATTTTTAAATGGATCTTTATCCTCGATCTCCTTTGCAACTGTTACACCATCCTTAGTTATTACTTGGGATCCGAAGCTTTTAGCAATTGCAACATTTCTCCCCTTAGGACCTAATGTCGTTTTAACAACATTGGATATTGTATCGACACCTGCTTTGAGAGCTTTCCTTGCTTCTTCATTGTAAATTATTCCTTTTGACATAGTAGTACTTGATTAGAATTTAGCTATTTAATAACTGCGAGGATATCCTCTGTATCTAAGAGAAGATATTTTTTCCCTTCGATTTCTATCTCTTCAGGAGAATATTTTTTGAAATATATTCTGTCTCCCACCTTAACATCAAACTGAATATTTTTTCCATCGTCCCTACCTACACCCAAAGTTAAAATTGTACCTGTTGCAGGTCGTTTATCATCACTTGCACTAGGGGGTAAAACTAAACCACCTTTAGTTGTTTGTTCTACTTCATCAGGCTGTACTAGTACTCGTTTTCCGAGGGGCTGTATAGTTGTTTTTTCTGACATAATATACTTAGCAGATTAATTTAACGATTGCTAAAATTCTATCACAGAGGATTACTTTGTCAAGACTAAATAGTCCCTTTTACTACGATTTCATCTTCTAAAAGCTCAATATTGGTTATGGTTCTTCCAAGGAAGTTGTTTTCACTTACCAGCACCAATGCATCACTAATCCCCCTGTTAATCTCGCCTTTCAAACCATTAGCCATCTTGGTTGGTAGCAACTGATTCCCGAGGTATATATTTGAAACATACAGTTGAGCCGATTCGATACTATCTTTTGAGATATCCAAAACAAACCACGGCAATCGTATACCCTGTAGGTTTACTTTTGCGTATACTTTCCACAATCCTTTACTTGTTGTAATACAAAGATTCTCTATCTCTCCCCCATTGATTATGTTGGTATTTCCTAAAAGAGTAATCACCTCCTCCGGATCAAGTCTCACAAATGTAGTCTCTTCATCAGAAAGAACGAAATCTTTAAATTTGTCATCCAAAGATATTTCTTCTGTGATGTTTAATTTACAATACATTTGTGGAATTTCTTTGTAAAAGCTAGAATTCCAAGATATATATGAGACAACAGGGACAACAATAATTCCAATTGCTAAGACAAGAATTATCAGCAGAGCACTAAAGATTTTCTTCATCTGATCTAGGCTTAAATATTTTACACCACATTCTCTTTACCCATTTTTCGAATATATATACCTCTTCTATTTTAAATACTCTAGAGCCTACCCAATATGACAAAGCACCATACGAAGCAGTTACTACAGTTAAAAGAATGATATACATTGTTCTTGAGGTATCAAGTTTAAAATCGAAAAGCTTAAAGAGTAAATACATCCCTATACCCATTAGAAGTGTATTGAACAGTTTTACAAGAAGTGGCTTTACTGTATTTTTGAAGGTAATCATCTTTGTCTTTGCATTAAGTAAAACATAAAGGATGAAAACTTCTACAACGTACGAGAAACCAAGGGCCAATGAAAGACCACCTACCGCAAGATCTGAATCTCCTCTATTTGTACACCATCTTGCAAAATCTCTGAAGAATGATTTTACAACCTCCCAGAAGCCATCTCCATTGGCAACAGAGAGTTGGGAAAGCATCTGCTCAAGGATTGGCCTCCAATCATAGTAATGACTAAAGAAGTTGGTTAAGAAATATGCAACTGCTATATTTACAAGAATACTGATCCCAATACCAATGAGTGGCAACCATGTCTCTTTCAGTGCATAGAACGCTCTGAGTATTATCTGATCCATTGTCTGTCCAAGTATCGAGAATGAAAGAAGAACCAAGCACCATGATGTAAGAATTGTAGCTCTCCAATCGAATGCTCCAGATCCATACACCAAACGTACTATTGGCAATCTAAGCACTACGAAGATCGCAGTTATTGGCAAGACCAGATACAACGCAAACTGTATGGAAGAATTAAATATTTTTGTAAATTTGTCCTTATACTTAGGTTCACTATATTGAGCCAAGTCTGGTAATGCTAACTGGGCGACAGCACTCCCTATGATATTAATTGGGAACTGATGTAAACTTAATGCATATCTGTAGGAGCTTAGAGCTCCAGATGCCAAGGAAAAACTGATTAACGTATTTACAACCGTATTTACCTGCTCCCCAACAATGCTGATCGTCCTGGGTATCGCCAGCTTTATGGCTTTAATTACTTTACTATCTTTTAGAGCAGCAAAAAATGTTTTTGGGGAGATTGAGTATTTCTGTTGGTAGTCAGAGAAGAATTTCGGTAACTGGATAACTAGATGTAAAAGAGAACCTAATACTGCGGAGACTGCAATTCCTTCAACTCCCATCTTACCAAATGCTACAAAAATAACTGGCCCAATTATGAGGGCCAGATTGTAAAACAGAGGTGCTAGAGATGTTACAAAGAATTGTTTTTTTACCTGCAAATAACCAGTTACAATACTACTGAACCCAAGCAATATTGGAGAGATTAGGGTTATACGGGTTATTGAGACAAAGAGGTTGAAATCGTTCGCATCTATTCTGTCTGAGAAGTTTAATACCTGCTGTAACATCTCGGAGTTGATAATCGCGGATGTAATCTGTGGGGTAAATATGAAAAATATTCCTGCAAGTAAAATACAAAGAGCAGAAAGTAACAAGCTGAGGTGATTGAAGAAACTATCTAATCTGGCCTTACCTTCTTTGTAGAAAACTTCTGAAAAGATTGGAATAATAGCCGCGTTCAAGGACCCTGCTACAATTATTGTAAAAAGCATATCTGGGATGGTAAATGCAGCCCAAAAGATATCTAATTCATGTGAGGCACCAAATAGTTGAGCAATTGTTCTGAGTTTTATAAATCCCAATATTTTTGTAACGAAAAGGATAATCATTACAATAAATATTCCGTTTCTATTTAAACCTAGCTTCTTCATATTTTAAGCGTGGAGTTTATGCGACTAATATCATAATTTAAACTCTAATATTTATCAATTCATCTTTTTGTAATTTTTGATCTGTAAAATTTAAGGATGAATAGCGTTTTGGATGCACTATATCCTAAATATTGTTGTGTTTGCAATAGACACGGGTCATATCTGTGTGATATTTGCATGAAGAGATTTAAGCGAAATCTCCCCGAGTGCTACATTTGTCGTAAACTTTCACCACAATACATGACTCATGATCAATGTAAGAATTTTAATTCCATGAATAGTGTATTTGTGGCTTGGGAATACAACGCTCTGTCCTCAAAAATTTTGAAGCTGTTCAAATACAAAAATGTTCAAGATATCGCAGGAGAGATATCAATATTGCTCAGCGGAAGCCTCATGAATAGTTGTTACAACCCGATATTGAAAAACACATTATTAGTACCCGTCCCGACATCGTCAATGAGAAGAATAGAGAGAGGGTTCAATCAAACCGAACTGATAGCTCGTTATTTGTCGAAAAGACTTAATTCTGATCTCTCAACGGACATTCTTGCAAGTAAGAATACGAATAGACATCAAGCTCGGCAAACAAGAGATGCACGACTTTCAGATATGTCTAATCCCTTCTACATAAAAAATAGATTTGATATCGAGAAGTACAAAAGCATAACCATCATAGATGATGTCATAACTACAGGTAGGACCCTAGAGAATATATGTAATGTTTTAAGAAAGGAATATGGTTACAGAACCAAGGTCAACGCGATATGTTTGTTCAGAGGATCCCCGTATTATATCTAATCTCCTGATACCATACTATTTAGCTCCTCAACTACCTGTTGATATATCTCTGTATCCGTTTGGCTGTTCGTTTCCATAACCTTCTTGGCCGCCTTCAGATATGATTCATATATATCCTTATTCCCCTTTTGATTATTGATTTCTCCTGCTAGCAATATAGATGGTATATGCTGTGCATTTATACCCAGAGCTTTTGTCAATGCACTAAGTGCTGAATCTTTATCTCCATTAATCAAATATACCTGTGCTTCGTTGTAGTAAAGTTGGTAATTTAATGGATTCAAAGCAGAAGCCTGTTCTAGAGAATACAGCGAATCCGAGGCATAATCACCAAACCCCATGCCAACAAGCCCTAGATACACACTAGCACGAGCATCCCAGTTGGAATATACATCTGCTGAGACATCTATGCTTTTTCTGGTATAATCCAAAGCATAGTTTTTCCATTTACCAACAGCAGCAATTAACTCGGCACTATCATCTCCTCCCGTAGAGTATTCCTCTGCTGCAATACCAACCAATTCCAAATACATAGTTCCTGCTTTTCTATTTATCAAAGGATTGTTACCATCAAACCTGGCAGCAGTAGCATAGTAATATGACATAGAGTTAACAAATACTTTCCTCTCCTCTATTGTTGGCTCTACTTCGGCATATTTTGCATTTTGTTCAACATAGAAAGATTCAGCCTTTAACAAATATGCACTCGCTACGAACTTGGAGCCACAAACTAAGAGTGCTCCAAAGCCTAGGCACAGTGTCAGCACAGTCAGAACAATATTAATATTGTATGACATTTTCCCATTCTCACCATCTGGTCTTAAATTTGCTGTCCAAAGCTTTATGACGAATTTTTCTTCTGTATTTTTACTCAATATCTCCAGTAATACACTTCTCAAAGAGATAGTTACTAAAAGAATCAAGAATATAAGTACTCCGTAAACGGCAAAAAGAGAAGCTAGATATATAAATATGATCAAGAGGTCAACAATTATCAATATCAAACTTTTTTCAATCTCCTCTTTGTAGATCTTAACCTTTCCTAGATCTTTTTTAATCATCTTCAAAATTAAGAATCCGAATACTCCCCAGACTATCAACCAGAAGAGGCCATTATTGGTAAACTGGGTAAACAGTTCGCTTGCGCCATAGTAAAAATTGACATCGTTGTACTGTAGAAGGTTCTGACTTAGTGGCTTGTAAAGATTGTAGGATATAGAGTATGTATCTACCCCCATACCAAATAGACCTCGGATGAAAGACGATACAAAAACAGATGCAGCAACTATCCACGAGACATCAGAGCCCAAAGATACCTGTGCTACAACATTTATGCTCTTAGGAATTATCACTTCTCTAAGTGATGGAATTTGAAGCAATATAGTTGGGACCAGAACCCCAATTAAGATACCAATTATTGAAAAAAGTATATTTTTTGATACCACTTTCTCTATCTTCAACCTTCTAACCCCAAATACCCAGAAAAGAACTGCTAATATCACAAAAAGTATTATTAATCCAATCCCTTGATTGATTGAGAATATCCAGATATTAACAGCAGAAAGGACAATGGCGATGATAGATACAATAAGTACTGTTTGCTTTCCTTTTTTATCCACCAGATATTCAGATATTAGCCCAAGATTTAGTAGCATTAGTACAAAATTTACAAAAAGATGGGCTTTTGCAGATCTCAAAAGTGGAAGTCCTGCTTGCCCAAGATCTTTGTATACAGGTATAAAACCCCAGATGTTCACTCCCAAGAAAGACAATATACTTAGAATATTTACAATACTGAAACCTACAACAAATGCAAGCAAAGCCAATCTAATATCTTTTGTTGTCTTAATAAATGTTCTTGCTGAAAGAGATGTTAGCAAAATCGTTGTAAATGATATGATGCCCGTACCCAACTTCCCATCCATACCCCATACACTACTGCTCAAATCTCTTGAAAATAACGTTGAGAGAATAAGAGCCAAAAATACAAGCATGATTCCACCATCCAAAGCACTTTTGGTAAGAGTTAATTTCCCCTCCCATATCAATTTTACAATCTCCAAAACTACAATGATCGTACCAACACCCAATATCAATAGACCCATACCTCTCTCGGTCCAGTCCCATGGGAAAGGAATGATCGCCATAGGTGCCAAGAACAGAAGGAGGAATAGTAAATATTTCTGAATAGTAGCGATATTAACTTTTTTCTTTTCTACGGTTTTAGTTTCAGTTAACATATCAGGCAGTTTGGATATTTTAGTTCATAAATCCTACCATAAAAAAAAGAGGAGACCAACAGCCTCCTCTTCTTCCAAGATCTGACAAGAATTATTCTACAACCTCTCCCTCTTGTGCTTTTTCTCCATTGTCTTTCTTTGAAGAATCCTCTGTTTTTGGTTCTTCCTTGGGAGCTTCTTTTGCAGCTTTTTCATACATCTTTTTGCCTACTTCCTGCATTGAATTCATAAGCTCTTCGGTTTTCTTCTCAACCTCTGATTGATCGAAATCTTCCTTTTCGATTAATTTTTTCAATTCATCAGACTTCTCTGTTAAATTCTTTTTGTCATCTTCCTCTATCTTGTCACCGTTCTCCTTGATAAGTTTTTCAACACTAAAGCAAAGAGTATCCGCTTCATTCTTCTTCTCAACTCTCTCTTTTTTCTTCTTGTCTTCTTCTGCATGCTTTGCAGCTTCTTCGACCATTTTTTCGATTTCCTCATCCTTCAAACCAGTAGATGCAGTA
>CAZKXP010000028.1:0-8913 GCA_964556955.1 uncultured Candidatus Saccharibacteria bacterium
ATGTGAAGTGTTAGTCTGTGATTTTAAAGATATCATGGAATACATCAAAAAGGAGATATAAATATGGCAAAAAGTAAATCAATAAACGTATATTTAATCGATGGTACACCTACTGGCAAAATTAAATGCACCTTACAAAACTGGACTGGTGTTGCCTATAAAATACCTCGAAATCTGTTAGATAGCTATAAAGACAACCCAGTTCTAGCAAAACACTTAAAGCAAACTGGTATTTATTTTCTTTTAGGTGAAAATGATATTGGTGAACAATTTATCTATGTGGGACAAGCCAGCATCAGAAAAAATGGTGAGGGTTTATCAATAAGACTTCAGGAACACAAAAGTAATCTAGAGAAAGATTATTGGAATGAAGCAATAGTATTTACTACTCAAAATGATGCATTAGGGCCTACTGAGATCAGTTATCTAGAAAATAAATTCTGTTCTATGGCAACTTTGGCAGGAAGATACATAGTTAAAAATGGCAATGAACCAAATCCAGGTAATATCACTGAAGAAAAAGAAAGTGAAATGGAAGAGTTTGTCGAATACGCAAGGATAATCATGGGTGTACTTGGACACAAGACATTTGAACCCGTTATTCAAAAAGAAGAATACAAAAAAAGAATATATATCAAATGTACCTGTTTTTAATTTTAAAAGTTCCAAGCTTAAAGCTACAGCAACTGTTACTGCTGAAGGATTTATCCTCTTAAAAGGAAGTCAAATTAGTACAAAGGTTCATAATAGTGCAAAACCAAATGTAATAAAAGCCAGAACTCAATATAAAGACAAAATTTCAGAAAATGGCGTTTTATTAGATGATATTCTTTTTTCGAGTCCATCTTTTGCTGCTTCTTTTGTTGGAGGTGCTAGCCTTAGCGGAAATGAATGCTGGATAACATCAGATGGCAAAAGCCCAAAAGATTTGAACATATAAAAAATTAGCGACCTAACTCGTAATTGAGCTAAGTCGCTTTTGTTTTATAAACATTCATTTGCGATAAGAATTTATTAGTTCTAGAATATTATCAAAAGAATCTAAATTTTCATTTGATAGCAATATCCTTATGGAACCAGGGTTTAAAATAGAATCAAGCAAAGAAGATGGTTCTACATCTAAAGATCTACATATATTAATAAAATCAATTAAATCTAATGAATACTTTCCATTTAAAAGTCTTGATACTACACTTTTATCCTTTTTTAGGTCGGTAGCTATTTTATCGATTCCTATCTTTTTTTCGTTTCTAATTGAATTTATTTTTTCTAAAATTTTCTCATTATCTTTAAATAATTCCATAAGTGTACCTCTATTTACCAATATTATATCAATTAGTTGCTAAAAACACAACTGTTTTGTCATAACAGCAATTTTTTTATATTTTG
Source organism: uncultured Candidatus Saccharibacteria bacterium (assembly GCA_964556955.1). Lineage (GTDB taxonomy): Bacteria > Patescibacteriota > Dojkabacteria > SC72 > SC72 > UBA12078. The sequence continues at coordinate 1,390 of CAZKXP010000028.1, forward strand.
TTTGCTTTTATAGCAATTTATGCTATAATGTAGTTGTTAAAATAGCAACTACGGAGATAACTTATGAATGAAGTAATAACCACGATATGTTATGGAAGAAAAACAATTTGGAATACTAGAAATGAAGCAATTAGTTTCTTTATAACTTGTTATTTTTCTTCTGAAGGATCTGAAAGAGAAAGATATGACAAGATAATAAAACAACTTATCGAAGGAAAAAGTGAATGCAAAGATTAATTATTATCCAAAAAATCTTTTTTACTGATGACTAATCTTGCATTTAAATGCATTCTTCTATCCAATAATTGACTATCTTTTTTTATAATAATCCTACCATTTTTGTTAAACCGAAAATAATCTAAATAGTACATTTTTGCATGTTCATCACATAAAACGATAGAGTTTTGTGGATTATCTAAATTTTGTCTTAAATCCAAGTGTAAAGATTGTAGTTTTCTTGGATCAATTTCTTCACAACAAGCACAATAATTCATGTCCTCAAACGCTCTTCTTTTAAACTTAGTAAAATTCACAAATTCACAATACTCTTCATACGTGATTTCATGTATATTTAAACTATTTATTTTATTTTCAATTGCTGTTGAATAAGTTATTACCTCTTTAAAATTTCTCAAGCTTAATGAATCAATTATTTTATCTAGCATACCAATGTCTTTTAATTCGAGTGCTGCCATTGCAGGATTTATATAAACATAAGTGCCATCAGTTAATAAAACTTCATTCCCATTTTTCATCCATGTATTAAGCTGTTCAAGTAAGTATGATTTGATATCTATTGCATAATAGTGTTCTATATTTGAAATCAACACACTACTATTCTTTTTTGAATATTCACTATTATCAGCGTAGAATCTATAGATAAATCTACATAAATTTTCAATGGGAAGTTTATCAAAATAATAATTGTTTTCTTTTAAAAAAAGCATAATTGCAAAAGGTGTATAGTTTATTCCAACAGAATCATTAAAAGACTGTTTCATTAACTCAGAATAATAATCAGAAACTGTCATAATTATATCACCTCAAAGACAACTTCAAAAATCAAACTATCTGTAACTTTTTTCATGCTTTCTGCTTTAAGTTTTGAAATTATCTCTCTTCTTTTTATTTCCACTTCATCTTCACTGTCAGCAAGTTCCAACCAAAGTTTCTTTATAGTTTTGCTTATCTTATTTATTTCATTTTCTAATGCAATTTTATCAATAGCATTAGCACAATAATCCGCCTGTTTTTGTAATTCTTTTCTTTGTTCTCTTAGCAATTCAACTTTTAATTGTATTCCTGAAATTTTATCATTAGCCCATGCATCAATTTTATTAATTTCTTCTTGTAAAATTGAATTATTTTTATTAATCGACTCATTGATAATTGCTTCTTTTTGAGTCTTATAGTTAGCTTTGTTCATTGTAATACATCTTTGACTAACGAATATATCTTCTATTGTTTGTGTGGATAATCTGAATAGTTTTTCACAAGTCTCTTTACCAATAAAAACACCATCTTCTGTTAATGCAGATAAAATCAGATACTCCTCATGTTCAAATGATTCGATATTAACTTTACCAACTGACAAATATCCCCTATGACCAACCAGTTCCTTCAATTCATTTATTTGAAATGGATAATTCGTTATATCAAATTGGATTGATCCTGTTAATGGATAATCTTTACAGCATTTAATTATTTGGCGTCCATTATTATCATCTAATCTAAGATTTACTTCTGCTTTATTTTGTGATGCTATAATATAATTTCCAGGGTTAAGATCAAATGTTTTAGTTCTTAAAGTAAATCCGTTACTTAAAATTTGTCCTTTATTTTGTAAAGCAAAACTGCATATTCTTAAAAAGTCACTTTCAATTTCTTTAAGATTAATTTCTGTATCTTGCATAATGGAATCAAATATTTTTTGAAGATCTTCATCAAAGTTATCAATAAGAAGTTCTCTCGTCTTTTTCATTTCTTTTGAGATATCGATTTTAAACTTTTCTTGCAACTCATTGAAAGCTTTATTAATCTCTTCAGGCGTTCTACACGATGTATAAATATTAAATATTTCTCTCTCAAAATTAGTTTCGCTTTCAAGTTTTCCAAGCACTTCATCAGAAGAACCAAATACATCATCAAATAATTTAAACTTTAAACCCAATAATTCATATATTCTTGCATCTATTTGATTATGTTCATTTAGAAAATTTATTACTAAAACATCATTTTTTTGTCCATATCTATGGCACCTTCCTATACGTTGTTCAACTCTTTGAGGGTTCCATGGCAGATCATAATTGACCATCATTGAGCAAAACTGAATGTTCAATCCTTCAGCTCCCGCTTCGGTAGCAATCATTATTTCTGCTGTATTTTTAAAATAATCTAGAATTGCTGACCGAATGTTTGTGCCTTTACTATTATTTAGTGCAGAAGCATTTTCTGGTTTTGATATCCATACATTATAGATTTCTTGTGTTTTAGCATCATTGTTTACACCATTAAATAGAACTGTATTAGAATATCCATGATCATTTAAAAACTTAAATAAATAGTCCTGAGTTTTTCTAGATTCTGTAAATATAAGAATTTTCTTTTCTCTTTTTGTTCCAACTTTGGAAAATAGGAAATCAATTGCTTCAAGCAATCTAAACGCTTTTTTATCATCCTTTATACTATATGCCAACGACAAGCTTTCTTTTATTTTTGTTAGTTCATCATTAACTTTAGTAATATCAATCTCTTCAGATTTTTCATCTAAATATTCATTGATTTCTACATCATCATCTTCTTCAAGAAGATCAGTCAATTTCCCAGCATCTTTTCCTGATAATAGTTTTTCTAGACGAGCTTTGATTGTTTCTAATGTATTAATTACCGCTGACGTAGAAGATGATAATAGTTTTCTTAGAATCATTGAAATAAGCCAATTTTGACCATTTTTCACACCAAAAGTAGGATTTGACTGTATAAATTCTGTAAGGGAATCATAAAGCATATCTTCTTCTTTGGTTGGAGTAAACTTAAAAGTTTGTGTAATTCTTTTGGAATACTTTACGTATTTTTGGACTTGTTTACGGAGTGTTCTCTGAACAAAATATGACAAGCGATCACGTAATTCATTTTTATTTTCATCATAATCTTTTACGAAATGCTTTTTAAAATAATCCCTATCACCAAAATAAGAATCATCAATCAACATCGAAAGACCGTAAAGTTCCATTAAATTATTTTGCAAAGGAGTTGCAGTTAGTAGTATTTTCTTGAAAGGCTCAATGGCTTCTTTAATTCTATTGGCAATTATATTATTTGGATTAAATACATTTCTCAGTTTATGAGCTTCATCTACTACAACCAAATTTATCTTTGAAAGTTTAATCTCATCCGCCATCAAACTTGCAAAATTAAGGGACATAATAATAACTCGATTTTTACCTTCAAATGGTTTTATATTCCCATGTTTTTTTTGATAATTGTAATGTTTTCTATCAAATACTATGCTTGGAATATTAAATTTTTCTTCTAGTTCACTAGCCCATTGTCTTGTGAGTGATGCTGGTACAATAACTATAATGTTTCGCTTTCCCTCACACCAATACTGAGAGATTACTATTCCAGCTTCAATAGTTTTACCTAATCCCACCTCATCACAAAGCAGTACTCCTTTTGAGACTGGTGATGAAAAAGCAAATAATGCAGCTTGTATTTGGTGTGGATTTAAAGTGATTCTTGCATTAAAAAGTGTTTGACCGATTCTATCATTACCATCCCCAAAATGATTTAAAGATAATTTTTCTGCTAAATACCTAGCAGAGTAACAACTTTCCATTATTTATTCCTCTCATAAAAAGCCATGTTATGCTTCATTAGATATTCTTTACGTTCATCGGTCATAAAACGTTCTTCTAATGTTAAGTCTTCACTCAATTGATATTCTGCTAATTGACCTTTTAATGACTCTGCGTATATTAATTTGCCATAATTAAAATCAAACGAAATCAAATATCTATCAAATAACTTGTCATGTAATGCACATAATAATAAACCATTTTCACAATCAGCTTTTTCTATTACATTTGATTCGCTAGCTGGAACAATATGTGAAGCTATCATCACTGATTCCAAATTTTTCTCGCAAATTGCACATTTACACCCATACTTTGCAATTAAATTATTTCTAAATAGCTCTTGAATACTACTATTACGAGTAACAATTTCTCTTGCAACTGTTCCATCAATTCCATATTTGCTAATAAGATCATTAATTATTTTCTCATTTTTTGTTTCTTCTTTAGCTAATTCACTAACCTTCTTACTATCAATTGGAATAAATACAACACTATCGTTGTTTTTACATAGCTCCTCGTAATCAAACATAAAATGCGTGCTAGTTCCCTTTAAACAATTAAAGAATTGACACAATTGAAGTAGACTTGGAACTCTATTTGCTCCAGTAGTAGTTCTAGCGGCTCTATTATATACACCGCCTTCGTAGAGTATCTTAAAACATTCAAAATAATCATCTTTGAAAGTGGTTTTTATAAAACTATTAGTCGAGGCATTCTGAATATATCTACAAAGATTAATACATATTGGTGACGATTTAAAAATACGAAAAAAGAGATTATATGCTGATTCACTATAACTATGTAATTGGTTATAACATTGAGTCGGATCAACATCCTCATTAAATTTATCTGGGTAATCTTTTATTAAAGATAATAATTGCTTACCACTTTCAGTTAATTGAAGAGGGTAAATCGTCTTACCACTTTCTTCTACATAATAGATCAAACCTAGACCTACCATAAATTCTGAACACCATGCTGAAGCAACATTATCATTTAAAAATAAATCACGATTTCCATTTTTATGTCTTAATACACCTTTACCAGTTAACACTAAATAATTCAAAATACGACCTACAGGTGCTGGGCCAGAAATCAAATGTTTAAATTCAACATTATATTCACTTAATTTAATATAATCAACTTTCATGATAATTCTCCTTATTTTAAAGTAATTATTACTTCTTGAATATCAATAGTCCCTTTTCCTTGTGAAGAATGCTCAAAATCAATATTCTTCACATCAACTAAATCATAATGTTTCTTTGCTCTTTTCACAATTTCTTCAACAGGAATCACGCCACGATTAGAATAACTGATAACTAAAGGAGTATTTTTACTTTTACAAAACGAAATGATACGCTCAAATTCGCCAGCAACTTTCTTTTTATAACTAAAATCAGACTGAACTCTATCGTTGCGATACTTTGCCTTATGCTCCAATACTGGATTATCATATTTGCAGATAGTTTCTAGAACATGATAGAATCTCGAATACTGATCTGCTGTGTAAGGTGAATCTAAATAAAAGCATTTAACGCTATTCATTATTTCTTCTTCAAAAAGAATTTTGTAATCAAGATTATAATGATAGTTTTCATAAGGTGATATCACAAAATCTTTAAAATCTTTTATTTTTTCAAAAAATAAATCATATATTGATAGTTTGCGTAAAGGTATGATTCTTTTATGATCTTTATTCATATATTGAGCAAAGTGTCCAGGAGTAGACTGAGCCTTACACATTACACTCATCAGTACAGTTAAATATAAATATTTTTTTGAATCATCACTAATCTTTTCAATTGCATATCTAAACGAATCAATATCTAAACATTGCCATTCCGCAAAATAGGTGTCAGAGTATTTTTCAACAAAAAAAGAATAGTACTTTTTGTCTAAATTAATTTTATAATTCTCATCAAGATCATTATGAGCTTCTTCTAATGAAGGTATCGAATAGTTATCTAGCATACATTTAGAAATCACGTATGAGTAATATTGAATGTCGTTTGTTATAACTCTATTGCGTGGTTTTAATGCATAGCTGACAGAGTTGGTGCCTGCCATAATATCGCAGACAATATCTCCTGGTTCAGTTAAATTTTCTATTATAGGAATCAATTCATTAAGCAATTTTCCTTTATTTCCCATGTATCTTATAGTTTGAATAAATGGATATTTGCTCATATTAAAGTTTCTCCCAAATAATAATATTATCTTCCAAAATAATATCACTGTATGTATTTCTTGCAGTCAATAAACTTCTACTATTTTCATTAATTTTATCATCGAAGTAATCAACTAGCTTGAACCCATTCATCAAAGCAATTTGAGTCAACAGCTTTCCTGTTGGAACTTTGATTTTTCTAATCTTGCTATCAGATATCTTCATCACAAGTTTTTTACCTGGTTTTAGAACATAATGAACATTTTTAATAACACGTTCCATCAATGTAAAGAATTCATAAACGACCTCTGCTTGCTTTGGATCTATATCAAACAAAGCGTTGATATATTCATTTATGAAATCATATTGTGTTAAATGTTTTTCTTGATACTGTTTCTTACTAATATGGTCATTTCCAATCATCGAGTTTGATAAGTCCATATATTCATTTGCTGTTTTGCAAACACCCATCCAATATAACTCTAACTTTAATGTTTCTGCATATCGAACCGATGATATATACGGTGGATTTGTTACTACTAAATCAACCTTATTTTCATAAGCTGAAAGATCAATATTTGACGAATTTCCTTCTAAAATTGTAGTAGATGTCGAATGTTTTCCAAACTCTTCCACATAATTAATTCTCTTTTTTAATGCACGTTTATATGTATCTAATACATGTATTTTTATTTTTCCTTCTGCTTCTAAACTACGCATTCTTTTGCTAATACCAGGAAAAACATGAGCTGTATCTGCATTACTTACTTGTTTTACTATAGCTGACAAAATACCTAATAGAAAATCCTTATATTTTTTCTGTTCGTTTTCTTCTATGAAATCAACTGCAGCAGGTATATTGCGTCTGATTATGATAAGATCATTTTGCACAAAATCTTTAAACCAATGTTCTCTATTTACACAAAATGGTTTTTCTTCTTCAGATACCAGTTCATTATCATTTTCTACTAAATTAACAATTCTTTTTTCAAGCTTCTTTAATATTTCAGTATCATAGTTTGAACTTTTAATTGTGGCAATAGATACTGATAAAGGATTAATCTCAATTCCAAGAAAATTCCTTTCAGAATATAACGATTCAACTGCTGTAGTCCCAGATCCAACAAATGGATCAAAAACCAAATCATCTTCATTGGAAAATTCACGAATTGCAGCTCTAGGAATTGCTGGTATTAGTTTTCCGTAATATCTATGAAATGAGTGAATTCCTAGTCTTTTTTCTTTTTTTATTTCATCAAGTATACTCTTAAAGTTACTATTAATATTGCTAATAAAATCCATTTTAATTACCTCTATACTTTTCTATGTCAATATTATTTTTTTTGCATAAATCAACAATTATTCGCTTAACCTTTATAGTCGGTTCATGTTTTCCAGTTTCCCATCTATTAATAGATGCAAAAGAAACATTAAGCAAGTCAGCAAATTCTTGTTGAGATAAAATTAGTTTTAGTCTTAATTCCTTCACTAGTCGTT
>CAZKXP010000029.1:0-8584 GCA_964556955.1 uncultured Candidatus Saccharibacteria bacterium
GCCATCGTTTATCTGGAATCACAAAGACCTTAAATTCCACTGTTTTGGTGCGTGTGGCAAAAACTACGATATTATTGACTGCTATATGGCTACCGGAATGACTTATATACAATCGGTTCAAAAACTATTTGAGCAGGCTGGAATACAATATGCGTTTGGAGAGCTTGGCGTAAAAACCAATCGCGATTACAAATATCCGCATCTGGAAGACTGTGGCAGTAAAGATAAGGCGTATAAATATTTGGAGATGCGTGGTATTTCGCAGGAGACAATAGATAACGCCGGAATCACCCAAGACGACGAAGGCAACATCTGCTTCAACTATTATGACACATCGGATGTGCTCACGATGGTTAAGAAGCGCCCAAGCCGTAAAATCAAACACGGCGAAACAAAGTCTTGGTGTCAACAAGGAAGTGATACATCACCTTTGCTGTTCAATATGAATAAGGTGAACGCGGCTTCTCCACTCACCATTTGCGAAGGAGAAATTGACTGCTTGGCTCTGATTGAGTCGGGCGTAACAAACGCGGTCAGTATTCCTCTCGGCGCCCAAAACACACATTGGATTGAGCATAACTGGGATTGGCTCGAACAATTTGAAAGCATCGTAATTTGTTTCGATAACGACGAGGCTGGAGTTAAAGCGCGCAAGGAAGTTGTTCCGAGGCTTGGGTCGTGGCGCACAAAGTATGTTGAGATCCCAAAGCATTACTGTACGGACGACGGCAAAGACATCCCGATTAAAGACGTAAACGAGGTTCTTTGCACTCGATGATTTTGAGGAGTATTGCAAACTCGACGAGATGTCGCACGACGAAAGATGTGCGTTGATGAATGTCACCGACGAATCCAAATATCCGTATGCCATTCCGCCCGGCGCGCAATATTCCTCATATAGCTTTGACCTAATTGGCAATTTCTTCATTATGATTGAAACCGTGTCATTAAACGTATAGGAGAAAAGCTATGTCATTGATCGAAGTAATAAAAGAAGACTGCAAGCTGTGGGAACAGCTTAACAATAAGGGTAAAATGATTCAGGAGTATATGTATTTGCAGGTATGCTCCAACAGCGAAACAAGCGGAATGTATCAATTGATACTCAATGGGTTTGAACTGTGGTTTGGCACTCTTAACGAGATTAACGCAATCGTCAAGAGTATGTGTGCTCGGCTTCAATACCCGGAAAGATACGAGGTGTAATATGTGGTCGGAAATAAGATGTAATTATTGCGACGAAGAAACCGGATTTTGGTGTGTCGATGCTTGGACTGGTGACGACGATGCCGAAGAAGGAAAAGCAATCGCATTTATTGACGATTGGACAGCAAGAGTAATCTATGTTGATCCGCTGGCTCGCGTCGACCAATATGCACAAAGGATTATTAACGCGAAACTGCACGAACTTGAATCGAACCGTATTCGTGTTCGCAAAGAATCCGGTGAAATAAACGTGTATTTTAAAACGACGGCTGGAACTTTGGTGGCTCAGGTAGAAAGCCGCGAAAACGTCGGCACAGACAATATGTATATCGGCATTCATTTTCCGGATCATCACTCAGATTACATAGATTTGGTAGGAGTTAAAGTTATTACGGAAGAACTTGAAAAAGTCGGAGCTCATAGATACGCCTTAGTTCCTATGCTTTGGGGCAATCCTGCGAGCGAAGATCATACGGACATTGCTTGCATCACGGATATTGACGTTAACGAAGCACTTGCGGAGGATACGGTATGAATACAAATTACACGTTGCCGCCGATAAATGCCGCCGGCAAAGCGGTAGTGAGACACTTTTCGATAACAAATCCGTGGCTGGATTTTGTCGTTCTCGTCGATCCAAAGGACAAAGAAACCACGGAAAGCATAGTCCAAAAATCAATGGACGAATATTGGGATTCGGACTGCGATGCATACGGGAATTTAGTAGAATCCAATCTGTCGAATGCCGGAATTGAATTTTCAATCGTATACCACGACTCATCGGACGAAAGCGACGAATATGAAGAAATATGGGAATCTCTTCTGGATGGGATTTATCGGTGTGCGAGAGGTGTAGTATGAGACTATTTGTTATTTCAGATACACACTTTGGACATGAAAACATTATCAAGTATTGCAATCGTCCGTTCCATACTGTTGATGAGATGGACGCCGCAATGATTAAAAACTGGAACGAAACAGTTTCAAACAACGATACAGTTCTGCATCTTGGTGATGTAGGGCTCGGCAAAAGAGAGAAAATTGCCGATATTATCTCAAAACTCAATGGAAAAAAGATTCTCATTATGGGTAACCACGATAACTGGTCAGAAGAATTTTATCGCAAAGCAGGATTTCATACTGTATCAAGATTCCCGATTGTGTATGATGATTACTTTTTACTGAGCCACGCGCCACTTATGCTTAGCGAAACCACACCGTACTACAATTACTATGGTCACGTCCATAACGACGAAAGGTATATTGAAAACGCCACCAGTAAATGCGTAAGCGTTGAACGAATTGGTTATAGACCATTCCTGATATACGAAAAAAATTAAGGAGACTAACTATTAAATGTCAAGACCTAAAATAAAAATATTGCAAAAAATACGCCGCCCTTGACAAACAGCATTCAGATGCCAGAAAAAGTCAGCGAGGGCGATGGAGAGAGTAACACGAAAAAGCCCAGCATCGCCCTCGCAAAAAAATCGTAGCATCTGAATGCTTCGGTTTGTCAAGGGTACGCTGCGCCGGCTGGCATTGTATGAAGTTTTTTAGCTTAGGCTCAAGAGAGAATCAAACAGAGACGGGCTTGAACTTCTCTCCGGTGGTTTCAAGGTGATAAAGCAAACGAACAAGCTTCTTTGCTGCATGAGACAAAGCAACATAATAGTGCTTTCCCTCAGAACGCTTTTTCGCAAGATATGCAGCAAAGGAAGGCTCCCAGTTGCAGACGTATCTTGCTGCATTGATAAGTGCCCATCGCAAGTATTTAGAGCCACGCTTTTCCATTGCAGCATGAGATGAATAAAGCTGACCGGATTGATATGTAGTGGGCGAACATCCGGCAAATGCAAGTATCTTGTCTGGGCTGTCAAAACGTGAAAAGTCTCCGATTTCCGACACGATTATCGAGCCGATACCGTAACCGATACCCGGAACAGAGAGGACAGGAGAATCAATGGCATCCATAATCTTCTTGATTTCCGTTTCAATTTCGTCAATTTCCGAGGTAATTTCACGAATCATGTTGATTGTATGTTTGAGTTCCAAAGACTTTGCTGGAAGGTAAGAACTGATTGATCGTCTCGCGGCTTCTCGGATTTCATTTGCTTTATCCCGACTGAAATGACCTTTTGAAGCGGTTTCAAGCAGTGATGTCAGGTGCTTGAGATTAGCTGATGCAATCTGATACGCGCCCGGAAACTCTGTAAGAAGCGCATATACGGCGTTTCCGTGCAGTGTTGAAACAAGTTTTTCAAGTTCGGGAAACAGTATGTTGACAAGGCGTGAAACAGACTGCTTCAGTTTTGCCCGGTCAGAAACTTTGTCAAATCTGTATCTGGATAGAGACTTTAGATCTTCATTGTGGTATAATATGTCCGAGTAGGGCTTTAAGCTCACGTCAGACATGATTATACTTGCAATGGCACGCGCGTCTACCTTGTCCGTCTTGGTTTTACGAAGGCTGAGACTTTTACGGTAAGCGTTTGTGTGTAATGGATTGATAACAATGGTTGGCAGACCATTGCTTTTCAAAAATCCGAGAAGATTGCAGTTGTAGTGTCCCGTGGCTTCAAGCCCTACTTTCACTTTATTCGGATCTTTTGAAACGGTCTTGATTTTGAATAGCAAATCTTCAAAGCCATCCATGTTGTTCTGTATGGTAAACACATCATACAGAATTTCACCGTCGGAGTTTGTAATAAAGCAATCATGCTTGTCCTTTGCAACGTCAATTCCGACATAAATCATAATAGATACCCCCAAGTGATTTTTAATGCTGTATGGGATTCCACAGAACACTTTACGTCTTGTAACCTCGTTCTAAATTAACCGTCTTGCATCTCCACTTGCCTGCGGTATCTAACTAATTAACAAACTCGTAAAGGGCTGTGGTCGGAGCCTCCTTGAAACCGTCAAGCGGTAGGACAAATGACCAACCCACAGCATCCTATACAGTATAGCAGATTTCTGCCGTTCTTGGAGAGGAACGTTAAAAACTACTACTTTTATATTATACGAGGATAAAGCGTTGGACAAGTATTACGAAGAAAAGAAGCGACGCGGATACATCTTCACGCTGCACGACATTGATCCAAAGTTACCATATGTAGCTATGGATCCAAGTGTCAACTATACACGACCGGTTGATATGCCGGGCGTAGTAAGTTGGTGGAGTCATCTTTCCGGGCGTTACAGGAATTCATACGAGCAAAAAGAATACATACGCTCCGGTTGTATAGACCGGAAGCTACCGGAAAGGAGATAATTTATGAACACAAACAGGCGCAAAAGGTTGCGGGCGGTGCTCAAAAAGCTTGATGAAGCCAAAACGGAAGTCGAGTCTGTGAGGGACGAAGAAGACGAGGCACGAGATAATATGCCGGAAAGCCTTCAGGAGACGGATCGGTATTCGGAGTCGGAAGAGGCGAGCGAAGCGATGGATACCGCAATTGGCAACATCGAAGAAGCAATATCTGCAATTGAGGATGTAGTTTAAGTCTGCGAGCGGGAGATTGATATGATACATCGTGGAGAAATTTACTTGATCGACCTTAGTAATCAAGTAGGTTGCGAACAAAGCGGTGTGCGCCCTGCCGTTATCGTCTAAAATGAGACGGGAAATATGTATTCACCCACTACAATCGTATGCCCGCTAACAACAAAGAAAAAGAAAATGTCTGCAACTCACGTCGCTTTAACTCCAAGGGACGCCGGAGTTGTACATGATAGCACGGTTCTGTGCGAGCAAGTGCGAGTCATTGACAAAACAAGGATTCGCAAGAAGCTTGGGGAGGTGAAGAATTTGAAAAAAATCGAAGATATTAACCAGAAAATTTTGGTTTCTTTCGGGATTGGGGTTGCTGATACGCTATGTATACCAAATTGACTAAGGTCGTTAAAATCGACGAACGCGAGTGCGTAGCTTGCGCGTTCTACGGCACGGAGAAGTGCCGCATACATAAAGATAGTAATACTCCCGATTGTTGTCATTGTGAGGTAATGGGAGCGATTCTTAATCAGCTCCACACCTTTGAAGAAGTCTTTGTGGAAAGCGAGAATGGAAATGAAGGTTAAGATTTGCGAGCGGTGTCCGTTTTGCGTGCGAAAAACGTGGACACAGAGATATGAGCCGAAGGGCTATCACGCCATCGGTATGGTTCACGCTTACGCTTACTGTGAATTCTATAAGGCTCGTGTTAAAGATGTAAAAGGCTGCAAAAAGGTAGTATAATAGAAAGGAGTGCCGCTATGCCGGATGAAGTACAAATTATTGTCTCTCCAGAGATATATATGATGCAGATTAAAGGATTGCAAAATGAGCTGGCGAAATCTCAGCTTGCGGTTCACGACCTGCAAGTACAACTCAATTATGAGCGTAATCTCCGCGAAAGGCTTGAGGAACGGTTTGGCAAACTGCCTGAGCTGGAGGCTCTAAAAGAACAGAAAAAGACTCACAAGAAGCGAGAGGTTACACCATATACAAACACATACTCTGATTTCAAATCTGACGGTAAGCGCAAGGCACATCCGGCAGACCCGATCAGGTCGTATGACGACTTCAAGAAAATTCAGGATTACTTTCTGACGAAGAACGACGTGCGGGACTGGATGATGTGGACGATTGGCGTAAGTCTTGGGTTGCGTATTTCAGACCTATTGTCTCTGCGGTTCGGACACCTAATTGACAAAGACAAGGTGACCATTAAACCGAGGATTGAAATCTACGAGCAAAAGACCGGCAAGCTAAACGGCCTGTTGATCACCGAGTCTGTAAAAGACGCGATTTTGAGGTATTTGAAGGCAATCAAATACAAGTTTGATTTAGACGATTTTTTGTTCGCCAGCAAGAAAACCGGTCAAAAAATGTATGAGGAACACGGTTGGAGGATTCTCTCTACGGCAGGGAGAGCGGTGGGCTTGCCAATCGTGGTTGGTTCTCATACGATGAGAAAGTCCTTTGCAAACATCGCCGCCTGCGTAGATAAGTCTTGTATTGATATGAACGCGATTACGAAGATACAAGGGCTTCTTAATCACAGCGACCAGCGCGTTACTATGAAGTATCTTGGTGCGTACCAAGATATGTTTGATAGAGCGCGTATTGCAGTAAGTGATTTTGTTCTTGGAAAGTCTGGCGTAAACGAAATCATCGCGGGCAATCAGTACACGGTCGACGACATCATGGGGCGCTTGGAAGCACTGGAAGAAATTTTATCAACTGAAAAGGAGCCACAATGAAAGAAAAGAAAGAATTCTCGGTAGAGAATGTGCATCGTGCCGCGTCACGAAAGTTCAACCCGTGGGCACTGTGCGAACATCTCAAAAAAGACGGCGATGTAACCATTGTTGACAAAGAATCTGCTTTGAAAAAGACAGGAGATTCGTCGTTGTTCATCGTCGCACTCAATGACATCTACGGGTGGAACTATGAAGACGATTTTAAGTCGGTTACGGCGTATCTCGAAACGGATGGCAGCGATGTCTATGGCGGTGTGTATAGCCTAAAGAATCATACCGCGCTCTCAAAACGTCTCGTTGCTTCCACAATAGAACGCGAAGAACAAAAAATGGCATCCGGCAATAAGCCAACGTTTACCCCATACATATACACCGGAGAAAAACTTGCCGAGATTATTGAGAAATTAACAAAAACCACTTGACAAGTTGTCTAAACCGGTGTTATAATAAAAATAATACTGGGGGTAAGGCGAGTATGAACTACGAACCGTTTTATGAACGATGTCGGGCGTTGCCTGCAACAGAGCAAAAATGGGCAGAGGCATTCTGCTCCACGCTGGACGGCGTCTTCGACGACGAAGCGTTCCAGAGCAAACAAAGAGCTTGCTCGCTCTTCTATGGGAAAGGCACCGGACTGAGCAAAGCACAATTCTACCGTAAAAAAAAGTATATTGTAGAGTTGTACCGGTGGCTACAAGAACAAGGAAAAGTCACGCAGCAATTTGTAGATTACGTTTCCGGCTTAAAGCTTGAAGATGTAGTGTCGGGGACGGAATTGGATTTCTATTATTTCAAAGACCTTGACTCCGTTTTGGGTTTCGTTAAGGAAGTCGGAAGAAAATTCGGAATGAATAACGACGACGATCTACTGGTTATTAAATCCATAATCGTTTTGTCGTGGCATTCTGTTGACATCAAAGAGATGATAGAAATAAAGAAATCCGAGTTAGACACCGTAAATAAAACGGTTCACATCTCGGGGGCAAGCGAAAGAACAATTCAATTATCAGACAAGGAATTCGGCATTTTGAAATTGTTTGCCGAAAAGGACGTCCACAAGGGGTTCCCAATGTCTAAAGTTCAAATGTATCTTTCTTCTCGCTTCCTGTTTAGATCGACAAGACAAACTCAAATGAGCGAAAACAACATAAACTGCTACTTAAAACGATTTAACGAAGAAGCCAGACAGTTTGGGCACGCTCTCAGTTTAACCGCGCTCAAAAAGAACGGTTTATTCTGTGAGGTTTTGGAAAAGGACAACGGAGAACAATCGGTAAATTCACTCCTTACACCCAAATGTGCGGATCGCGCAATGGCGTTTGGCTATGCTCGCTTCTATCAGGCGTGGAAAGAAAGATACCACAAATAAACAAAAAATGAAAGGTGGTATTCACAAATGGCAGAAGTTAAGTACGAGGTTGTTAAGAAAATCAAGGTGCTGTCTCAGGGCACGAAGAAGACAAAGGAACTGAATTTGATCAAATGGGGTTCAATGGAACCTACTTACGACATCAGAAAGTGGGATGAAGGCGAACCCGGAAAAGGAATCACGCTTACTGCGGCGGAAGCCAAGGAGTTATACTCAGCCTTGGGCGCAGAATTGGGGGTATAAAGGGGTATAGCAAATTGATCCTCTATTATCAGAGGCGATTCAAAAAAGAGGATTTGCTCGGTAATCACATCCGATGCCCGAGCTACAATGTGCGTCCCGGATACCTGTCGCCCGGGTCTGGATACTATTATTCAGACATCAAAATGTGCGAAGTTCAAACGCGAAAAGAGGCGTTTAGAGAAATCAATCTGTTTATGGAAGTGAATGGATTGAACACAGACAATACGTCCGTCTATAAACGAGATGGCTGCACGTATATTTCTCTGTGGGAGTCATATCCAAACAAAGATAAAATGCAGATTCTTGCTTGTTTTATCTTGTCGCCTACTGAACGAAGTCCAGATGGCTACTGGATGCTTGAGCTTAGGCAGCAAATAGAAGCGGGAGTTCAACCGGACGAACCAGACATTTGCTACAAAAGATATATAAACTCCAAAATAGGTTTATATGATTGCCACGGAGAACAGATGCACGTTGAACTAAACGATGATGGAACCTATGGGTGGGTTAATCCATCGC
>CAZKXP010000030.1:0-8541 GCA_964556955.1 uncultured Candidatus Saccharibacteria bacterium
AGACTTCTCTGTTAAATTCTTTTTGTCATTTTCCTCTATCTTGTCACCATTCTCCTTGAGAAGTTTTTCTACACTAAAGCAAAGAGTATCCGCTTCATTCTTCTTCTCAACTCTCTCCTTCTTCTTCTTATCTTCTTCCGCATGCTTTGCAGCCTCCTCCACCATCTTCTCTATTTCCTCATCCTTCAGACCAGTAGATGCAGTGATTGTAATTTTTTGCTCTTTCTTTGTAGCCATATCCAACGCTTGCACATTGAGGATACCGTTAGCATCAATAGAGAACATAACTTCAATCTGAGGTACTCCTCTTGGTGCAGCCGGGATTCCATCGAGTATAAATCTACCTAATGTTTTGTTATCTGCAGCCATTTCTCTTTCTCCTTGGAGGATATGGATTTCTACTGCAGGCTGATTATCAGCTGCGGTTGAGAATATCTGTTTCTTCTCTACAGGGATTGTGGTATTTCTCTCAATGAGTTTGGTCATAACTCCACCAAGCGTCTCTAATCCTAATGACAAAGGAGTTACGTCTAAGAGGGTGATATCTTTAACATCACCACCTAATACACCCCCTTGAATTGCAGCACCTACGCCTACTACCTCATCTGGATTTACTCCTTTGTTAGGCTCTTTGCCGAATATATCCACAACCTTCTTCATAACCGCTGGCATTCTTGTCATACCACCTACTAGTAATATCTGATCTACATCTCCTGTTTTTAATCCGGCATCTTTAAGTGCTTTTTTACATGGCTCTTCTGTCGAATCTATTAGTTCTGCAACCAACTTCTCCAATTGTGCTCTAGTTAATGTTTCCTTCAAATGCTTTGGTCCACTGGATGTTGCTGTAATATATGGGATATTGATTTCTGTTTGCTCAGAGCTAGATAGTTCAACCTTCGCCTTTTCTGCAAATTCCTTCAATCTCTGAAGTGCCGTCCTATCTTCCCTTAGATCCATACCTTCCTTTTTCTTAAATTCGTCTGCTAGGTAGTCAATTATTCTTTGATCAAAGTCATCGCCACCCAAGTGAGTGTTACCATTGGTCGAGAGTACCTCAAATACACCCTCTCCAATTTCTAAGATAGAGACATCAAATGTTCCACCACCAAGATCGAATACGACAACTTTCTCATCTTTACCCTTGTCTACACCATACGCAAGTGCTGCCGCTGTTGGTTCGTTAACAATTCTTTTCACATCCAGTCCCGCTATCTTACCAGCATCTTTTGTAGCCTGTCTTTGAGAGTCATCGAAATATGCTGGAACAGTTATAACTGCTTCTGTAACCTTCTCTCCAAGGAATGCCTCTGCATCCTCCTTCATCTTTGCGAGGATCTTTGCCGATATCTCCTGTGGTGTGTACCACTTATCTTTCATCTGAACTTCAACTCCACCATTAGATGCTTTTCGCATCTCAAATGGCAAGAGCTTAATATCCTTCTGTACCTCAGGATCGTCCCATGATCTACCGATCAATCTTTTTACAGAGTAGATTGTACCTTCTGGATTCGTAACTGCTTGATTCTTAGCCAAGACACCAACTAGTGTCTCTCCTTTATCATCCACAGCTACTACAGATGGTATTAATCTTCCACCTTGCGCACTTGGAATTACATTTGGCTTTCCACCTTCCATGTAAGCCATTACTGAGTTTGTAGTTCCCAGATCTATTCCTATTATTTTTGACATATTATTTGTATTAAAAAATTATTTACTATTTAGAAACAACAACACGAGCTGGTCTAATAACTGTGCTGTCTAATATATACCCTGGTTGAATCAGGTCATATATTTCACCACTGTTACCTTGTTCGATTGTTGTTACTGCTTCATGTATATTAGGATCAAATTTCTCTCCCTTTTCTGGTAGGTACTGTTTTAATCCAAATTCTTCCAATGATTTGTTCAACGAGCTGAATAACGAATCTGTTCCAGACATCCATGCATGGGCTTGTTCATCCAGTTTTAAGTCCTTGCCTGATTTTATCGCCATACTAAGAGAATCCAGAGTCGGAATTATTGAATCACACAATCTCTTTCTAGATTGGAAGAGCATGATACTCATTCTTTTTTCAGAGCTATCTGCTAGATTGTGATAGTCCGCAAGGGCTTTTTTAAGTTGGTTGGTAAGAACAAGCCTTTCATCTTCTATCTTGTCTATATTAAGAGCCAACTCCTGTATCTGCTTTTCTAATTTTTTACATTCTTCGCACTTGATTGTATCTCTATTTTCTTTCTTCATGGTTCTAGTATTTTAAGATTATCTCCATCCAGACATTGATGATTCCAATGTTGCTCTTACTTCTTTCAATGCAGGTATTACTTTTGAGTAATCCATTCTTTTTGATCCCAAGACTCCAACATAGCCAGTTTCACCTCCCCAAAATGGGATTTTGGTGAAAGCCATGGCACAATCTTGAAGTGTTCCAACTCCCGCTTCGCCCCCGATCAACAAAGATACTCCTGATCCTGAGTATTTTTCTGTGATATTTCTTAGGAAAACATCATCTTCCAAGATATTTACAATGCTTTGGATTTTAGGAATTGATTGAAATTCTTCGAACGTTAAAAGGTTGGCGAGACCAAAATAACGGATGTCTTCATTGACGATTAGGAATACTACAGAATCAGTTTCTTTGGAAAGAATATGCAGAATTGATCTGAGAACAACATCTTTTGAGAATCTGTCTCTAAAGATACCTTGTCTAATTTCAATACACATCAATGGATTTGCACTATTTCTACCAAGCAATTCACTAACATACAATCTAAGAGCTTGATCTGTTGGTAGTCTTCCAGAAGACGAGTGTGTTTTTTCAAGGAAACCCAGATTCATAAGTTTGACCATTTCGTTTCGAATTGTTGCAGAGCTAACACCTAAATCATATTTTTCAACTAGAGACAAAGAGCCTACTTCTTCAGCATCTCCCATGAACTCTTTGATTATTGCCATTAGTATGGCTTTTTGTCTTTCTGTTATATCCACATTAGCAGATACTAAGTTTAGGTGCTAAAGTATATGGTAGAAAATATGGAGAGTCAATACCCTACGCAAGGCCATAGCTTGGTCTGATTAAGAATAGAAGGAATATTGTCAAAACAGATATTCTTTGATATACTCCTACTCATCATGGAAACGATTACATTACAAAAGAGAGAGATCTTGGGCAAAAAGAGTAGAAATTTACTCGCTGAAGGATTTGTCCCAGCAGTTATGTACAATGCAAAAGGAGAATCCTCCAATATTCAAATCGATGCTTCTACTGCAAAACAGATTGGGAAAGTTGCTACATCTACAACAATCTTTGATGTATCTCTAGAGGGAAAGACTTCAAAGGTTCTAGTTAAAGATATTGATATGAATCCTGTTACTGAAGAGATTAGACATATATCATTTTTTGAAATTGATGAAAGCAGAAAGATGGTGTTCACTATTCCTTTCGAAATCGTTGGTATCTCTCCAGCAGTTAAGAACAATCTTGGTACATTGGTTAAGGTATTACAATCTATCGATGTAAGATGTACATTAGCAGAGCTTAAACCAAATATCGTCATAGATATCTCTGGTTTGGAGCATCCAGGTCAAATTATTGGTGTAAACGATATTACTCTTCCCGAGGGCATGGAATTGATTAACAAGGAGATGGAGCAAGCTACAATTATCACCATTACAGAGCTTCAAAAGGAAGAGGTTGTTGTTACTACACCTGTGGAGGGTGAAGAAACTGCTGCAACAGAAGAGACAGCACCAGCTACAGAAGAAGAAGCTAAGGCTGAATAGTCTCTTTCTCAATATCAAGAAAACATATATAATTGCATATGATTAGTGTAATTATCACTTCATTAAAAGAGCCTAAAACTATTGGCAAGTGTATCAAGTGTATTGCAGACAAAAAATATTCTGGTATTACTCGGCCATTTGAGATTATTCAGGTTTCTCCGGATGAGTTAACCCTTAAAGCAGGCAAGAAGGCTGCTAACGAGCTTAGACTTTCTAAGAAAGAATACAAACACATTATAGATCCTTACAAAGGTAAGCCTACGGCCCTTAAGATGGCTCTAGAGAAAGCACAAGGAGAGATTATTATATTAACCGACGGAGATACCTATTTTGAGAAGAATTCAGTTTTAGAGCTTCTTAAGCCTTTTGAGAACAAGAGAATTGGAGGTGTAAGTGGAAGACCTGTCTCACAAGATTGTAGGGATAATATATTTGGATATTGGGGGCATCTTCTAACAGATGCTGCCGATCATAGAAGATCAAAAATGATGCACAAGATTGATGGGGAGGATTTCTATATTAGTGAGAAGACATTTTTCCCCATGAGTGGATATATTATGGCTATTAGAAATATGGATTTAGATATTCCTCAGGATGTGCTTTCGGATGATGCATATATCTCTTACCGTATCAGGAATAAAGGATTGGAGATTGCTTATGCTCCCAAGGCAAGATGCCATGTTAAGTTCCCTACCAATTTAAGAGATTATTACAAACAAAAAGTAAGATCACTTGGTGGATTTAAGCAATTGGAAAGATTCAAGATATTTAAGAAGGATGGACAGAGTCGCAGTTTCTTTATTGAGCTCCCCTATGCTTTCTATGTTTTTAAATACCCTAAGAATATTAAGGAAATTTTCTGGTCAATTGGACTTTTTCCCGTAAGATTAGTTACTTGGATCAGAATATATTGGGAAAGAGTTATCTTAAGAAAAGGTATGCCTGAAAAGGGCTGGGAGAGGATTATTAGTACAAAATAAACCCCATATTATTATTAAATATCGATTAAAAACTCATATAGTCATTGATATAGTACATGTTCCCACAGATGCGAAGCGTCTTAGATTACCACCTGAAATGTGCAAATGCTCTGTTAGCCTCTGCCATTCTTTCAGT
This sequence comes from uncultured Candidatus Saccharibacteria bacterium, assembly GCA_964556955.1. Classification (GTDB taxonomy): domain Bacteria; phylum Patescibacteriota; class Dojkabacteria; order SC72; family SC72; genus UBA12078. The sequence goes on from CAZKXP010000030.1 coordinate 4,901, forward strand.
ATCAACCTTCTTCTTCATAGCATCACCCTCGCCAGAATATGCAGCTACCAATTCATCCATTAGTATGGTACCAAATGATTTGCCTGATTTCTTTCTAGCACTATCTACAATCCATCTAACTGCAAGAGTTTCTTGTCTTCTTGGAGATACGGGCATAGGTACAGAGTAATTAGCTCCACCGACTCTTCTAGCTTTTATCTCTAAAGCAGGTCTCACATTATCAATTGCTTTGTTAAAGAATGCATTTACATCTTCTGCTTTAACCTTCTGAGCTCCATTCTCCAAGGCAGAATATACCAGATCCTCGGCTAGTGATTTCTTGCCATCTTGCATTACTTTGTTTATCAGTCTGGAGATAATGGTATTACCATATTTTATATCTCCAATCTGCGCTTTTCTTTTTGCTCTTTTTCCTCTCATATCTATATTTATTAATTAAAACTATTCGGAATCTTTACTTCCTTTTGCACCATATTTAGATCTTGCTTTCTTCCTACCTTGTACACCTGCAGTGTCATATTTACCTCTTACCACGATATATTTAACACCTGGTAAGTCTCTCTTTCTTCCTGCTTTTACCATAACTACAGAGTGCTCTTGGAGATTATGTCCTTCTCCTGGTATGTAAGCTGTTACTTCCATTCCGTTAGAAAGTCTCACCTTAGTAACTTTTCTCAATGCTGAGTTTGGTTTCTTTGGTGTCATGGTTTTAACCTGCAAACATACACCTCTTTTGAAAGGGTTGTTCTCTCTTGCATATCTATTCTTAAGAGGATTGAAGTTTGTTGCCAATGCAATATACTTCGTTTTCTTATTCTTAGATTTTCTAGGTTTTCTTATTAATTGATTAATTGTTGGCATGGTCGGTATTATATAACAAATTCAGTTAAAAATTAAGCTCTGGGACATCATTTATATCTTTTATCTCAGCTTCATCACCTGTAGGTATTAATCTACCAATGATTACGTTCTCCTTCATCCCTCGTAGATAGTCAGTTTTGCCAAGTATTGCATTGCTTGTTAAGACTCTTACTTGCTCTTGGAATGACATTGCTGACAAGAAGCTTTCTGTGTTCAATGAAGAGGTTTTGATACCAAGTAATCTTGGTACAACAAGTGCTTTGTTCTTACCTTCTCCAGAGACTAGATCATTCTTTGCTTCTGCCAAGAATCTATTTACTAAAGAACCTACCAAGTAATCTGTATCTCCAGAATCCATAACTTTGCCTAATCTAGCCATCTGTCTTAGGATTATTTCGATATGGATATCATCGATTGGGACTCCTTGTTCATTGAATACTCTTTGTACTTCATCAAGTATATACTTCTGTGCAGTTAAGATATCCGCAACATCTGCAAGTGTCTTAGGATCAACCGATCCCTCAGTTAGCTGTTGACCAGCTTTAACTTCTTGCCCATCCTGTACAAGTAATGTAATTCCTGGGAGTACAGTTACTATTTCTTCTGCTTTTGCTCTTCCTTCAAATCTTAATATTCCGCTATCTATGAAGACTTTTCCATCATATGGAGCTTGTTTCTCTACTTCTTCCGCGTCGATATACATTAACTGTCCTGCTTTTACTTCCTGCCCGTCCTCTACAACAACTTTGGTTGCTTTGGAGATTACATAGAGTCTTGGTAATTTCTTTTCACCGACAATTGTTATTGTAGCAGACTCATCCTCTGCAATATCAATATGTATCTTCCCTGTTATTGATGATATCTCTGCCTTTGCCTTAGGTGCTCGTGCTTCGAATAACTCTTCGATTCTTGGAAGACCTTGTGTGATGTCAACTTTAGCAACACCTCCCTTGTGGAATGTCTGCATAGTCATCTGTGTACCTGGTTCTCCAATTGATTGAGCTGCGATTACACCAACAGCTTTACCCATCTCGATCTCTTCACCATTCTCAAGATTTAATCCATAGCATTTCTTACATGTGCCCAATGGTGATTTACAAAGCATCGGAGACCTTACAGACACTTCTTCGAGATTGGAGCTATCAATCAATTTTGCTGTTTCTTTTGTTATAGCTTCATCTTTCTTCGCAATCATTTTCCCATCGATTTTTACATCCTGTGCCAATACTCTTCCGAATAGTCTATCAACATATGAGATTCTTCTGTCATCAGCTCTTCTTAAAGCTAACCCTTCACCATCGTATCCACAATCATCCTCTCTTACAATCACATCGTGAGCGACCTCTACCAATTTTCTAGTTAAATATCCTGAAGATGAAGTCTTAAGTGATCTATCAGCAATACCTTTTCTACCACCATTTGCAGCTACAAAGTACTCAAATGCACCAAGTCCATCTCTATAATTGCTCTTGATTGGCATTGGTACCCAGTTACCTCTAGAGTCTCTAACAACACCTTTAATAGTCAAAACCTGCCTTGCCTGGATCTTACCACCATTAGCACCAGATTCGACCATCTCATATACAGAGTTATGTTTATCAAGTTTCTTCCACGCTTCATCTGCCAATTCATTTGCAAAGTCATCCCACATATTTGTAGAGATATTGATTTTCTCATTCTTTGTCATCAAACCTTGTAGGTAGTTTTCTTGTAACTGTTCATCTTTCTCTTCCATCTTCTTGATCTCTTTCTCCATATCGAAATCCAAGTTACAATCTTCCATTGCAAATGAGAAACCGAGGTCTGTTGCATACTTGAATCCCAATAGCTTCATATTATCAAGTAGAACAACTACATCTTCCATTGTCTTAGAATTTTTAATATCGTCAATGATTGTATTTACAACTTTGTTGTTAACTCTCTCATTAACAAATCTGTAATCTTCTGGGAGGATGGAGTTAAAGATTACTCTTCCTGCGGAAGTTTTTATATTTTCTCCTTTTATATTTACGAGTATCTCCTCGTTTATATCAATAGCATCTCTTTCGTATGATCTTATAGCCTCTTCTGCACTCGCAAAGATTTTAGGGCTCTTTGATTCTTCGAGATCTGTCATCAAGTAAAAACCCAAGAGCATATCCTTAGCAGGACTTGCCAAGATTTGGCCGTTAGAAATATTTATGATATTCTTCGAAGACATCATTTCTCTCTCTGCTTCTTTTCTAGCTTCTTCCGTTAAAAGAATATGAACAGCCATCTGGTCTCCATCGAAGTCTGCATTAAATGCTTTACATACCAATGGGTGGATTCTAATAGCTTCACCTTCAACAAGCTTTGGATAGAAGGCCTGTACACTATATTTATGTAATGTAGGTGCACGATTTAGTAATACTGGCTTGTTCTTAATTACCTCTTCTAGTAAGTCCCAGATTACATCATCTTGCTCATCAATCATCTCCTTCGCAATTCTGATATTTGGTGCTATTTCCTTAGTTAAAAGTCTTTCAATTACAAAAGGTTTAAACATTTCTAAAGCAACAGATTTTGGTAAACCACACTGATCAAACTTCAAACTTGGATCTCCATCAATAACAGCACGACCTGAGTAGTCTACACGTTTACCCAAGAGATTCTTTCTAAATAGTCCTTTCTTTCCTCTCAAATCATCTGTTAATGATTGATATGGTAATCGCTTGTTATTCATCATAGCCTTAGAAGGTCTATGATCGTGCAGCGCGTCCACGGCCTGCGCTACGTCGCCACCGCCGCCTAGCTCCTCG
>CAZKXP010000031.1:0-8242 GCA_964556955.1 uncultured Candidatus Saccharibacteria bacterium
AGATATGACTATCTTTTCTACTTCCTAGATAACGCTCTCTCCTCAAAAGAATATGACAGCAAGGAATTCATTCGTGAATCTAGCTATCTCGAAGAAGCTCTGAAGAGTGCGAAGAAACATAATGCGAAGTTCTCATTAATATCTTCACTAAGGCTTAATCGTGAACTTGCGAACAGAGTAAACAATCTCAAACTGTCTTCTCCATCACCATACTCTGGGATAGAGTTACAAAAATATTGCGAAACCCTTTCGGCAGAATTCAGAGACAAGACGAATTTGAATATCAGAATATTGAGATTAGGGACAGTACTCGGTAAAGGAATCTTAAAGATTGATAATGAGATAATACACAACCTAGTAAAAGATGCTACTCAGAAAGCACAAATAACAATAAAAGGGGAGGGGTTAGACATACACAATATAATAGATGAACAAGATGCAGTATATGGTATTCTCAAGCTAACTTTCTCTGATAGAACTAAAGGCGAAGTCATAACATTGGCCAACAAGAATAATTACACCACGCTCTCAATTGCATACAAACTACTAGAGTTAAATACTGAGGCGCAATCTATTAAATTTGTAGAAAACCCCGATCGTGATTTCATAGTACAAGACCTATATGTACCCGCACCTCACGCTTCGAAATATGGTTGGATACAACAGGCTACATTGGAAGAAACAATGATCAACCAGATACATACTTATTATGACGATATAAACAAAGAATGGAATTTTGACGAAAAGGCTGGGAACAAAGTTGTAGATAGTGTAAAAACTGCAAAAACAGGACTTGGGAATTTCTTAGATAAATTACTAAGCCCAATAAAGAAGATAACAGACAAAAAAAATTCTCAAAAAGAAAAAAAAGAAATTAAGCCCGGTCAGATATTCAGAATTGGGGCTCTCGCACTTGCACTGATAGTAGTTACATATTTCTTAATATATCCTCTAATCAGTATATTGCTTGGATTAGCCTTCATCTCTGCAAATAGCAAAGATTTAAAAGATTCACTATTAGGTATGAACGCTATCGATAGTGGAAAGAAGGTGGTTCAAATAGAAAATAATATTGAAAGAATGAACACTGGCTTACAGAATTTGAAATGGGCTTTTGATATCTTTGGACAGAAAGAGCTATATGCAAATACAACTCAACTTTTACTTGGTGCACAATATGCCGCAGATGGGGCAGATGACATGCTCCAGTCTACTCAGCCTTTGTTTGAATACATCCAAGCATTTGAACCAGCAATTAGCCTTAACTCTCCGACACCATCTACTACAAGAGAATATACAACATTTTTGAAAGATATCGAGAATAATAGCTACAAGATAAATCAGGCGGCATACAAGGTTGCTTTGGCACAAGGGATATTCGAACAGATCAACATAAATATATTCCCACAAATAGGTAAGGATAAAATTTCACAAATCAAAGACACAATCACTACACTTAATACTACGACTCAAACGTTTAAAGATGTACTAACCTTCCTACCCGAAACTCTGGGAGTATCAGAAAGACAAAGATATCTTGTACTCCTACAAAACGAATCAGAGATTCGAAGTACTGGAGGATGGTTGACAAGTTATGGAATCATAGGTATCGAAGGGGGACAGATTCGGGAACTCTTCGTTGATGACATATACAATGCTGATGGTACACTAAAGGTACAGGGTAAAACATATACAGCACCGAAATCTATGCAACAAGCATTAGGCATCACTAATTGGCCATTCTCACTCATAAACTGGTACCCGGACCTAACTGAAACAGAAGTATCTGCCGAACCATATATCTCTGATCTGGGAAAGGGGAACGATCTAGACGGCGTAATTACAATCGACGTTGCATTCATACAAAAACTTCTAGATAAATGGGGGGGTATAGAAGTTCCGGGAGAAGGCGAATTAGTCACAAGTAGTAATCTGTATAACAAAATTTTTGAAATGCATGAATCCTTCACGCCTGGTTCTACTCAAAAGACTACCTTCTTAGCAGATTTGGCGAACCAGATAATCACAAAAATTCTCTCCATGGAGATTAGCGACCTTCTCACCCTTGGTTCAGTGTTCGAGGAATCTCTCAATGAAAAACACCTACAAGCTACCTTTAAGAATACCGAAGCTTACAACTTCTTTAACAAGCAAGAGTGGGCAGGTTCTCTTGACTCAAGGTATGCGGAAGCCCCCATATCAATAGACTGGAACTGGGGTGGGAACAAAGCAAACCTCTATTTAAGTAAAAACTACAGTTTAGAAGTTGATATAAAAAATGAGGATACCATGGACTTTACATATTCCATAACTACAGAGAATTCATCAAAATCCACTACCTACCCCGAGGGTAACTATACGAATTACCAAAGAATATATATACCCTCTGGTGCAACCCTACTTTCTGCCGGTGGTTTTGAAGATAATGCATTTTCTACAATCAAGGAAAGTGGTTTCAAGGTGATCGGAGGGTGGTTTAATATCCCTATACAAACTACAAAGACAGTAGAAATTTCATATAGAGTATCTCGAAGTACGGATAGCAGTACATTCCCACTTGAAATAGATGGTAAAACAATATTTCTTGACCTCAACCTTTTTAAACAGGCTGGCGAAAAGTCTCATGCATATAGATTGGATATAATATATCCTGCGGCATGGAATGTTGAATCATCTGGGAATTTAAACAGTATTGAGAACCAACTATCAGGCCGATTTGAGTTATCAACCAACCAAGAATTCAATATTGTTTGGAACAAGGGAAACTAGATAACCACTTTTGGATTATCTTTAAGACAGGTATATACTTCAAGAATATTCTGAGGAGTAATCTCTTTCTCCTCGGAGAACTTTTTCACCTCCCTTACATCTAAATCTGTATTTACTGTCACTCGGTTGCTAATACCAAGTGGTACTATCATTGTAGCCATGTGCTTTGATTTACAATTATGACATGAAAAGTGTATAATGCTTGAGACTCCAGTGTTCTGGATTATATTAACATCTTCAAGCACATATTGAGTGCCACATTTATCACAAAAACGAGCAATAGTGTCTATGAAAAACTGTTTTTTGTTGTTTAATATGTCTTTTTTACTGTCCATATCTAAAATTATATCATAATTCCTTCAATGACAGACAAAGAGAAAGCCATTAAAATACTGGTTGAGAAAGGGAAAGAACAAGGATTCTTAACCCAAGAAGATCTTTTAGATGTATTTCCAACCGTAGAGGAGGACGTAGATCTTTTAGATGATATATTTGCATCATTACAAGAAAACGAAATTGAGGTTTTAGAACCAGAGGACAATATTGAAGCATTGGAGAAAGAAGAGCTTACACTAGAAAAGAAGATTAGAATATTGAAAACAATCCAGACCAATCTTTCTACAGATGCGATAAGGTCATATCTTTACGAAATTGGAAGAATTCCACTCCTAACGGGAGAGGAAGAAAAGATTTTAGCACAAAGAATAGAGAAGGGAGATACGGAGGCAAGTCAACTTCTAATCACAGCTAATCTTAGACTAGTTGTAAGTATTGCAAAGAAATACAGCAAAAGCGGCTTAGAACTTTTAGATCTCATTCAAGAAGGAAATATTGGTTTGATGAGAGCAGTAGAGAAGTTTGACTACACAAAGGGTTTCAAATTTTCTACCTATGCTACATGGTGGATCAGGCAAGCCATAACAAGAGCAATTGCAGATCAGGCAAGAACAATCCGTGTACCAGTGCATATGATTGAAACCATAAACAAGTTCAACAAGGTAAATAATGCCCTCACCACTAGACTTGGGAGACCTCCTGTAGACGAAGAGATAGCAAAAGAGATGGATATTGAATTAGAAAAGGTTGCAGAAATTAGAAAGATTAAACAAAATCCTACATCTCTTTCTACTCCAATAGGGGAGGAGAAGGATAGTAAGCTTCAGGATGTAATTGCGGACGATTGGTCTCAATCACCAGAAGAATATGCAACTTCCGAATATCTCAGAAACCAACTTAAAGATATTCTAGATACCTTGCAAGACCGGGAAAGAAGGGTACTATCTCTAAGATTTGGTCTAGACGACGGTGTCTCTCGAACACTAGAAGAAGTCGGTAAAGAATTCGGAGTCACAAGAGAGAGAATCAGACAGATTGAGGCGAAAGCATTAAAGAAATTAAAGGAGAAATCTACTCAACAGAAGCTTGATGACTATATTGACTAGTTTGAGCTCTCTGTTAAGTTGAGAAATTGAGAAGGCGATACTGTAAAGCTTTTTTCCGTCCTCTCCGTCACCATGTCAAGCTCCTCCTGATCGAAAGAGGTGGAGAGTTGCCTACTATATGAGGAAGCGTTGGGGTTTACATCCACATCTGTAGAGCTGAAGTATATTGTAGAACCAACCCATATGAGGGCAACCACTAATAGTAGGATCAAAGCTAAGAAAGATTTTTTAACCCATTCCATATATCTTTATCTGTAAAAATTAATATTCTCAATCTTGTAAACACGCATACTGATACTAAAACTCGTCAACCCATTGGTATCCTTCTGATCAGAGTAGGAGAATGTTTCCACTACCGGGTACATAGGCAGAGCTTCCAAACTTTTAAGCAAATTTACAATATTTGTGGTACTCCCTTTCGCAACTATCTGCATCGTCCAAGGGATTAGTACTTTCGGCGTAAAATCAACATTCTTATCACTATATTTATCAAAATCAACACCAACTAAAGAAAAACTATTACGAGACAATACTGACTCTATATTTGCAAGAAGAAGACTAAAGTTGCCGTTCGATGGATAGATTAACTCCAGATCATTCATCTGCTCACTCATCTCATCATACTGCTTATCCAAGGCACTTAATGTGCTTATCTTAGATTCCAAAAGAGTATTTAATCGGTTCTTCTCTTTAATGCTTGTATTTATCTGCGTTATGGTAATTATCGTTGGACGAATAGCAAAAACAATGAGAAGAATAGCAACAAAAATTGTAACCCCTGCAAATATATACCCCTTCTTTTTCTCAGGAGACTCCTTTATGAGCTTAATATATTCCGTTGTGTCCATTCTTTTCTCCGCCATCTATTCTTTCACTATTGAGAAATTAACATTAACTACAATATCACTACTATCCTTGTTGATATTGAATGATACATCTGAATAGTTGGGATTATTCTTGAGAGAAGATTCGTAGTCCTTAATAGCATCTAGACTGTTTGATGTTAGTCTTAAAGAAACCCTGTTAACAGCATATCCAAAGGTCGAAAGATGAAGAGAAGATGGTATTCCACTTACCAATTCACTAATTTTAACTGAATTGATCTCTTGTTTCTCTCTAACAACTCTAATATCGCTGAGCAAATACTGATAGTTTTCATACAAAGAAGCATTCTTCTGCCAACTTTCATTCGAAAGTAGAGTCACTTTGTCATTTACCTCTTCTGTGAGATCATTGTTCTGTCGATCTAATATAAATCTTGAGAAAAAGACCCCTAGGACAATCAACTCCACAGCGATCAGGAGATATTTTCCAACATTGGTTAGCCATATATATGCATTCGCCCATATATCAGTGGGAGAATATACCGGCTGCAGGAAGTCAATGGATTGTGGTTGTTTTTTGTTGTTAAACATTTGGCAGTTTTAACCTTTTACTATTTTTAGTATAGCATATTATGCTTCAATTTTAGGAAAGAGTATTACTTTCTCCAAGTTGACCAATGCTCTTTTCGCTTTCTCTGTACTACTTGGAAGAATGGGGGCGTAGGAAGCTATGACATGTTTTAAAAGATAGCTAAGATTGTTAAGAATTACACTCGCTTCTCTTGCGTCCTTACTCCAAGGTTCTTCCTTGGTGATATATTTGTTTCCATAATCTGCCAATTGATCAATCTTTTCACCAGCCAGATACAATTCATAATTTTCATAAAGGGTATGTATTTCTTTGACATAAGCATCAACAGTATTTACGAAATCAGGATCTACTTTCTCCTCGTTATTCATCTCTGCACCTTTAGTATTGGCAAGATGGATTACTCTGTTGAGCAAATTCCCAAAGTTGTTAGCCAATCTAGAATTATACATATTCACCAAGTCATCTTCCTTGTATGCTGCATCGTCATAGGTTGTTATGCCTGTTAAGAGATAGAACCTTACAATCTCTGCTCCATATTTCTGTTCTTGTTCAAACGGAGAGATTACATTTCCTACAAGTTTAGACATTTTGGTTCCATCGGAACCCAATACCATTCCGTGTACTAAGAGTCTCTCCGATTGTGGTAATCCTGCAGATGCTAACATTCCTTGCCATATTGCGCCTTGAAATCTTAGATTGTCTGGTCCACATGTTTGTACTGGACCCCACCATTGATTGAATCTCTCTTCATCACTACCGTATCCTACTGCAATCGCATAGTTTGTTAATGCATCGAACCACACATACATCATCTGAGTAGGATCATTAGGCACCTCAATTCCCCATGGGAGATTTTCTTTTAATCTTGAAATGCTAATATCTTCCATCTCGGAAATGAATTTTTTCAACTCATCCATTTTGTATGCTGGTTTTACAAATGCTTTTTCTTCGTCCAACCATTTGAGTAGGGGTTCTCTGTATTTTGATAATCTGAAGAAGTAGTTTTCTTCGGTTTTCTTTTCAGGTTCAGTGTGATGATCTGGGCATTTACCATCTACGAGTTCTTTTTCTGTAAGGTATCTTTCACAGCCGACGCAATATAGTCCGGTGTATTCTTTTTTGTAGATATCACCATTCTCATTACATTTGTTCCAAAATACCTGCGCTAATTCATGGTGTTTTGGATCCGAGGTTCTGTAGAAATTATCATATTCAATATTGAAGAGTTTGCAAAAATCCATTACTCTTTGTGCATATTTGTCTACAAATGCTTGAACTTCTAACCCCTCTTGTTTTGCTTTTTCAAATATCTTTTGTCCATGTTCATCTGTTCCTACATTGAAGAATACATTTTCTTTTCCTAATTTGTTTCTAAAATACCTCACAATAGCATCTGCTTGTGAGAACTCTATGGCACCTCCTATATGTAGTTCTGCATTTACGTAGGGGAGTGTGGTTGTTAGGTAGAATTTTTGTTTATCCATGAATAGGATTATACATTAAACAGAGACGCTTCGCATCCTCAAAAAGACTTACTGTGATTATGACTATATGGGTTTTTCACCAAGTTTTAATAATACTACAAGTTTAAAACCTTCCATTTTTTAACAACCACCTTCCTGCTAGATAATTGATCATAGTTTGTTTGATGTTTATGGCCGATATTAATATTAACTCATGACAGGAACCCACATAGTGATCGATCTCTCAAGTGTTTTTGAGGATGCGAAGCGTCTCGAGTCTCTCTATTCTTGTTGCTGAACCATTAATACTCCCTCAGCTAATCCCAATTTTACTAATTCTTGCCATACAGCCTCAGTAACAAAAGGAACAAAAGGATGCATAATCTTTAAATTCTCTTTTAACAACCATAATAATTCAGAAAGTTTTGCAATACGAATATCACTACCAATAGGTTGATCTTTAATTTCCGTTTTAATCTCCTCAATCCATTTGTCGCATAACTCATGCCAGAAGAATTCACGAATAGCCTCAGCACCAAGATTTAATTGATACCTCTCGAGGTATCCTTTAACCTTAGCAATATGCTCATTGGTTAACTTCATTCTCTCAGAATACATCGGTTGTAAATTCTTAATTCCACCAATTTCTTCATCCTCAATATTCATTAATATGAATCTACTGGCATTCCAAATCTTGTTAACAAAGTTTCTGTTACCCTTAATCTTCTCTTCTCTAAGTGGAGCATTAGAACCAGGAAGTGCATCAGAATAGTACCAAAGCCTTAAAGCATCAGCACCATACTTCTGGAATACCTCATTAGGTTCAATACCATTACCCTTAGATTTCGACATCTTAGATCCATCAGGAGCTAAAATCATACCCGTAAGTAAAACTGTAGAATAGGGGGCCTGATCAGTTCTGTAAAGACCAAACATAATCATACGTGCAGTCCACCAGAAAAGAATATCTCTAGCATGAATCATCATCTGAGTAGGATAGTACTTCTGGTAATCATCCCCCTCTGGACCACCCAAAGTGGAGAAAGGAACTTGACCAGAACTAAACCAAGTATCAAACATATCTGATTCAGCTTCCCAGTTACCTTCGGGTTTCTCCTCTCCAACATGTATCTCACCAGTACCATTAGCTTG
>CAZKXP010000032.1:0-4098 GCA_964556955.1 uncultured Candidatus Saccharibacteria bacterium
GCTATTACACTGACATTGATTTTGTATGTGCCACCAACAGTTGGTTTTATTTTAGCTTTGTATGTATATTCCTCACCATCCACGACACTAACAAATTCAGGATGTTTAGGGGTAATCTTTATGGTGGATGAACTATCCCACAGTATTTGAGTTCTTTCAGCAGTGAGATGAGGTATGATTGTTAATTTGTAAGTGATACTCTTGTCTACAGGGGACTGTATGCCTTCAGATAGGATGAGGTCAAAATATTTGTTTGTTGCCTTTGTGGTAGAACTGTCAATTTCTGTTTGGAGAGTGTAATCTCCCGTACCATTTTCTTCTTCTTGTGCTAATATCCTACCCGCTGGTATTAAGAAAAGTATTGAAATAGCGAGAAGTTTTATTGTATTTTTCATTTTAGTATTCTATGTATTGCCATATTATATACTCTGTATGCTTTATGTGCCTCACTTTCAGTCACATCCATATCGTCATGTACTATTCTATTCCTTAATTTGTGTACTTCCCAAAGCTCTTCATATTCATTCTTCTTAAACCTTTTCTTTATATTCTTCAGATTATCACCGCATAGTGCGTTGTTGTTAAGCCTGTATTGTAATGCTTTAGAAAGTATATTATCAAGTTTTATGACTGTATCACGCCTTCTAGACAAATCCTCGGATTGTGCTCCTGCTTTTAGTGCCTCCAAACTATTTAGCATCCTAGATTTTGATTTCTGTTTTTCTTGCCTTTGAGCCCGATTGGCAAGTACAAAAAGTATCGATACACAGATTAGTATTAATATTGTAATAAGTAGTGCGCTATCCATGTTGTCGTTTCTTCCTTATGGCGAAATATATTAAATATACTACACCAACAAAGAGAGACATTGAAAGGATTTTGACTACGACTGTCACAAATACTGGTGTCTGGATATTTACACCTTCTGTGATATTAATTTCTTGGTTGTAGTCAAAAACGGAGAAGTTGACGGAAAGGGAAAGTGCCTCAGGGATTGATATATTGGGAATATTAAACTGCATCGTTGCCGATTGGTGAGGCAGTATTATCTGAGAGTTGATATTGTTAACAGGATCTATATATTTTTCAATATCTTGTATATTCGTCTGCGTTATTTCATAGTCATGAACTGCTATATTACCTTCATTTTTTACACTAAACAAACCTTTTACATATGGAGATAAAATAGTGTTGTCTTCAAAGTAAAGAGATGTTTCTACATCAAAGGTGGGTGTGGTCCCCGTTTCTGAATTATATACCACTTTGAAATCTGTGTCCTGATAGAAGGTTAGCTTTGGTGCTACCGGGTTCTTACCTCTCCTCAGGATAGAGATATGGTCAAAATATGGATTATTAAAAAGGGATTTTTGGGTGAAATCCTCAAGAAAAGGGTCCATCACAATCCATCTTTCATTAACATAGTCATATGCTTCTACCCAATAGTTGTAAAAACCATCAGAGGTGTACCCTGAGATATTGGATACGAAACCGATAACCTGCCTTGCGGGTATGCCGTAGTATCTAAGAATTGTAATTAGAAAATCTGTATAGTCTGAGGGGGTAACCTCGTTTGGGTTTTCTACGAGTTGATCAAAACCAACTCTGCTGTCGGTTATTACTCCCTCTTCAAGATTGGTCTGAGGATTTAATCTCTCGATGGTGTAAGAATAGAGGTATTTGTAAATTAATTCCTGGGAATCATTATCCAATTTTTGTATATCTGAAAATGTATCGTCCACCGTACTAATATTTGATTTAAGGTAGTTTAATATTCTTGTAAATTCATTTCTCTCGGTTGGCTTCCAATACCCAATATTGTTTGTCAAGTATACTTGTGGAAGATCAACATTTTCAGAATCACCATGCATAACAATAACCCCCTTTATGGTACAGTCCTGTGAAGTATTGGGAGGGAGAACATACTGGAAGATGTAGTTGCCATCCTCATCCTGTTCGGAGAGATTGGGCAACGGATCTATACTTCCCCATATAATAGTTTGGTGCGTACTATCTGATGGTACAATTATCTCAAAAGTCTGGTTGTCATCATCCAAGGTATTAGTAAAAGATCTGCTAATTTCAAACTCATAGGACACGTGCTCACCGAACAAAACGGAGAGATTTTGGTATGTAGGTTTTTCAACCTGTATTTGGTATGTTTCCCCAATAGATTTTATATTTTGTATTGTATCAGATGCCCACAACGGCTCCCCAAAAATCTTTGGATAGGTCAGAGTTATTTTATCAGTGCCATACCCATCAAATTTAGATACTAGATTGTACGAATTGCCTGGGGTAATTGTAGATGTATAGCTAACTGAGATAACAATTGGTGAAGAGGGTTTAACAAATGTGTTATTCAAATCAAAGAGTATATCCGTTGCTCCGCCTCGATTATATGAAGAACATTCTACATCCTCTTGTAGGGTGGTGTTCCTACAGGTGGTATTAATATTCTCTTGCGGGAGGGTAATAGTGAAATACGATATGACTTTTGGAGTATCTGAGGATATTGTAAGAAGAGCCTCTGTTGTTACTGTGGTCTCTTGGATTGTATGTATGAATTCAGAAGAGAGATTGAAGCCTGATTGAGCTATGGAGGGCGTAATCTTAAAGAGAAGTAAGCTAAGAACAAGGCTAAATAACAACGGGGTTTTCTTTAAATAGCCAGTCAAATTTTTCATATTTTCTAATTATTTGTTTAATAATCGGTGTCTTTGGGGTTATCCCAAAGCTTAGAATTATCTTGTCCCAATCTAGTTTCTCCGGTTCATTTACTATTTTGTAGTTTGGGTTGCGTACTACCTCCTGTTTAGCATTCTTTCTAATAATATAATAGGCTAAACCATTCTTCCCATCAAGCACAACTTTGGGTTTGGCATTTATACTTGAGTATTCGGCATAAATTAGATTGGTATTTTGCCTGGTATTTACAATAACATAACTATAACCAGGAGGGATGATAATCTTCTGTTCTCTTTTGGTATTTATCTTAATAATTCTGTTGTCTTTTGGTGTTCTGTATCTTTGCAATAGTATTGTAGCACCACCATATACAATATCTATTAATCGTGCGTACTTGTTGCATCGTGTGGCACGGGTCTTCACAAATTCTATACCTGCTAAATTCGGTTTTAGTACTACAAAGGAGATTTTTAATCCTTTCGATGCATAGATATTATCTAGATCAAGCTGCTTGTACTTTTTGTAAAAAATCTCCGGGCACGCGAGTTCTTGATTAAGTAGTTGTGGGCGGATATTGTCTATGGTTGTAGCGGTTACCTCTTTAAAAGCTAAGTCCTTAACTTGGAGGTCTTCTCCATCGTAAAACAACGGGAAGCCGGAGGTCTTCTTTAGATCTATTTTTGCCATGGCATATTATACCATATGAGAATTATTCCCTATTAAAAGCCCTAATTAGCTCGGATAGGATGAAGGCAGCGATCATGAAGAAGAACAGAGCGATTATTGGTGTGAGATATATCTCAAATCTATCAATCTGCAAAGTAGTAGAGGTTATACCTTCGAATGGTTTAATAAATATATCACTAATATTCAGTATCCAACTAACAAAGGTGTTCTCTGGATTTGCGTTTATCACATCTATTACTATACGTCCGATTATTGTTGCCTCAATAAGCATAGTAATTGTATACACTATTTTTATTATGAATTTGAGCATCGTTAGTTATTATTTAGATTATCAACGTAATAGTCAAGTTCTCTCATAAATTTATTCACACCTCGGGCCCAACCATGTCCACCAGCGGCACATGGGGGACAATACGATGGTTCAATCTGTTCTGGGGTTAGTGTAACTCCATAGCCTTCTGCCAACCCCCGTGTAATCTCCTTAATCCCATCTTCCCAGGTAGCAAATACACTCCACCCCCTAGCATTTTTGTTGATCCCCCTCCACCCCCAAGCGTTATTTGAATCCCCACCAGGCACGATATTACCAAAAGAAGATTCCACGCCTGCAATTGCAACAACAAGCCTCCAATCTAGACCATAGCTATCGGCCGTTTCAACAATAAATTTGGCATGAGGTGCCATTGGAGAATGATAGTCATTAAGAAATTGATCCATTGCTAAAAC
>CAZKXP010000032.1:4198-8190 GCA_964556955.1 uncultured Candidatus Saccharibacteria bacterium
ATTCTAGTAATATTAGAGCTAGACAAAGACTGTGCAGACAGGATTTTTGTTTTTAGTGCTTGTAAGTCTGGCATAATATTCAGTATAACAGAAAGGGGCAAAATTTGTTATGTTCACACACCTACACCTACATACAGAGTATTCTTTGTTGGATGCTACAATTAGAATTCCAGCATTGATTGAGAAGTTGAAAGCATCTGGGATGAATGCTTGTGCTATCACAGATCATGGGAATATGTATGGTGCATTCAAATTCAAAAGTGCTATGACAGATGCAGGGCTCAAACCTATTTTGGGGTGCGAGATCTATGTGGCTCCCAGAAAAATGTCTGATAAGGAGTTTGGAATAGATAATAACTACTTCCATCTCATACTTTTAGCGAAGAACCTTCAGGGGTATAAAAATTTAATGAAGGTAGTTTCTTTTGCGCATATGGATGGTTTCTATTACCGTCCACGTATAGATTTTGAAACTCTTTCGAAGTATACAGACGGATTGATAGCTACCTCAGCATGCCTCGCAGGACCCGTATGTCAGCCACTCTTGAAAGGTGAATACGAAAAAGCAAAGGAGGTGGCAGGTAAGTACTCGGAGATTTTTAAAAATAATTTTTATATAGAAATCCAACGCAATGGTATGGAGGAACAGGAGAAAGCTAACGAGGGGCTTTTAAAAATTTCTAAAGAATTAAATCTCCCAATTGTTGCTACTTGTGATTCCCACTATTTAGATAAAGAAGATGCAGCTATACAAGAAATTTTATGGTGTATCAGTGATGGTACGACTATGGATGATCCTAAAAAGCGAACTATGCCAACGAATGAGTTCTATGTAAAAACTTCTGAGGAAATGTCTGAGCTGTTTAAAGATATACCCGAGGCTATAGAAAATACTCAAAAGATAGTTGACAAGATCGAGGAGTACGATATTACTTTTGGTCGTGTAGAACCACATTTTTTGGATCTCCCGGATGGAGAGAATACAGAAAGCTACCTGAGGAAACTCTCTTTTGAGGGAGCTCGGGAAAGGTATGGTGAGGTTACGAAAGAACTTACAGAAAGACTTGATTACGAGTTAAAGATAATTGGAGACAAGGGGTACAACGATTATTTCTTAGTAGTTCGTGATTTTGTACAATTCTGCAAAAGGGAAGGTATTGTTGTGGGTATGAGAGGCTCTGGCTGTGGTTCTGTTGTGGCTTACACCATAGGTATAACAAGTATCGAACCAATTGGATGGGAACTGTACTTTGAGAGGTTTCTAAATCCGGAGAGGCCTAGCCCTCCAGATTTTGATATTGATATTGCTGATAAGAGGAGGGACGAATTAATACAATATACAATTAATAAATATGGAGCGGATAATGTTAAGCAGATAGGCACATTTAGCAAGTTACAAACCAGGCAAGCAATCAGAGATGTAGCTCGAGTTATTGGCGTAGACTTAGATATTGCGAACAAACTATCCAAGATGGTAGAGATAGTCTTCGGGCATGCGAAGGATATAGACTATATGATTGAGCATAACCCTGAATTTGCAGAGATAGTTAACTCCTCAGAAAAAACACAGGAACTAAGAGAAATCGTTAAGAAAGTCGCCGGTATATGTCGAGGAGTATCTACCCATGCATGTGGTATGATTGTTGCCCCTGAACCTGTTGTTAACTATTGCCCAATACAAAGAGATTCCCATGGAGGGGGTATTGGTATGACCCAGTACGAAATGTTTGATATAGAGCCCGTTGGTTTAATGAAATTTGATTTCCTTGGGCTTCGGAACCTTAATATCATTGGATCCGCCATTAAAAAAATTGAGAGATCACGAAATGAGCATATTGAAGTAACAGAAGTTGATAGGAAAGATAAAAAAGCATTCGAGGTTATCAGGGGCGGTTATACTGTTGGAATTTTCCAGATGGAGAGCGAAGGAATGAAGAGAACGATTAAAGCGCTCAAACCCGAAACTCAGGAGGATATCTGTTATATTCTTGCTGCCTATCGTCCTGGACCTATGCAGTATATTTCAGAATATGTAGCAGTAAAGGAGGGCAAGCAGGAACCAGACTATATATTTGACGAGCTTGAACCGGTTCTTTCGATCACTCGTGGAGTTATTACATATCAGGAACAGGTTATGAAAATTGCACAGGTCATCGCAGGGTACTCTCTCGGGAAAGCAGACGTTTTACGAAGGGCAATGGGTAAGAAGAAGGTAGAGGTTATGGAAGCTGAAAAACCTAAATTTGTGGAAGGCGCGAAGGAAAATGGTTTTGATGAAGAGAAGGTAGACAAGATATGGGAAAAGCTTATACAGTTTGCTAACTATGGTTTTAACAAAGCACATAGTGCTTCGTATGCGACTATAGCATACTGGACCGCGTATCTTAAAGCTCACTACCCTCTTGAATTCATGGCTGCACTTTTAGAGGGTGATCTGGATAATTTTGATAGAGTGATTATAGATCTTGGTGAATGTGAAAGGCTCGGCATTGATGTTTTACCTCCAAGTATTAATGATAGTGGTTACTATTTTGATGCAGAAGGTGATCACTCAATTCGTTTTGGTTTGGGTGGCATAAAAAATGTAGGAGAAGATGTGGTTAGAAACATTGTAGAAGAGAGGCATACAAATGGTATATTCGAACATCTTGATGATTTTGTACATCGTATGTCTAGTAAAGTGGCCAAGAGAGCGATTGAGTATCTCATAATGGCAGGTACGATGGACTCCTTTGGAGATCGAAATGCCCTTCTGCAGGTATTACCTGTAATGTACGAAAAGGAAAAGGCCAGGGGTAAATCGCAGGTACTTGGCCAGATAGATATTTTTTCATTGACCACAGGTGGAAACTCAAAACCTGATGATACAGTACCAATGACTCCGCTCCCCAGCATTGAAAAGACTCCTATTTCTCAATGTCTTTCCTGGGAGAAAGAACTTCTTGGTCTATATTTTTCCAGTCATCCACTAGACGCTTTTCAGGAGTTTTTCGAAAGTAAAAAAGTTCTTCCTCTTAGACAGATTATGGAGGAGAAAAAGAACAACGATCTTGTTGTTCTTGGAGTTATGGTCAACAAGATTAGAAAAATTACAACTAAGAAGGGTGAAGTCATGGCATTTCTTTCAATTGAAGATAAATCAGCGACTTCAGATGCGGTTGTATTTCCAAGAACATATCAAGAGCTCAAAGACTCGCTCGTAGAGAATAAACCAATTTTAATAGCTGGAAGAATTAATGTAAGAGATGGAGAGAAGAGTATAATCGTAGAGAAGGCGAAGTATATTGATGAGGAGAAGTGTAAATCCAGTTTTGAAGGTATTACTTTCAGAATTAGACCTGTGCATTCGGAAGAGGAAGTTGCTGAATTAAAAGCATTTATCGCGAAATCTGAAGGTGATATTCCCGTTAGGATAATTATCGATGACGGGGAGAAGAAAAAGACTGCAATGCTATCAAAAAAGATTGGGATGAATGAGGAGACTAAGAGGTGGTTGAGGAAGTTCTAGTGATATAATTAGTGATGAACTCAATCATTCAAAGAAAATTAGAAACACTACCCCATAAACCAGGTGTATACAAATTTAAAAATGCACAAGGGGAATTATTGTATATAGGTAAAGCCATAGACCTCTACAACCGTGTACGGTCATACTTTAACTCTGATTTAGAAGATCGTCCAAGAGTTAAACAAATGATCCCATTCATTGACGATATTGAAATAACAGAAACAAACAACGAAATAGAATCACTTGTATTGGAATCAGCATTAATTAAAAAATACCAGCCACCATACAACTTGGACCTGAAAGATGATAAATCATATGCATGGATATATGTGTCTACTAAAGAGAAATTTCCTACTGTAAAAATAGTAAGAACCTTAAACCAAAAAGAGTATCGCAAAGGGGAGCTATTCGGTCCATATCCAAGTGGGTTAGCTGTTAGAAGAATATTCACATACCTCAGAAAACTATACCCATTTTGTAACTG
>CAZKXP010000033.1:0-7980 GCA_964556955.1 uncultured Candidatus Saccharibacteria bacterium
TGGTTGTTAGCTAGCTCTTTTGCTAGATTAAGGCTTCTGTATACATACTCTATGGATGTTAGAGCTGTAAATCCTCCTGCCTTCTTTATGGCATCTACTACTCTAGATCCGGGATCAAAACAATATACCCCAGGAGATTTTACTGCACCACTTACATCTACAAAGATACTACATTCGGTTGGGGGCTCCTCTACAGGACATACGTTATGTTCTACTTCATATACACACTCCTGGGACACTGTTTCTTCTATCTTCCAAAGGTTAGGAAGTAAGAAATGAGAGATACAGAAGCCTCCTACAAGGCCGACAACAAACGAGACTATACATAATATGGTTATACTTCTTGTTGACATATATATTAGTTATATCAACAAGATATGAACTTTCGATTAATTCTCTAATATTTGAACCGAGTTTAATGAAATATTGTTCACAGGTTTGTCATTTGCATCTGTTTGAGCCTTCTCTATGGAGTCTACAACAGAAAATCCTGAGGTAACTACCCCAAATATTGTATATTTGCCATTTAATGCTCCTGCATCCTCCTCAGCCAAGCTCCCCGAAGTTATGAAGAACTGAGACCCATTGGTATCTGCACCCGCATTGGCCATACCGACTACATATCCTTCATATGTCCTACTGGTTATTTCGTTGTCAATATAGTAACCAGGACCTCCGGTACCGGTGCCTGTAGGATCCCCTGTTTGAATTACGAAGTTTCTAATCACTCTATGGAATATCATATCCTCATAGTAGTGATTCTGAACTAAGAAGAGAAAACTATTAACTGTAATTGGTGTTTCCTCTTCTAACAGATCAATGGTTATATCTCCTACAGAGGTTTTTAATATTGCTTTGTAGTCAATATTGTTCTCCATCACCTGAGTTGGTGCTGAGAATGTTTTGTTTGGTGTAAGGTCTGAGAGATTTGAATCCATACTAAGTAATCCTCCGTCTTTAGTTAAATACAAGCCTAAGATTACAGCTAAAAGTAACCCTCCTGAAAGAAATAGTATCTTTTGATTATCTTTTAGAATATCTTTGACTCCGCTACTCATATGTTAATACTAATATATTTGCCCCCTCTTTTGCAATGATTAAGGAATTGTTTTCTCCCTCCGGCCTTGGCCAAGGCACAAATGGAGGGAGTCGTGCCTAAACGGCAATTGTAGAAGCAGTATAGCAATCAGGAAATATTGTTGTCAAATAGTTAATCCTCTTTTGTAATCTCCATCTGCCTCTCTATTAACCCCAAAAGTTCTACCTTGAGCTTTGCTTTCACCCAATCCTTCTGATTTTCATCCAATACCTCTCCTAGACCATTAAGGATAGTATTATTATTGATTTTAGAAACCAATTTGTACAAAGAATTATAGAAATCAAAAACCTTTTTACCAGTTCTGTAGCTTACAATCTCATAGTTTATATCATTGACATACTTAGAACCCAAAAAGAAATATATATCGAAGAGATCCCTGTTAGCTACTACAGATCTCTCTAGAGTAGCAACCATCTTGTTTGCAATGATATCCCCTATCCTAGATACCCTCATTTTAATACCATACAATGTTTTAACCTCATACATATCATATGGTTTTTCCCTAGTAGATACTTCAATTTTAATATTTGAGTATCCATCTCCATAGCTTACTAACCAAAATAGTGTATTTTGCTTTCTACTTTGTTCCTTTACTATGTATTTTTCTGCAAGGATTCTTGATATTCTTTCTATAATCATATTTTCATCTGTGTTCTCTGTTTTTTTAATGTCAAAATCTAAATCGGTGGAAAATCGTGGGAGATTGTAAAAGAACATTGCTGCAGAGCCACCTTTAAATCCCAAGACTGGTGATAATATATCGTCTTTGTATATATCTATTAATATATTGCTTAACATTGTCTTGTGTTTTGATATATCTAATGCTTTCATTTCCTGTGTATTGATATGAATTTAGATATTGAAGGATTTTGAGAATAAACTGTACTGTTTAATTGCACCATCATATCCCAGTTGATACTCTCCAAGTTATCAAAATATTCCATACCATCCAAATATAATTTGTCACAGATTGCCCTCTCCTTCGTAGCTATACTTATACCATTTTTTTCGTATATACCTAATGGATTTAATAATATTTGATCTTTTATTTTCCTGTATATGTATTCTTGCCCATCTATATCCTTTTTCTCTGACCTGTTACATATCAATGTAATTGAAGAGTATGGTTGGAAGACAATACCTTCATCTTGTAATATTGTATATGTGCTGATATATGATGGGGTTCTGTATTTGTTTCCTAATTCTTTCTTAGAATATGATCTATCGTAAGAATATATTCCATTTGATATTTTGTACATTTCTTTGGTTTTCAATGCATACGCCAAGGCGTTGTATATGGCTTTATCATTAGTTATACCTAATATTGTTTTAATATCAGCAATGGTAAATACTGTAGATACTTTGTCTGCTTTTCTTAATTTATCCGCGATGTTCATGACGCATAGTGCTTAACAATTCAGTAATATATGTTACCACGTAGATTCTGGAATATCAATAGTTATCAGGGTTAACACTAGGACTACCCCTGTGTTCCAGCAATATCTTGGGATTTCTAAGGTCACAAATTTGCGACCTTTAAAGATTAATGCTCTCCTACCCACCAATATCCCTTCTTTGCACCTCCACTATCAAACCACTGTCCATGCCTCATTAGTTGTTCAAGGGTTGGCCCACTACCTTCATAATCTACTTGTACTTGAGATATATATGGTGTTACTGCTGTATCCTGAGACATTATGATGGCTTTGTATTGGAAGTATTGTGCTTCATATGGGAATATTAATTCATCTCCAGAAGAATTAGCTAAATGCCCATCTGATGTTCTTAGATTGTCTATCCATATATTTCTACCTCCAAAGGCACTTGTTAGTCTTAATGTTAGTAAAGAGGTAGCATCTACCTGCGTCCCTATTGTCCTATTCTTTACAGGTATATATTCCCTTTGCCATTTAAATACACTAGCTTTAGTTGTAAAACCTCCAGATGGGAAGGTAGACCCACTATCCCAAGAAGAGACAACTGTTGCACCTGTGAGCTCTGTAATGGAAGATACTGTTCCCTGTGCTATATATTCTGTTCCACTGCTTACTTCTCTTACTATTATCTTATCTTCAGTGTACAGATTACTCCCCATTTCGGTTAAGCCTTGTGTTGTAGCATCTATGGTAAAGGATGTGTCGGAAGAATTAGCTATGAGGTTACTACTGTTTAGGGTAGCTCCGAAATCTACTGTTACGCTATGGGTTCTTAGACCTATTTCGTAGGCTTGACGGATTTGATCTGGGGTACGAGCGGTGTTATCTATTCGAACTTCATCCATTGTCCCCGTAAAATATTCTGCGGCTATTGTTGCGCTATTAGATTTACCTATATAGAAATTTTCATCTGATGCCGTACCCGTCACCCTTGTTTTCGATGCATCCAGTACACCATCTATATATATACGTTGCGTAGTTCCATCGATTTGGAATACTGCATAGTGCCACTGCCCATCGTTTAGGTTTGTCCTAGTTGTGTCCAGAGCATCCGCATCTGTACCTGCACCAGCATAGAATTTAATCTTACCAACGGTGGGATAATTCAACATTGCAATATGATAACCACTCGAAGCATCTAGAAAACCCCACATTCTCTTGATCGTTGTCGCGCTAGTTGAGCTAAACCACAACCCAACAGTATAACTTCCATCAAAAGTACTATTTAATACAGAATTCCTCGTAGCAACAATGTAGTCACTACTGCCATTAAAACTTCTCCCCCCTGATATTTTCCCGAGACTGGTATATGTAGTACCCGTCGGCGTCCCATTATTATTTCCACTACTATCCATTAAATATGCCCCACTCCCTGATATCTCATCTAAATGCCATAGTCCTACAGTATTGCTATCTGTTTGATAGTTAGCATATGCAGATTCTCCCCATATTAAGGATGAATATGTACCTACTTTATCTCCTGCTATATCTACTGATATTGTATTATCACTACTAATATCATTACTATCTACTGTATAGTTTGTGTAGTATGTACTTGTTGCATTATATTCTTCTAATATCTCTGCTGCTGTTTTTGCTGTACTATATATTTTTACTTCATCCAAATAGCCAGAAAAATACTCCCCACTATTTGTAGAACCAATTCTAAAGTTATTGGTATTGGGGACTGCATGTCCCGAAGGTGTATTCGACCCTGCCAAGTTCCCATCGTAGTAAATTTTCCTTGTAGTACCATCAAAGGTCGCAACCACATGATGCCATACTGAAGTCGTTATCGTACCTACTGTAACTGTTAGATCATTCCCCCACCAATAGTTTGTTATCTGGTTTGTAGAGTTCAATCTCAAAGCGTTTACCTGGTTAGTACTTCCATAGTTTCCCCATCCCACAATTCCCCTGGTACCCGTAGCTATAGGGTACATCCAAGCCTCTATGGTATATGTTACATTACTAATTGGGATATTACTTGGTGATGATACTCCAATATATTCACTACTACCATTAAAACTCCTAGCATTAGAATATTTTCCTGTAACTACACTAGTACCTGTAGCAGTACCAGTATTACTACCAACCGAATCAGATAGTGATGTACCACTGCTCTCATCCATTTTCCAATACGATACTAATCCATTACCCAAGGTATTAGTTATCCTATTCGAATTGGTTCCTTCTGCTTTAATAATCCCTTCACCACTTTTTTGCTGATATACACCCAATGTATTTAGACCTTGTATATAGTCTGATTGAATTTGAGATGAAGAAACAGCAGTATTAAATACCCTTATCTCATCTATAATACCACTACTGTACCTGTTAGATAAATTCCTGAGTAATGCTCCTACTGTATATCCTTGATCATATGTAGCATTGTAAGAAACATTACTAGTAGAAAAGGATCCCGTGGCCACAGATGCACCATTAATGTATAAAGCTACAGCACCTGTGCTTACATCAAAGGTAGCGGCTATGTGATACCAAGTGCCTGTAGAAAAGGTATAACTATAATTTAGAAGATATTGTGTTGCAGTACCAACATTTCTTTGTAATGACAATGCTGTACTTGTGGCATAGAGACCCATCCCATAGTTCAGCCCTCCTGCCGATACTATTCCTCTCTGTAATATAACCATTTCATTGGAGAGATTTGTTCCATTAAACCATCCTTCTATTGTAAAACTCCCTATCTTTATCGGAGTATCAATAGTATTCGGGACAGATACATAGTCACTACTACCATTAAAATTTCTAGCATTAGAATATTTACCAGATAATACAGTCGTACCTGTTGCGGTAGCTGTTTTTCCACCAACAACATCTACGAAAGAACTGCCACTAGCTTCATCCAATGGCCAATATGCTACTAATCCGGGTGTAGATATACCATACAAGTATTGATCGTTAAATGTTTTCCAAGAGGTATCACTTGTACTTACTCCATCAGATATCCAATCACTCCATGTATTTCCATCTGTACTTACTCTGTATTGGAATTCAATATTACCAGATTGATAGTTAGAGAGTATTTCATCGGCAGAGAGAGCACGAGAATAGATACGGGTAGAATCAATCATTCCCTTGAAATAGTCAGCAGGAGTACCACTTGCTCCGATATTTTTTGTTGACGTATCAGTCACAGTAGATATTGTCGTTAACCCCGTAACTGAGTTATCAAGCTTCCCATCTATATATATATAGGCTGCGTTATTCACATTATCCCAGACTGCTGATACCAAATGCCATTGTCCATCATTAACAGTTTTGATCGAATCAAACACACCTGCGGATATTTCATTTCCACTGTCATCTCGGACATTGAATCTTACTTTTCCAGTAGATAACACATATAAATAATTTCTAGGGTTTAAAGTTGAGCCTTGACTCCACCAGATAATCTGGTTTGTCGTGCCAGTAGTATTAACCCATGCCTCAATAGTGCGATCATTTGTACTTAGTGCCGAAAGTGTTGTCGGAACACTTACATAGTCATTTGTACCATCAAACATCACGGCTCCTGCTCCCCACCTCCTGTTATTTGATGTCCATCCAGTCATAGTAGCAGCATCTTGTCCACTAGTAGTCATATTGGTTAATGTACCATTACATGATGTACCACATGTACCACCACTAACAGCAGTAGTACCACTTGTTTCATTGAAATCCCATTGAGCTACTAATCCTGTTGTACTATATGGTGTTTCTCCGTTACCAGTATTAATACCATTAGATATCCATGAGAGAGTAGCACCTTCTACAGGAGTACCAAGATCTAAGGTAGATGATATATATTGGGAATATGGAGAAAAAGTTGTATATCTTACAACAACAATACCCGATCCACCGCTAGCACCATTAACCCCAATAGCTCCTCCTCCTCCCCCACCTCCAGTATTTGCTGTGCCACCAATAGCTGCAGTTGTTTGATTCCCCCCATTACCACCACCACCTAATCCCCCAGCTCCAAGAACCCCATCTCCTCTAGCCGCTCCACCACCTCCACCTCCGACATAGCCTACGGCAGAACCAAAATATGAAGAATAGTCTGTACCATCACCACCCTTACCACCATTTGCACCAGAAGCAGAATTCCCACTCGCCCCCTTACCACCACCTCCACCTCCTCCAGGGTTCCCAGCTACACTACCACTTCCCCCACTATTACCTTGCCCAGACACTGGTGCTCCCCCAGATCCTGGAGTAGATGGGTAACCGCAACTACCACCTCCACCAGAGCCACCAGAGCCACCATTTTCATATGTCCCAACACCAGAATAGGTACCACCAAAACCACCACCAGTCGCAGTTAAAGTGCTAAACACCGAATTTCCACCCGCAACATGTGCCCCTCCTCCGCTCCCAATAGTGACTGAAACACTTGAAGAGACAGGGAAATCTTCTGAGAAGAGAACACCACCTGCACCACCACCACCACCACCATCTCTACCACCACCACCACCGCCTGCAACAACCAGGGCATCAACAACCACAGATCTTGTACAGGTGAAAGTGCCACTAGACAAAAAAGTTCGGACATAATAATCATCATGGGTGGTAAGTACACCACCGCTACATGGATCCCCACCATCACCTATCTGCAATTGGGGCCCAGTTACAACCTCCGATCTTACAAACACCCCTCCACTAAAATCACTAGTATCATCATGTACAATACTAGGATCTATTCTTATGGGATATACCCTATCTTCACTCAACAACCACTCAGAATCTACAGTAACTACAGCCCTAAATCTACCGACCGAATATTCTTGTATATCCAAATCAACCTCATATGTCTTATCCCCCGCCTTGTCTACAGCATAACTAGGTAAAAAGTGTGCCAAATACTTACCATTACCATCTACAAAATAGTAAATCTCAGTAGATTGACCATCAACTGTAAACCAACCTTTCTTTAAAACAACACCATCATCTACAGAAAGATCAAATTCAAATTTGTTTAAAGGTAAGCTACAATCCTCACCACAACTATCCGCATATGCCTCTAGGTCATTAATTACTATCTCCTCTTTCAAACCATATCCCGAAAGAATCTGATATTCCAAATCTATACCGTTAGCAATATTACCATTTACAATCGTAGGTTTAGATATAGCATCTTCGGTATCATATGATCCGATTTCTCTTCCCATATCAATCAAATTCGTACTTGTCTCTATATCATCTGTACCTAAAATGTCCGCAACTGATTGTACATTACTTGCCAATATTGCATCTGATGTTTTTTCCGTTTCACTAAACTTAATACCCACCAAAGACATCTCTATACCTACTTTCTTCTTGGGTACGAATAGTCCCGCCAATTTTGTGAAAAGCCCCTTCTTATCCTCTACTTCAAATGGATTAGACGACGAAGCCTTTGCCTCAAATCTGACTACTTGCCCCTGAGGATTTTCTTTACTCCCA
>CAZKXP010000034.1:0-2731 GCA_964556955.1 uncultured Candidatus Saccharibacteria bacterium
TAGCACCCTCAAACAAATCCATATGATCATGTATATATCTAACCATACTCTTAAACTCTTCCCTTCTCTCTGGAAGATACTTTGTAGAAAGATCTCCATGTTTCTCTTCAAATTTACCCTTAAGTAGATCTCTTCTCTCAGGTGTAAAGTGTAACCTAATCTGTTCCCTTTCCCTATTGTAATCACCATAGTCAATCTTGAAACACCCAAACCTATTCGTTTCTTCTTTCTCTTCATTACTAATCACCACCTTACTGTATTCTTGTTCTAAGAATAGTCCATACGTTATTTTTGATATACCCTCTGCTGTATCAACATCCTTTATTTTCTCCATATATGTTGTCCAAAGTGGTGTATATTTTCCTTCTTCCTCATCTTTTCCATATTCTTTGTTAGTAAGAGAATTATATAGATCGGTATATTCAAGCATACTTTCTTCTAATGTTTCTCCTGTAATTTCAGATATTTTTTTAGCAAAGGATACTTGTGCATCAAAATATTCATAGGGTTGGGATATTACTTCAATTTTTTTACTTTCAATTTCAACTGGTTCAGACATTGTAAATGTATATTAGGTTATATGTATAATATAGCATGGATAATGTAGATATTAGAAAAGGAAGAAAAGAAGATATTAATGATATTAGAAATGTTATATATGAGTCTGTAATGGCTACTCATACAGAATTGTATCCTCCTAAGGATATTCAAGAGACGTTAGATAACTATACTGAGGAGAAGGTTAATCATTATATTGAGGATTATGATTATTTTGTAGCAGAGTGTGATTCTAAGGTTGTTGGCTGTGTTTTGGTTAAGGAGAATAAGATGAGGTCTTTGTATGTACTTCCCTCTTTTATGCGTAAGGGTATTGGTAAGAAGTTAGTTAAGAAAGCAGAGGTTTGTGTTAAGAGTAATGGTTATAATGATATTTTTCTTTGGTCTAGTTTAGTATCCCATGATTTCTATATTCATATGGGATATGAGGATGTTAGAGAGATAGAGAACAAGGAGGGGTTAATATTACATATTGAGATGAGGAAGGAACTAGCGAAAGCATAAATTTATTCTCCTGTATACACCCAAGGCTTATTATTTTATTCTCTAACCTGTAACTTATCCAGAATTTCTTCTGGATCTTTAAAGAAATCTTTCAAAGAATATTTAACAAATACTGCAATATGACTTTGTAGAAGATCCATTATCATTGAATAGATTCGCATTCGCTCAGAAAGGATTAGATTATCCGGCAAATCCACCTGAAAGATTTTAGCTAAATCTTTCCAATTTTTATTTGTTTTCTTATTTACAGTATCCAATGTCCCATGGGCAAGGTCGGAGCGAATATTATACAAAATCTTAAATAATTCTTTCCCTTCTTTGAAACTCAATTTCTGCTTACCATTCAGTAATTTGTAATTGTTTGGGAAATTGTTTTCATAAAGAGTTGCTCCGACTAATCGAAATTTCAAACTGATTTCAGAATCAACTTTCCCTAACATTAGTTTTTCTAATGCCGAAACAAGAAGTACTATTCCAACTATTAATTCATTTTCCTTAGGATATGTGTTTGTAGACAGTGCTTGATTTAAATTCATAAAAGACTCCCTGATAAGCATCAGCGGCCTTAAATACTTTTTATGCTTAGTAATAAAGTCATAATTTCCTTTTAGCTCATTCCACGGATAATCTTTCGAAAATTGGATGTCTTTAACCGGAGAGTTGAAAATACTAAATCCCCTCATTCTCGGAGATAGAATAAGAGAAACCTCATCTGCGATGTCTTGACTATATGGAAATTCAACAAAATCAGATTGTCCAAAAACTGAAAAAGTACTAATCCAAAAATCTTCATTTTTCTTTGAAGTTAGTGTCTTAAAGTCAATCAGCTCTCTTGGTTCGAAATCTGTTAAAAAATATGCTGTAAGTAAGCAATGCAAATCTTCTATCAATAAATTCCAATATTCATAATCATATTTCAAAGGTAATTTGGCGAAATACCTTCGTCCTCCAGTGTCCGCAATGGGTGTCCATTCACCAATAATGATATCCTGCCTATAAGTAACAAATGCAGCTGGATTTACTCTCGCAAAAACATATATCGCATTTTCTAAGTCCAATTTTTGATCAATAATCTGTTGATTTGTGGGAAAAGCAGGAGAAATTTCTTTCATTATCAAATTCATATTATAATCCGGAGAGGGTGGGATTCGAACCCACGGTACGAATACTCGTACAATGGTTTTCAAGACCATCTCATTCGACCACTCTGACACCTCTCCAAACAAAAGGATTATACCAAAAATATAGTAAACCTACATTAACGAATCTCCCCTATCCTTCCTCTTAAATTTGCCTCCACCTGTTCCGGTAATCCATCAAGCCCCCATTCAAGAGCAGATTTTGCATTCCAACTCTCACTCCCAGAATTTCTACTTGCTGCAATATTTGGATAATTATCAGAATATTTGAAGTCCCCCACAGTAGATGGCAAATCATTAAGAATCCCTTCTCCCAAAGAACCGGGAGCCAGTTGGATCGATAGAGAATTTTGTCCTATTAAAACTTGCACTGCTAATATATTCGCGACCACATTCTTCTTTCTTTCACTCTCTGTTCTCTCATTTTCAAGATTATCAAATGGCATAATAATATTTCCTAAATTTATTTCAGATTATACCCTAAACACCCCTATTTAATCTCATATCCCCCCTCAAAAATAGCCTTAATG
>CAZKXP010000034.1:2741-7419 GCA_964556955.1 uncultured Candidatus Saccharibacteria bacterium
TATCCAAATCCTTAACCCTAAAAGAATTCAATAACTCCTTAGACACATCACTAACCCTCTCCCTCTCTACCTCTAATACACCCTCATTACCAACATACTCTTTCAAATACCCACTCTCTTTAAAAACATTAGGATCAATATCACAATCCAAAACAAAATGAATATACTTCTTCTTCGCATACCCCTCTACCAACTCTGAAATCCTACCATCATATAAAACCAACCCATTATCTATAACAATAACCCGCTTACACAAATCTGAAACATCCTCCATATTATGACTCGTCAATATAATAGAGGCATGATATTTCTTGTTGTACTCCTTAATGAATGCTCTTAAGTTATACTGAGAAACCACATCCAAACCAATAGTAGGCTCATCAAGAAACACCAACTCCGGCATATGCAAAAGCGCAGCAATAATCTCACAACGCATCCTCTCACCCAAAGACAAATTCCTAGTAGGCTTCTGTATAGCCTCAGAGACATCCAAAACCTCAACCATATCATCTAGGATACCCCTGTACCCCTTGTCCCCTATACCATATATCTCCTTGTTGAGCTTGAAAGTCTCTACAGGAGGTAGCTCCCACCACAACTGACTCTTCTGTCCCATAACCAAAGCAATCCTAGAAAGAAACTCCTTCTTCCTCTTCGAAGGAGTAAAACCTAAAACATCCACTACCCCACCATCTGGATACAACAAACCTGAAAGACACTTCAAAGTAGTAGTCTTCCCTGCCCCATTAGGACCAATGAACCCAACAATCTCCTCTCTGAAAATATCAAAAGAAACATCCTTCACCGCCTGGATATCAACACTCTTACCATCCCTCTTAGTACGATATATCTTACCTAAATTTTCTACATGTACCACTGTTTCTCTCATATATACATTGATAAATATCTGACTTTACAATATCATGAATCATGAGAACTGCCAACACACCAAGAGTCATACTAGCATTCATTCTGACCATATCCATGACCTCAGGAGTATGGGCTACAGACCTAGACTCGACCAACTACAAAATCGTAGGAGCCACTACAACCACAGGAGGAGGATTAGTCGATACCGTCTCTGGGAATTACAGTATCATGAGCTCCCTAGGCAACATCTCGGCAGATCCTAGAGAATATTCGACAAACTACAGACTACAACAAGACCCATCCGCCAACTTCATAGCTGCACAACCCACAGTACAATGCTTCGAAGCAACTACAGACGGATACACCAACTGTACATCAGGGCCCTCTGAGCTACTTGCAGGTGGTATGGTAGCACTCTGTGGAACAGGAGGATGTTACAACAAAGCAAGATTTGAAATTGAACCAAATGGTAATCCCACTGACACCCTCTATGCTGTAACAATATCCTCAGACAATTTTGTTTCAGATATTAAATATATTGATGGAGCAACATTTGAGCCAGAATCTGTTGCAAGCCATAATATAAATGATTTTAGAACAGAAACATACTGGGAAACAGAAGTCTTCAATATCCAAGGACTACTTTCAAATACCACATACCACATCAGGATCTCCGCACTTAGTGGAGACTTCACACAATCCGACTACAGCATCACAGCCAATACAACCACAGGAGAAGGTAACCTACTCTTTGATATTGATATTGCACCCACCACAGGAGTATCAACAGAAACATCCTCCCCCTACACTATCTCATTTACTGGCAATGATGATTTAGTCGCAGGAGCCGCTGCCACCACAGCATACAGCTTGGTATGGTTAGACATAGCTAGCAACTCAGAAGGTGGAGTTGCTGTAATCCAGTTTGGCAAATATGGAGGGTTGTACAGCGCTACTACCACACAAACAATAGTTTCAGCCAATACCAACCTCGACACCACATCAGAGGGATTTGGTCTCCAAAGCTACTATGTAAACAATGACTCATCATCATACCTAGGAGATCTAACAGCAGAATCAAACTATGCCGGAAGCATCAATACCATAGGTGTTGTTGGAACAACCGCAAGTAAAATATATGATGGGGATGGACCCATACAAAATGGTAGAACAGCAATGTATCTCAAAGCTCGTGCGAGTACAAGCCGAACTCCTTCCAATGACTATTCTGAGGAAATATATTTCATTTTAGTACCTCGATATTAAGGTTGACATATTTAATAGATTCGGTGTAGATTTATATATATAGCCGTTCTAGTATTTAACTCTGCCCCTACAATATGAAAAGGAATATAACAAAGACAAGCAGCATCATAGCGATAATCTTGTCTGTCATAATGGTAGCACTCTACCCTGCATTCATCTCAAAAGCTGATGCTCTCTCTGCAACATATTTCTACCTAAGTAGAATACAAGCAAATATCAATGGCTCATCGGCAACGGTAGAATATATTCTAGCTGTAGACACAAGCCAAACAATCCCATCGGGTGGAACAGTTACGATCTCGTTCCCAGACAACGATGATGCTAACTGGTGTAGAACCGCAGGTTCATTAACAGTCGCTGGAGTCGCTTCTTCCACCGCAGATCTTTCGACTACTAACTGGGCTATTGACAGCGCATTACCAAATTCCGGCTCTTCACTAACCGCCGCTTGTACCCAAGGTTCAGGATCCTCTTCTGTAGATACAATAACCATATCTAATGTAGGAGCTCTAACAGGAGGAACAACATATGGCGTTAAACTAACAAATGGATCATCCGCAGGAGTACTCGGAACAGACGATACTGCAGGAGAGCATGAAATTACTGTAGAAACAAAAAATGGTACAACCATTGACTCTGGAACATTCAAAGTCTACTTAGTATCAAATGATACCGTGACTATATCTGCAACCGTATCCTCCGTACCATCCGTAAACTGTACCATCGGATCCAACAGTGTAAACCTAGGTTCTCTGTATCCAGGAGGATCATATTCAACAATCACACACCAAATATCTACCAGTACATCTACTACCACTAGTGGATATTACTGGGCGGCATATGGTACTGGAGACGGTTCAACAGACGCTGGTCTGTACAAATCATCCGCAACAACATACCTACTGGCATCTACGGGAAGTGGCACAATTGACCTTACAGGTGCTGGCTCCGAAGGCTTTGGAATGACAGTCTCAGACCCAGATGGGGGTGGCGCAGCTGCCATACCATCAGATTTCAGCAATGCTTCACCAGGCGTCTTTGGTGCCTTGGATAGAGGAATAGCTGGTGCTCAATTAATCCTGTATCAGAATGGCTCTCAATCCTCTTCTGAAAGTGCCACTGTAACGTATGGTGCAAGAGCAGGCTCATCTGCAGTGGCAGGAAGCTACTCGGAAAATGTGATCTTTGTCTGTGGCGGATACTATTAATATGGTCAAGAATGTATATACCCACACTGCCCAAATTCTGACAGTATTACTGTCCATTTTTGCTCTCTCTTTTCTCTTTGTTCGCCCTACTCTAGCAGAAAGTATATCCCTAGGATCCGCTCCCACATCTGAGAAATTAAAACTCTCACCAGGAGAAAAATACAACGGAGAACTAGTAGTATGGAACCTCACAGAGAAAGCCATAGATTATCAGATAGTAGTTAGAGGATTTAAACAGATTGAAAACCAACCAGGAACTGCAATATTACTCACTGAAGAGGAAGAAGAAAGAGCCTTGTATACAGCCACATCATGGTTAACAATGGATCTTACACAATTAACACTTGTTCCCAACAAAAATGAAAAACTATTCTACGAAATCAATGTACCAAAAGATGCAACCAAAGGAGAATACACCGTAATGATATCTTTTGTATCCGAGAATGAGACCAAACTTTCTGGTACTGGAGCTACCACTACCCTCTCTGCAGGCATGCCAATACTTGTAAAAATTGGTGATGAATTCGTAGAGAACGCAGAATTACTCGACTTCTATACTTCTTCCAATTTCTTCGAATATCCAAATCTAACCTTCTACACAAGAATAAAGAATCTCGGAGACACACATATTTCTCCCACGGGTGAAATCATTCTAACCAATATCTTCAATCAAGAGATAGCAACAATCCCATTCAACCCAAATGGACAAAGTATCCTAAGAGACAACTCTGGTAACTACGAGACCATATGGAATCTAGGTACTTTCCTTACCAAAGACAAAGCAATTGTATTAGGCCCGATAAAAGCTAAACTAATTGTCACATACAGAAGCTTCCAACCAGGATTTGCGCCACTCACATCAGAAATATCCTTCTGGATATTACCATGGAAACTCATACTCATAGCCTTAGTTGCAATAATCTCGATAATTGTCATAATTAAGGTGGTTAAAAAGAAAAAGAATGTATATCGCCCAATGCCCAGATGAGATTAAAAGTTACAATATCAACAATTCTATGTACCGTAGTAATACTATGCTTTAGCAAAGGCTTAGTCTTTGCAGATTCCATTACCCCATCAATTGTAGAACAAAGTATTGCAGCAGGAGCCAATGAAACTCAAAAGGTTACATACAAAAACGAGGGAACTACAACAGTAACTATCAAGCCCTATGTGTCTGCATATGACTCAAAAACTCTTCAGCTAATATCCAATGAGAAGACACTATTCGTGACAATGGATATTGAAACATATGATGTAGAACCAGGAGAATCATTAACACTAAGCTACGAAATCAAACCTCCTGCGAATCTCACACCTGGAACATATTTCAA
>CAZKXP010000035.1:0-7401 GCA_964556955.1 uncultured Candidatus Saccharibacteria bacterium
AGAGAGAAAGAACTTTTAGATCAGATATGCAACAGAGGGGTATCAATATTGATGAGTTCATGAAAGCACAAAATCTAACTATAGAAAAAATGAGAGAGCTTTGGAGTAAGGATGCGAATGAAGCGCTACAGACAGATACCTTCTTAAGGATGTATATGAAGGAGAACAATATCACCATGACAGATGAGGATTTAAACAAGAGGATAGATGAATTAAAGAAGAATGCCCCTAAGGGTACAGATATGAGTGTATATGACGATGAGAATTGGAGAGCGTATGTTAGAAATGTAGATTTGAAGCAGAAAGCTTTTGAGGCTTTCATAAAGGAAGTGTTAGGAGAAGAGGTACATAAGGATTAATTAATTTAATCTATTAAATATATGTATTTAATACCTACAGTTGTGGAAAAGGACAGGGAAGGAGAGAGAGCGTATGATATCTATTCGAGATTGCTCAAGGATAGAATTGTGTTTGTGACAGGGGCGATAGATACGGAAATGGCAAATACTGTTGTTGCTCAATTACTTTTTCTTGAAAAAGAGAATCCAGACGAAGATATTCAGATGTTCATAAATACTCCTGGTGGAATTATAACTGCTGGTATGGCTATTTTAGATACTATGAACTATATCAAGTGCGATATTTCTACCATAGCTGTTGGTATGGCTGCCTCTATGGGTAGTATTTTGTTAGCTAATGGTAAGAAGGGTAAGAGGTATGCTCTTCCCAATAGTAAAATTCTGATTCATCAGCCTATTGGTGGTGCAGAAGGACAGGCTAGTGATATTGCCATAGCAGCAGAGGAGATTTTGAAGGATAGAAAGATGTTGTATGAGTTCTTAGCGGAGAAGACTGGTAAGGATGTTAAGGATATCGAGAGAGACGCAGATAGAGATAAGTACTTTACAGCACAAGAGGCAAAGTTGTATGGTTTAGTTGATAAAGTTATAAAAAGAAGATAACAATGACAGATGCCAATGATTTCATGCACCCAGAAAGTAGTACCACCACAGATCCTATTGATCCTAAAGAAATAATCCCTGCCAGCTTAGAGAATGTTTTAAATTCTACAAATCCGCATGAGTTTGTAAACACTATTCTAGAAACCACAATCGAAGAGGCGACAAAGGGAGTAGAGGAGACAGTGAAAATGAATCCCAATCTCACTATTGAGAAGATGGATATTAATACTCAAAATAGTTTACAGATGAGAGATATCCACGGCGCTTTAGTAACTGGAGGTGCTGACTTTTCTGAATTCCCATATTTTTACTTGATAGGGAACAATGCCGCAAATACAAAGATACCACACTCAATGGTGGCTATTTTTGCAAAGCTGTCAGATAATCGAGTGGTTGCATACATCGGGAAGAGAACAAAACCACAACAATATGTTAGCAGCACCGTTCTGCAAAACGAGATCATTAGATTCTAATTGATAATTCTCCTAATTCCATATAAAATACATACCACTAAGGACGATTAGCTCAGCTGGTTAGAGCGTCACATTGACATTGTGGAGGTCACAGGTTCGATCCCTGTATCGTCCAGATTATGAGGCAGTAAATGCCAACACCATAAATACTATTCCTAATATAATCATAATAATAGGTAAGAACCATAAATTACCCCCCTTTTTAATAGCTGCATCCTGAGGTTTTTCTTCAAGATATATTACCTCTACAATATCTCCTACCTTGAATTTGTTTTTAAAAGCAAAACCATTTCTTGATTCTACGGCATATTTCTTCCCACCTTTATCATTGAATTCATATACAGGGTAGTATGAGTATGATGTAGTAGTATATCCATCCTCATCTTGAGATTGAGATTCTTTCTTAATGATATCGGTTATCTTAGCGTTTACTGTTATTCCATCTTTAACCAATTTTTTTGTTTTAATGAATTTGAAGATACCAAAGGCAAGGAAACCCAATGCGAAGAGGATATAGAAGACCATAGATAGATAGAAAAGATCAATTTAATATGTAAATTGTACCATAAAACAAGGGTTAAATTTTCTCCACCTGTGTCCTGTACATATTTGCATACAGACCATTTAATTTCATAAGATTCTCGTGGTTCCCATCTTCTACTATCTTCCCGTTATCAATAACAATAATTCTTTTTGCTTTCCTAACTGTAGCAAATCTATGAGAAATTATTAATGTCGTTTTGTTCTTAGCATTTTCCCTGATATTATCGAATATCTTTTCTTCAGAGAGAGCATCTACTGCACTCGTCGGCTCATCCAGTATTAATAGCTTTGCATCACGATAAAAGGCACGTGCGATAGCAAGTTTCTGCCATTGACCACCTGATAGAGTTGCACCATCCTTCAATTCTCTATTTAAAAATGTTTTGTATCCATTTGGAAGGGCAGATAGCACTTCGTCAATGTCCGCCATTTTTGCAGCTTTTATCAGATTTTCTTCCTGTTTTTCTTTTTCTACATTTCCAATATATATATTATCTTCTGCAATAATATCGAGTTTATTAAAAC
This sequence comes from uncultured Candidatus Saccharibacteria bacterium, assembly GCA_964556955.1. Classification (GTDB taxonomy): domain Bacteria; phylum Patescibacteriota; class Dojkabacteria; order SC72; family SC72; genus UBA12078. Next base: position 2,504 of record CAZKXP010000035.1, read on the forward strand.
TTTGGGTCAAAGCCCCAACATATCGATAATAATCATAAATATCCAAAGATTTTAGATCCTCCCCATCTATTAAGATCCTACCCTTAGAAGGGTCATATATCCTCAAAAGTAGCTTTATTAATGTCGTCTTCCCAGCACCATTTTTACCAACAATAGCCAGATCTTCATCCTTGTTAAAAGAAACATTAATATCCTTCAAGACCCATTTCTTCGTTCCAGGATATTTAAACCATACATTCTCAAAGATTACATCTATCCCTTCGTGTTCTACAGCCATAGGTATATCACCATTCTTAATTGTAGATTCATGACTCTGAACATCATGAAATATTGATAAGATCTTCTTGTTACCTAAAAGTGCGGATACTCTTCTGAAGACCTCAGAGATATTGAAGAAGAACTGCTGATATGCAGAGACTACGAATGTTAGCATACCTACTGTAAGTACTCCTGTGATAGCGAGGTTGACACTATATACAAAGGCCGCAACGAAGAATATCAATGTGACCAACCCAGATACAGTAGACCACAGTGCTCTCTTATTTTCTGTTTTCGCAAGTCTTTTTATAAAAGCATAATTTATCTCTCTCATCTTATCTATCAAATATCTTCCATACTTGAAGACAGATATCTCCTGCATACTCTCCGGGTCTGTTGTATAGAAAGGCCACCTATACGCCGAATATCTTATTTTCTCATCTCCCTTGTCATTCCATATATTCCAAACTTTTTGCCCAAATGTCTTTGTGATGATTGCAGAAGGGATAGAAGATAGAACAGCGAACAGAACAAGAATCCATGAGTACTGAGATAAAGCAAAAAGGGAGATCGCTACTGCAACGAGTTCTATTAATATAATCAAGGCATCTTGAAAAGTATCGAAGATTCTCCATTGGTTCCATTCCATAGTGTTGTACTTTGACATAAATTCAGAATCTTCGAATATCTTTGGCTCTAACGCGATTTTCTTGCCCAAGAAAATTTCGTCTTCCCAATACGATAACCATAGAGAGATTTTTGCGTTGGCAAATGTCTGTCCCTGAGTAATAAAAATTCCCAGGAGATTCACTAGTAAGAAAACCAATATTGGTAACCATAAATCTAGCAAGTTACCTCCCACAGTTATCGCATCTATTGTAGAATCAAGTAATTTAGCGAGGTAGAAGCTCCAAGCAATTGGATATATTTTTGAAAGCAGGTCAAATAAAACACTCCACCAGAATATTGATAAAAAATGTTTCTCCCTCTTAAATTTTGTATATACGAAATATAATAGATATATTGCGCTTTTGTTTTTTTCCATAAGCGCTATTATACACCCATGATGAAATAGATTTCACTAGAATAATAATAAAATTATGCATATCATTAAACATAATAAATTCATAAATAATTAAATGGAAAATCTACATCAAATACAAATGCTCATTCTAAAAGAATTACTCTTTCATCCAATAGCCCGATTTAGCGAATTGAATATTAAGGGGTTAAGTAATGACCATTTCTCTTACCACATAAATACGCTCATAGAACTTAATCTCGTAAAGAAAGGCGAAAAAGGATATTCCCTTACAAGTTCAGGCAAAGAATTCGCAAATAGAATGGATACAGATCAGGTAGAGATTGAAAAACAGCCGAAAGTTGCAGTTATGTTGATTCCATACAAACTTGTTAAAGGTAAGAAGTATCTTTTAATACAAGAACGTACCAAAGAACCATACTATGGATACAAGGGATTCATCACAGGAAAGATGAGATTTGGAGAGAAGATAAAAGAGACTGCAAAACGAGAACTTAAGGAAGAATCTGGCTTAGACTGCAATGAATTCAAAATTAAGACGCTATTCCATGATCATGTCGTTATGATTGACGATGGCAAACTAATGGAAGACAAAATGTTCTTCATAGTTGGAGTAAAAAATCCAAGAGGGAAACCAACAGACACACCAAATGGTAAAGTATATTGGGTTACAGAAGAAGAATTTTTAAATCTAGATAGAAAGTATTACAATGAGGACGCAATCTATCAAATGTTCAAAAAGAGTAGGGAACTAAATATTACCGAGAATACATATACAATAGAGGAATTTTAAACTACTCCAACTTCACCCCAAACACTTTTAATAGATAAACTGCATCTTCTTTATTAAATTTTGCATTCTTACAAATATTCTCCCGTATATCAAAATAATAGTTGATAGCAGTACTAAAATCACACTCTGTTAGATCACATCTTAGAAATTGAGTATCTTTAAAATCACATTTCTCGAAAACAACTTTCTTAGCCTTAACATACTCAAAATATGCCTCTGTTAATTTACAACTATGAAATTCACTTCCTAATATATCTACATCTACTAGAACAGAATAGGACATATCACAGTTAGTAAATATATTTGAAAATCCAAATTGACAATCAAACTTACTCCATTCAATACCAATTAATTTACAGTTATTTAACTTACAATCAGCTAATTTAGAATTAATAATCTTAATATTACTCATCAGACATCCATTAAATGTACAGTTTGTAAAAATACATTCTCTAAACTCTATGCCTTCTAGGTCACATCTCTCAAATACACACTCCTCATATTCTCCACTCTCGATACCCTTCAATTCATTGAATATTTTTTTATAATTTTCACTCATACCATCAGCTCTTTTAAACTATTACTATCACTCGCACTCATTAACCTCTGCCTTAACTCTGCAGCACCATCAAATCCATTAATATATGCCTTAACAAATTTCTTTGTAATATTAAAATTCTTTCTCTCACCCCAAACCCTCTCAAAAAGTTCACAATGCTTAATTAAGGTATCCAATCTCTCTTGTACAGAAATATCCTCTGTACCACTAAACAACCAAGGATTAGACATAATACCTCTACCAACCATATACCCATCAGTACCATATTTCTTTACATATTCCTCCCCCTGTTTAACACTCGTAATATCTCCATTACCAATCAAGAGCGTAGAGGGAGAGATCTCATTCCTTAGTTTTACACACTTTGCTATCTCATCCCATCTAGCCGGGATATTGTAACCTTCTTTTGCAATCCTTCCATGCACAGTAAGCATATCCAAATTTTGGTTAAGTAAAAATCCGATCCAATTTTCAGTATCAACCTCCCCATATCCCAACCTTGTCTTAACACTCACAGGGATATCTCCTGCTACACTCTTTACAGTCTCAACAATCTCCTTCGCAAGATTAGGATCCTGTATTAGTGCAGACCCTCCTCCTGTACTCGTCACATTTCGGACAGCACACCCCATATTAATATCAAATCCATCAGGATTTAACTGTTTCAACTCTCTAACAGTCTTTGCAAAATTCTCAGGATTACTTCCCCAGAGTTGGATAACAATTGGTCTCTCAATATCATCAAATACCACCCTGTGATCCACACCTTTTTTACCAATGGAACAATAGCCATCAACATTCATAAACTCGGTGAAGAAAACATCTGGACGACCAATCTCACATAACATTCTCCTAAATACCGAATCCGTTACATCCTCCATAGGTGCAAGCATACTCAAGAACCCCTTCTTTTGTTTTAAAGACTCTAATATATTCATTGGTATATTCTACCACAGGCCAGGCTATAGCCTGGCCCTGTGTCAGAGATCGTTCATAACGACAAAACCCCTTACTCTGTACAACCTCTTTGCGTATCGAACATTTAATAGCCTGTTCATTTTCGATTATCTCATGGTTGGTCTAGTAGAAAATAGCGGTAGTACAAGCGAGAAGGTACATTAACGAGTCCTGAACTCAGGTCAGGCCATAGCCAGGCTTGCACAAGAAAGGGATTTACCATAGACTTAGATAACAAATAACTGCCCAGATAATGGAAGTCAAAAACAGCGTCTCGGATAACTCGGGACAACAATTACTCTCAGGCACCAAGGTCGATTCATATGCGGCTATTTTTTTGTATGCTGTACAAGATTTCTTAAGATGGTGGTATATAAAGATGCCCATATGGCATCTAAGACAGTTAAATAGATTAAGCATTGTGGTAGATGATTACCTCTCACTATCAATACTCCTCAAAACATTCTTTATCCCTTGGCACAGAGATTACTCCGTAATGGGATTCCTATTTGGTATCGTAATGAGAATACTTTACCTTCCAATCGCCACATCCATATACATATTAATTGTAACCTTCTATATCGTAGTAATACTCTTCTGGCTTGTTCTACCAATCGCAACCATTACATTTATAATTTCTTCTTTAATCAAGTAAATGGCACTAGACTTTGAAATGCAACAAAAAACAATATGCGGATACCACAAGAAGGATACGAATAGGGTAGGTATCATTGAGAAGAAATATCCAATCCTTGAGAATGAGAATGAGGCCACTTTCCTTGTAACAAGAGATCATTTCTTCTCAATATCTACACAACAGATAGATTCGGTTATAAAAAATTTCTTCAGATACAAAAGATTTAAAGATGTTGGTAGATTCCTAGCCAATATACTCATAATCCCAGGAATATTTGTAGCCATAGGGTATATATTTAAGTATTCAGGACTCTTAGAAGATCAAACCTTCATTATCAATCTCCTAACATCAAAATGGAGCGGAGTTCTCTTTGGACTATCTATTCTCTCAGTCATAATTCTTTGGTATGACTTCTATGAAGAGAAAAGCCATCCCGTACAGTTACCAATTGCAAAAAAAATCCCGCAAAAGGAATTAGAAGAGATACGTGCTGCTGGTTTTAGATTCGGTAGATATGGACATCTGGAAATAGTACATTTTGCAAGTGAAGAAACACTTGAACTTCTGTGCACCCATACCAAAAACAATCAGTTCTCCCTCTATGAAATATTTAAATATCTCTTTAACTTCAACTTTGAATCACAACAAATTA
>CAZKXP010000036.1:0-7197 GCA_964556955.1 uncultured Candidatus Saccharibacteria bacterium
ATAAGTACATTCTACTACACTTTTTAATACAAAGTCATTATTTAAAAACTTAAGAGAAAAATCGGAGAGATGGAGGCTACACTCTACTCCCAAATGGAAGATAGAAAAGTGGTAGATCCGACACTCAAGGTAGCTCTCTCTGATGCACAACAGCTTCAGGACTCCATTGCAGAAGGCTCTGAGAAATATTTCCACTATGGTATGTACATTACCATATACGCTCCTAACAAAGAACTGTTAGAGAAATACTCCCGAAATGTTACATCTACCCTAGCCGCAATGAATGTAACTGCAAAACCCACAACCCTTCAACAGAGTCAAGGATTTCTGAGTACACAACCACTAGGTCTAGACAAACTTTACATAACGAGGAATATGGATACAACCTCTTTAGCTACAACATTCCCATTCGTAACTTCAGAGCTAACCATGGACAAAGGAATTATGTATGGTGTTAATATGCACAACAAGAGCTTAGTTATATTTGACAGATTTCAACTGGAAAATGCAAATACTGTAGTATTTGCAAAAGCAGGTGCAGGTAAAAGCTATTTTGTAAAATTAGAGATCTTGCGAAGCCTGATGCTTGGAACAGAAGTCATAATCATAGATCCTGAGAGAGAATATGAGGAACTCTCAAAAGCCGTAAATGGTCTTTACATTTCATTCTCACAAGACAAAGGTAGCAAGATGAATCCATTTGAACTCTCGGGTGTTAGAGACGAGGGTGATGATGAGCTAAGAATGAAACTACTTGCTTTACATGGCTTTTTCAAAATACTCTTTGGTGGGCTAACCAATGTTGAAGAATCGATATTAGACAAAGCATTAATCCTAACATACAGAGAGAAAGGTATTACATTTGATCCTGCTACACAGAATAACAAGCCACCACTTCTCGAAGATATGTACAAAGTATTAAAGGGAATGGCAGAAAATGAAGCACACGACCTAGCCAGAAGGATGGAAAAATATATTATTGGAAGTGGTGCAGGAATATTCAACGAAGCTAGCAACTTTGAAATTAACAACCCCTTCACCGTATTCAGCATCCGAGATCTCCAAGAAGAACTTAAACCTTTGGCTATGTATCTAATGCTCGATTTTATCTGGACTAAGATAAGAAAAGATCGACGAAGAAGAATGCTCGTAGTAGATGAAGCTTGGTACATGATGCAAAGCCTAGATTCTGCAACATTCATGTACTCCATTGCTAAAAGAGCTAGAAAATACTACTTAGGTCTTACAACAATCACCCAGGATGTAGCAGATTTCCTAAACAATGATATGGGCAAGGCCATCATTTCAAATTCTTCAATGCAAATTTTGATGAAACAGAGTCCTTCGGCTGTTGATAAATTACAAACTGTCTTTAATCTATCAGACGGAGAGAAGAACTTCCTGCTTAGCTGCGATCGAGGGCAAGGACTCTTCTTCGCAGGTGCCAATCATGTCGCCATTGAGATTATCTCCAGCCAAGCAGAACACGAGTTAATTACGACAGATCCCAAAGAACTTGAAGCGCGCAAAGCTACACAAGGGGTTGCAGATACCAGAACAATAGAAGAACTTGCAGAGATATTTGCACCTCCTGCAGAACAACAACCGATGAGAGATGGGAACTCTTTAAGTAAACAACAAAGAGTTATACAAGGAGCAATATACAAACGAGAAGAAGAAAAAACACAGATAGAGCAAGAACGAGAGCGTTACCAAAGAGAATTAGAAGAGAGGTTGAGACAACAAGAGTTGGCTCTCAATCCAGAGAAATCGAGAAGCCAACAGACCATTCTGGATCAACTCAAACAAAACACTGTTTCTGGCCAGGTAGTACAATCGAGAGAAGATATACAAAAAGGGAGAGAACACATAACTCCACAGGGCCCCGCCCCAAGCTATATGAATAATGGATCAAACAACAAACAATAACAACAATTTAAATCTTTTAAACGAATCAAACTATCTAGTTACTCAAGCCGTGTGCACCTCATCTTTACCTTCTCAAAAAGTAGATTCTGATTTAGCACAACTCGAAAAAGCAGAACTCAAATCACAATACAAGGTAAACATCGCAAAAGGTGTAAAAAATCCACAGATATCTATGGCTATGCAAGCATTGAAATTAGCAAATCCTTTTAAGGGATATTAACTCAAAGGTCCCTGATCTACCGGTAAATATCGCTTCAGATTTTCAGCATTAATAATGATCGGCAATTGAGCACCCTCTACTATTGTCCTCGCAACAGCTCTGACAATACTCGCAATATTTCTTTCTAACTGCCTAATACCCGCATCAAACCCTACCGGACGAATAATCATTGGCCAAACCATATCATCTATTCTGATATATTCCTCAGAAAGATTTAAACTACGAAGAACCTTGGGCAATATATATCTCTTCGCTATGACTGTCTTCTCCTCATCCGTATAGCTTGTAAATCTTATAACCTCAACCCTATCGAGCAATGCCGCTGATAGTCCTCCCAAATTATTCGCAGTACAGATGAAGAATACATGGGATAGATCAACAGGATAATCTACGTAATGATCCACAAAGGTGGTATTTTGCTCCGGATCCAAAATCTCAAGTAATGCCGCCATAACATCATTCATAAGTCCAGCATTTCCACTTGCTTTTTCAATCTCGTCCAATAAAATGACTGGATTCATAGTACCACTTCTCATCAAAGCCTTAACTATCTGACCCGGCTCTGGGTCCACTGCATAACGCGGAGTACCTCGCAATGTTCTCACATCTCCAATAGCACCAAGTGAAATTCTGACAAACTTTCTATCCATAGCTTTAGCAATAGATTGTGCTACAGAAGTTTTACCAACACCTTGAAGTCCAACAAATAGAAATACTGGAGATTTGGCAGGAGAAACAACTCTTTGAATTTCGGGCCTATCGGCAAGGTTACTTAAATTTGAAGATGGCATTGCTACATATTGATTAAGATTCTGTCTCGTCTCTAATTGCATAGCAGCAAGATAGTCGAGTATAGAATTTTTAATACCATCCATACCATAATGACTCGCATCCATAACCTGCTTAGCATTATGGATATCCATATTATCCTTAGATAATATCCCCCATGGAATTCGTGTAACACAATCCAAATACTTACTTACATTCTCATACTCAGAACTATACACACCCTTTTTGGCAACCTTCTCCAACCTATCAATACTTACTAATACTTCGTTTTTCAAATCAGAAGGAACCGCAGAACTCACAAGCTTGTTTTTAAGCATCAATATGTCTGAGAGATTCTCATCCATGGGTATATTTTGTGATACAGGCGTATTTATATAGTCCATATGGGCAGCAAATATATGTAAGAGTGTATATGCTAGAAAGAATTATTGCAAATATATTGATGACATGATAGCCTTTATAAGAATAATATTAAAGCTGTCCATCCAATGAAAAAGTTTTCTTTAGCATTGATTTCTTTACTCGTTATGGTTGTTTTACCCTCCCAGGTGCTTGCCGCAGATTTGACTGGTATACAAGAAACTCTCTCAAACTATCTTCCATACATACTAATCGGTGGTGCCGTCATTCTTCTCATTAGTATCGTAGGCATTTTACTAAGTAAAAAGAAAGACGCAAATAATACAGAAGAGCCAATAACAATGGCTCAACCAGCTACTCCGGTAGCTCCTGTTACACAAGATGTTCCAGAGGCAGCTCCTACTCCCATAGAAGAAATGCCTGTAGCGCCTGTCTCAAACAATCTATATACACCGACACCAACTGAAGAGGTAGCAACAGAACCTGTAAATGCAGAGCCGACAAGACCTTCGATACAAGAGACTTTAGAATCTCCTATGCCAACAGATACTCATAGTGCAGATTTACAAGCAATTTCTCAAGCAGAAGCGGCAACAGAACCGATGTCTCCTGTTACGGAGCAATCTATGCAAGCAACAGAGCCTATGACAGAGCCAGAAGTTCCAGTAACGCCTATTGTAGATACACCAACACCCGAACTAGTATCTGAACCATCTCCGATACCACCAATTGATACTACTACAAATACAGTTCCTGATTTTCAACAATTTGTAAATAATCAAGTAGAACAAGTCCCCCCAGCTGTTACACCTATGGAAACTCCACCACAGATGGATAATACAACGCCACAGCCACCTGATGTGACCGAGGCTCCATCACAAACACCTCCACCAGAAGCTTCCAACACAACGGGGATGACATTTTAGTATGAGGCAAGAATAGCTTCCTTAAGATACTGAGCGAACTTATTTACTTCTTCGCTGGTATTATATATTCCAAAACTTGCTCGCATAGTTGGACCCACTCCAAACCTATCATGCAAAGGCTCTGCACAGTGGAACCCCTCTCTTACACAAACACCTTTCTTACTAATATATTCAACAATCCCATCCCCCTCTTTGTTTTCAATTCTCTTCTCTTTACACCCCTTGAAACTAAAACCTTCGAGATTAAAAGTTAAACATCCATATCTATTATCCGCATCTGTCTTACCAAAAGGTTTAAACCATTCAATACCATCGAAAGCATCCAACAGAGTTCCCATTAGTTCTCTCTCGTGAGAAATTAAGACTTCATAACCACCCATTTCGTCTACAACACTCTGAAACCACTCCAATGTTTCTCCTAGTACAATTCCACTCTCAATATCCGGAGTACCTGCTTCAAATCTCCAAGGAAGATCATTCATTTCAAAACCATTCTTTGAAACACTCATAATCATCTCCCCACCCCCCATATATGGAGGTAATGTTTCAAGAATATTTTCTTTGCAATACATAACTCCACTCCCCGTAGGACCATATATCTTGTGACCTGAGAATACAAAAGCGTCACAATCAATATCCTTAACATCAATATGTATATGAGGGGCGCTCTGCGCACCATCCACTATCACAAAAGCTCCAACTCTATGCCCTATCTCTGTGATCTTTTTTACAGGATTAAGTGTTCCTAAAACATTGGAGATATGTACAACAGATACTATCTTTACTTTTCTTCCTTCTTCTTTTACCAGATTCTCTAACCAATCAAGATCTAAATCAAAATCTTCATTTACAGGAATATATCTAATCTCAAAACCAATCTCTTTTTGTAATATCATCCAAGGTACAATATTACTGTGATGCTCCATTTCTGATATGACAACAATATCCCCATTTTTGAGATTTTTCCTGCCATAGGTATTAACCAAAAGATTAAGTCCCTCTGTAGTATTCTTTGTAAAGACAATTTCCTTGTGGCTTTTAGCGTTTATGAAATCCGCTACTATCTGATGTGCATCCATCCATCGTTGTGTAGCTTCTTGGGCTAATACATGCGAACTTCTATGTATATTTGCATTATACTTAGTATAGTAATCATTAATAGCATCAAGAACAGATTGAGGTTTTTGAGTAGTAGCCGCATTATCCAGGTAGATAATATTGTTACCATTTATCTTTGTATTTAGTATTGGAAATTGTTTCCTAAGCACATTGTCCATCCCCTATTATACTACATCATCCCATTTCTAAAGTTTTTCCAATATTCACTCCCTTTCACTGTCATTGTTCCTACATACTTATTCCCTAATCCATTAGAACCATACTCTCTCTCACACTCCCGATCCAATAGTTCAAATATTATCTGTGCGATCTTCATCCCAGGATATATCTTGATGGGTAGTGGAGATAGATTGATCATATGTAATGTAAGTCTTAAGCTATTTCCTGGATCTAAGAATCCCGCTGTCACATGGATTGCCAATCCTAATCGCCCCAGAGAACTCTTTCCTTCTAGTCTTGCAATATGTTTACCATCCACTCCTGTTATTTCTTTTACATTGGCTAAAACAAACTCTCCTGGTTGCAAAATATATCCCTCTTCTTCGTTCACTTCAATACTTTGCATTAGATCATCTACCGGTTCTTTTACATCTATGACCATATCTTTCTTTTTGTTAAAGACTAAGAAGTGGGTATCTAAATGTAAATCGTACGATGCAGGTTGAAGATATTTTTCATCGAATGGTTCAATCGTTATCTCCCCTGTCTTAAGTTTTTCTCGTATGGTTTTGTCTGCTAGTATCATATGCCTGGTATTGGGTAGTCTTTGGAGAATTCTTTTACCTCTTCTTTAATATTTTCTAAATTATCATCACTTGGATTTTTTAATGCCTCATCTATGAATCTCGCAACTATTTCCATTTCTTTCTCTTTCATACCCCTAGTGGTTAATGCGGGTGTTCCAATTCTAATACCCGATGGATCCCATGGCTTCCTGGCATCATGAGGTACTGCATTTTTATTTACTGTAATATTCGCTTTTTCCAATATGTCAGAGGCTTCACTCCCTGTCTTATTTACACTTTTTACCACATCGACTAAGAATAGATGATTATCTGTACCACCAGAAACGATTATATATCCTCTCCTTATTAAAGCTTCACATAGCGTTTTTGCATTTCTTACTATCTGTTTTGAATATTCTTTAAATTCGGGTGTACTCGCTTCTTTAAATGCCACTGCCATAGCAGCTGTTACATGATTGTGTGGACCTCCCTGAAGCCCAGGAAACACTGCTTTATCTATCTGTTCACTAAATAGCTCTTTGCACATAATTATGGCTCCCCTTGGTCCTCTCAGCGTTTTGTGTGTAGTTGTAGTTACTACATCTGCAATCCCCATAGGAGAAGGATACAATCCAGAAACAACAAGTCCTGCAACATGAGAAATATCTGCACAAAGATATGCACCTACTTCATCAGCAATTCTTCTAAATTCATTCCAATCAATTATTCTTGAATACGCTGAAAACCCTGCCCATATTAATTTAGGTTTGTGCTCAAGTGCCAATTTCCTAACCTCATCATAGTCAATATATCCATTCTCATCTACACCATAGTTCACGGGATTGTAGTATCTCCCAGAGAAAGAAACCTTAAAACCATGTGTCAAATGTCCACCAGCATCTAGAGACATCCCCATAATGGTATCCCCTGGTTGAACAAGCGCAAGATATACTGCTTGGTTTGCGGGAGATCCTGAATATGGTTGAACATTTACATGTTCGGCACCAAATAGTTCCTTCGCTCTAGTTATGGCCAAGTCCTCTATCTCATCAATATACTGGTTACCACCGTAGTATCTTTTGTGGGACATTCCTTCCGAATATTTATTAGTCAATATCGATCCCAAAGC
>CAZKXP010000037.1:0-7034 GCA_964556955.1 uncultured Candidatus Saccharibacteria bacterium
TCATTCAGACAGCCATTTGCTGGAGTTTTGGGCTCATATTTATTTGTAGTGTAGTTTCTATCATAGATAGGGAAATAAGAGCATACAGGGCACGAAAAGCGTATAAAAGCATGATTAATGAATTTAACGAGACAATTAGAAAAGATTTAGAGAGAATTAAGCTTGTTAATCGAGATACATAAAAGAAAAGTAATGCTACTTTATAATGATTACAGCAAGAGTAAAAATATTCGTCATTTTTCGAGCGACAGGGAGATTTTTTTAATCTACAAAACAACCAATAAAAGGGTAAGTTTAGGGTAAGTTTAGGGCAATGGTTGGGCGAGATTAGGGCGAGTAAAAACGGCGAGTTTACGGGGATGTAAATGGCGTAAATGGCACTAAAATAATATACAAACAGGATAAATAAATAAAACAATAATATAATAAAAATATGAAGCAAATTGAGATTAAAACACCGATGGAATTATTCATGTTCGTAGATGAATACTTTGAGAGCATGACAGAAGAGGACAAATCACAGTTATTACGTGAAGTTTTGGGGAGTAGCTGGCTGGTTGTATTTTGTCACATGGGCGTTCGTAAAACCAACATAGCAGATTTAAAGCTGGAGTTTGGAGCAATCTTATATGATGACTTTAATAAAAATGATTGTCAACTGTTAACCCCTTTGTCTGATTCCTTTGATAGGAAGTTTATTGAGCCACTAAGCAGACCTACCACACCCGGGCAGTTGGAATATATCAAATGGCTAAGGGATTACAGAAATGATTTGTCTTTTGACAAGAGGAAATACGAAGAGGACGATCTTCCCGACCATGTAAAAAGGTATTTAGGTATGAAGTAAAAATGTTCTTTATATTGTATTGAAGCCACTTCAATTATTGAGGTGGTTTTTTTGTGTTTTTTACATACTGATGATCTGATGCAGTAATATTTGTTTTTAGTATTAATTATTTATACATATATTTGTATTAATAAATAAATTAATCTAATTATAAAACACTTCAATATGAAAAAAAATGTATATCTAATTTCAATTTTGTTTGTACTTAATGCTTGTGGAACTCTAAATATGGTTCAAATTGAAGAGCCCGTAATCAAGGTTTATACAGATTTGACAGGTAGTAAAGAAGAATTATTTGTTAAAGCAAATGATTGGATGATTGGTATGTTTGTTGATGCAAGTAGTGTAATTCAGTTTAGCGATAAAGAAGAGGGTGTATTAATTGGAAAATATCTAATGAATGGAGAAACAAGAACTATCTCATCGCTTTATGGTTCTTCCTCAATTGACTCAAGAATTTATGCTAAAATTGATATTCGTGTAAAAGATGATGGAGCAAGAATTAGTATAGAACCACTTAGTCCATGGAGATATGATGAAAGTGGTTTAACCATTTTTGATTACAGTAAAGAAAAGTTTTATGAAGATGTGGATAAATTAATGTTGAGTTTCTACAATGCTATGAAAGCAGATAGAATTCAATTCTAAAACAATTCATGTTAAAACAGTTTAGTGTAGATCATCTATAAGATGATCAATATTTGCCTGAATTTTTTTGTAGGAGTATCACAATTAAGCCACTTCAATTATTGAGGTGGTTTTTTTGTTTTGCTATGTGGGTATAATATAAGGGTATGAACATAAAAAAACCTACACTTTTAAAGAGTAAATCTTTAGAAACGTAGGTAATTTTGTAGGTAAATTCTGTAAGACGCTTATTATCAGCACCGTTTGCGGTATGGACGGTACTATAACGATAGTTAACCTTAATTCAAAACAATAAATATTGTCTCTAATTATCAAGTCTTTAGCTTTTCAATAATAAACAATAATTAAGTACAATTTGTTTTGTTTAATCAAATATTGTAGGTAAATTTGTAGGTAGGTAATAATTACCTACAATTAAATCATACGGATATGGCAACAAGATTTTACTTAGACAGCAGAAAGAACAAAGCTGGAGAAAGCGCGGTTATAATTTCAGTTAGCATGTATGGTAATAGGTTGCTCACAACTTTAGGTTTTAATATCAGTGCTGATAAATGGAGCAATGACAGGCAAAGGGTAAAACATGGTGCAAGTGTAAATCTTAAAACAGAAAGCAAGAGCAATGAAAAGCGTAAAACATCATACAATGATATTAACAACTGGCTTAATTCAATTGAAAATCACTTCACACAATTAGAGATTGAGCTTGCGACATTACCCGAAGCGCAAAAAGAGCTTGATTTAATGGCTGAATTTAATTCTAAGTTCCGAACATCTAAAAGCAAAAATAACAAAGAAGTTACATTCTTTGATAGACTTGATGAGTTCTTAAAGGAAAAAAGCAAGCTCAATGATTGGGCAAACGGAACAACAGAAATATTTAACGCTTTAAGAACCCATCTTCAAACTTTTAAGCCTGATTTAAGTTTTGATTATTTAAACGAAGCGGGTTTAACTTCATTTCTTGATTATCTAAAGTCAGTACCTTTGCATTCAGGTGAGGTAGGAATGAAAAACAGTACATTGAAGAAACATCTATCTTTCCTGAAATGGTTTTTAAGATGGACTATTGAGAAAGGGTATAATACTAATAATGATTTTATTGATTTTAAACCTAAACTGAAAACAGCGCAAAAACAGATTGTGTTTTTAGAGTGGGACGAATTGCTACATGTTTACAATTTTAAATTTAGTGGAGATAGTGCTAATAGACTGGAGCAAGTGAGAGATGTATTTTGCTTTTCATGTTTCACAGGATTACGTTATTCTGATATAGCTAATTTGAAGCGTAACAACATAACAGATGATGCAATAACAGTTACTACTCTAAAGACAAATGACACGCTCATAATCGATTTAAACGATTATTCCAAAGCAATATTACAGAAGTATGCTGATAAGGCTTACCCGTTTAATAAAGCCTTACCCGTTATATCTAATCAGAAGATGAACCAATATTTAAAAGAGATGGCTAAAGAGTGCGGACTTGATGCACTTGTGACAGATATTCAGTTTAAAGGTAATGAGAGGATTGAAACAGTTCAGCCAAAGCATGAATTAATAAGCACCCATACAGGCAGACGTACATTTATATCCAACGCTTTAATGAAAGGTATTTCAGCTAATGTAGTGATGCAATTCACAGGGCACAGCGATTATAAGGCAATGAAGCCATACATTGCAATAGCAGAAAGCGCAAAAAAAGAAGCGATGAAATTGTTTAACATGTAATTTATAAATCATACGAATATGAAAACGGCAACAGTAGAACCACAGAAGGAAGCGGAAATATCTAACACCATTTTTGAATGGGTGGACTTTCTGTATCAGAATAAAAGCAATATTGAAAGTTATGATAAAGTGATAGACAAATATAGACGTTTATGGAGCGAAGCACATTCTTTGGAACCAAAACACCCTTTATCAGATGATACAGCCTATCAAAAAAAACTCAAGGAAGCACGGGAGCAAACTGAAATATTGAAATCATTGCAAAAAAAGTATTTTAAAAAATATACAGAGTTAGGGTTTGAAAAATATGCAGAGTTAGGACTTGATAGACCAACAATAACACAAACATATTCATTCAGAGAAATTCTTGATGAATGGGTAAAAAAATCAACTGATAAAACAAAAGCGAGGGAACAACTAACTGATTGTAAGAATAAGTACAATCAACTACAAACAGATAATGTGCAAACATTTCTAAAACATACATTTTCTTTCTTTTTCGAATACATGGGAAGGGCATTAAATGAAATATTTGATAAAGTCTTAGATAAAAAATATCAGGCTTTAGCTGATGAATTAGAGCCATATTTAGAGCAGTACGATGCTAATGTTATAGAAAGCATCATTGACAGTAAACAACTGCCATACGGTACGGAAAAACCCATCTGGCGAAAACAGGCAGATGCTCATAAATTCAGAGATTACATGGATTGGGAGCTAAAAGATATTAACAAATTGTTCCGTTTCAGAAATAGCAAAGATGAAATAATTGATAAAACAACCCACAATACAAAATCTAAAAAACCAAACAGCGATTTGCTGGCAATTTTAACTAAATATATCATTAAATAATTAATTCATTGTGATAAGTCAATTATAAAGAGTGCTGAAATAGGCACTTTTTTTATTTCTATTAATCGACACCTTTAATCGACCTGATTACACCTTTATAACCTAATATATTGGTTGGTATTTATTAGAAGTTCCACACAATCGACACCGACACCCCGAAAATCGACACCTTTAATCGACACCTATCAAACTTATTTTCAGTTTATTACGATGTTTCTCAATGAAGCGTTAGTACATTTGTAATGTGTAAAACAGATGGCAAAAGTGCAAAACCATCTGGAGGTATAAGGCAAATGCACATGCTGGAGTACCCACACATTAAATTATTATCAGATGGAAGTTTCAGAATTATTACAAAGCAAAGCTAACATCATGCTATCAATCAAAGCAGACGATTTAAAGCAGGTTATTGATACAGCAGTTGAGAAAGCACTTCAAGCGAGCAGGGATGTTGCAAGAAAAGATTTACCCCCGTTTGTCAATGGCTTGAAAGGTATCAGGGAGTTGTTCGGAGTAAGCCATGTAACAGCACAGAAATATAAAAACACATGGTTAGCACCCGCAGTTACTCAACAGGGTAAAATATTATTAACTGATACAGAGATGGCGTTAAAGCTATTTGCTGAATACAATGATGGAGGGCGTTAATATGGCAGAACAAAAAAAAGGAGGCGAAGCGCAAAGCTTACAACCCCCCTCTATATCATACGATAACAGCAACAGTAAAGGTAATGGAAACTTATCTAATAGCCAAGACTCTAAGCCTTTATTTTACTCGTTTGACAAAAATTGGAACCCTATTTTAGAACCTTTGCCATTTATTGAGTTTATGATTAGTCAGGGTTTTATCAGGGAGAAGGGAAGCGATAATTTTATTAAGATAGAGAATAAAATTCTCAAATATTTTCAAAAAGAGGAAATACCCAATTTTTTGAGAAAGTTTGTTCGCAAAGATGTTGCACAAAATGAAGTACTGATGTGTATTGCTCATAAATGGAAGAATAAAATTTTAGACTATATGCAGTTGATGGACGGGCAAGAAATACAATACCATAGAGATACAGCCGATGCGACTTATATTCCTTTCGAAAACGGAGTTCTAAAAATCACAAAAGATTCCCTTAAAATGCTTGATTATTCAGATGATGAAATAGGCTTTTTTCCTGAAGGAATTGAGAGCATGAACCACAAATTCATAATCTTACAGGAAGGCTCAATCAAATACGAGGGCAAACCTAAGCGATTTACTCGTTACGCAATGGTGGGCAACGATAAACCAATATCAGAGCTTGCAGGCAAGGAAAAGAGCGATTTTAAAGCGTCTTGTTCGATGGTTGGATATTTAATAAATTCACATAAGAAAAGTTCAGAAGCTTACTGTATTATTTTATCAGATGAAGGGAGCAATGATGTTGCAAATGCTGGAGGGCGAGGGAAAACACTATTATTAGAGTTGATTTCAAAGGTACGTACTCGTTTGTATAAAGGGAAAAATGACTGGCGAAAAGATGATAAATTCGCTTTAGCTGGTTTACAGAAACATAACACCCTAATAGTGCATGATGATGTACCCGCAGGCTATGACTGGATAGCAAACTACACTTTGATTACTGGTGATATGGAAGTTCAGCCTAAGTATGTGAACCCCTTTACACTTAAGTTTAAGGAGTCACCGAAAATTGTTGTTACAACTAACAATGCGGTGAGATACAATGAAAATGCAGATTCTACAAACAGACGATACAGAGAATATAAGTTTTCTAAGTTCTGGAATATAAACAGAACACCATCAGACTACTTCGGCGGTGGTGAATTTTTTGATGACTGGAGTGAACAGGACTGGCAGGAAGCTTTTGATTTTCTTGTTGAGTGTGTTCAAATATACCT
This sequence comes from uncultured Candidatus Saccharibacteria bacterium, assembly GCA_964556955.1. Classification (GTDB taxonomy): domain Bacteria; phylum Patescibacteriota; class Dojkabacteria; order SC72; family SC72; genus UBA12078. The sequence goes on from CAZKXP010000037.1 coordinate 5,966, forward strand.
GAATGAGGGACTTATTCCAATTAAATATGACAAGACGTTTGATAATTATGTAGCAACATTTAATGATGTCAGAGAGCAAGAGTTTGAAAGGATTTTTAATGAATTGAGTTCTGAAACAGAATTTAATGTAACAAGATTCAGAGAGATTCATATACAAAAACATCATGGCAATGGTGCAGATTTTAATCTATCGACCGTCAAGGCGAGAGATTCAATCAATCATTATATCGATTATCATAAACTGGATTGGGAATATATCAGAAGCGAAAAAGTCTGGAGACGGGTTTGTATGTCAGGTTTAGATTCAGTTCCTGATAACTCACTTCCGTTTTAGTCAGGGTTGTTCGTTCTTGCGTCAGGGTTGTTGTTGTTGTTTTTTTAATTACAGGTTAGTCAAGTGTATTACGGGTAGGTTACGGGTTTAACTCGTTGATTGTGACGAAGTTTCAAGTTAAACAGGTTTATTACACTTTAAATTATAAATTAAATATTTGATATAGAGAGAGAGAGAATACGGAACAACCTGATACAACTCGCCAACTCGTCACCAGAGCGGGTTACAACCCGTAAGCAACTAACAACAACCTGATGCAACCCGTAATATTTTTGATGAAAACGGTATTTATTGAAGCAAAAAAATTAAATAAATTAAAAATTCAAGACTATGAGAGAAAAATTTATATTTCACAGATTGATTAATGAAGATGGAGAAAATGCAAAGCTATCTGATATAATAGGATGGTTTACACCTTTAGCAGTATTCAAGACTGACAAAACGAGCAATTACTATATTATTCTATTTCATGATTTGAGCGAGCGTTCACCGATAAGGAGATTCGCGAAGGTAGGCGTAACAGCATTTAATAAAATGATTAAGGAGAGGAAGCGTGAAAATATTTGGTTAATGGCACGAGATAGAACAAAAGTAAGATATACAGGCGGTAAAACATCTATTCCTGATTATCAAAAATCAATAACAGTTGAATTTCACCACCCAATAGGCACGTGTTATAGTAACAGTAAATAACATATAAGATTATTAACAATATAAATATTATTTATTATGGGA
>CAZKXP010000038.1:0-6929 GCA_964556955.1 uncultured Candidatus Saccharibacteria bacterium
AATAGTTAGTAATATGTTTTTGAATTGAGAAGGGGACCGAAAGGTCCTCTTTTTTTTGAAAAAACTACCGGCCTGGGTTGTATGAAAACGTACCTAGACCGGTATATTGCTGACATCCTTCATCTAATTATTTCCCCCTTATGGCAACTTTTACAATTAGAAGAATAAATGCCACGACAACAATTCCGAGGAACATAAGAAATCCTAGTACAACATTCATTTCTTCCTCCTTTATGAATTTTTAAGATTCTAATTGAAATTATATACCCAACTATACTATGAGACAATAGGTCGGCTAGGTACTTCCTAGAAGAGAATATTCATTGCAACAATTATCTCTTTAAAGTAATATATTTAAAGAATGTCCACACTGCCAATATTAGAAAAAAACTCATACCTAAGCCTAGTAATCTCAGATAACAGTATCTGGGCTCACCTAGGATATACAGATCACAATGCAAATAGGGAGTACATACTCTCTGACTATACTGACCTCAATCCTTTAAAACAAAGATTAGATGATGAATTTTTTAACAAAGAATTTTGGTATGAATATTTCGATAATTTAGAAAAGATATTCAATTGGAATATTGTAGATAGAAATGGAGTAGGGATATTCTCATTCAGAAAATTTCAAGAAGAAGGAGATGGAATATCAGGAATAAGGGTGGTGATGGATGAAAACCAAAAATACTTTAACAAAATATTTACATCTCTTAGATCTTTCTCGCATGATATTGCATTGAGAGTATCAGACGATATGTATATGAGAGGGCTAGTAGAAGGTATGTCTGAGAAACTAGGGTATGATGATTTCATATACCTGAACTTGGATCTTCAAGACTTTAGAATATATCGTACATACAAAAATATTCAAACAGGTAAGAAGGAAACACAAAAAGCAAAAATATACTGGAATAGTGAATATGGAGCCATAGATGCAATTAAGGATGGAAGATTCAGAGCGTTCTTGGCCACAGATATGACCACCAAGGATATGCTTAATCTTTGGAGTAATTTTGTGTTGAATAGGACTCTGTTTTCCGAAGATCCAAACCTAGTTGATATACTTAGATCATATACTACTGCACAACTACATTCTACATATCAGGATAATATGGAGAAGTTACAAGGTATTGGAATATCTGGAAATACGGGTATTGTAATCACCGGACTGGTACCTTGGATACTGGGAAAAGAAAGAACGATTATGTCTGTAATTGATGGGGTAGAAGTCTCAGGGAGCGCAGACATATTCTTCGATTCTGAAAAGCGAGTTGTATCATTTGGCAAAAGCTACATCTCTGGTCCATCGTCTACAGATTTGGTCCTTACTAGAAAAGAAGTCATATCTAATGCTGTAAAAGCATATGTACCTGAGATTAAAATCTCGGATACCAAAAGCAAGGTAATATTTAATGGATATACTGATTCGTTGGAGGGTGAGAAACAAGACATATTTGCACTTTCTCCAGAGTTCACATTCAAAAAGCTACCATTGCATAGGGACAATCTTGTAGTAGAGGGGGAGTTTAAAAATGGCGTATATGTTAAAGGAGGAGAGAAGAAATATGACATTAGTTTCCTTTCGGTGCCGGATAAATTAAGGTTTGATTCTCTGCTAATTGATGGTAGACCTAAACCAATTGTGTATGGCCCTGATGTGTATCAAAATAGAGTTAAATTACAGCAGTGGTTTAAATGATATTAAGACATAGATTGTTAGAAAATTACGAAGAATATACATTTAAAATACCCGTAAGTAGCAGGGATAGGGTCTTGGTAAAAGGGGGAGACAGGGTAGAGGAGGGAACAGAGATTTTTTTGAGAAAGGGGAATTATGTTCGCCACTCTTTCTTCTTGCCAGATCAGCTCAACTGTAGTATTCAAAATATTCCTGACTGTATAGCTTGCATAGATGGTGAACTAATTGGGGAAGGAGATATTCTTGCGGAAAAAGTCGTTTCTGGTGGTCTTACCGTCAAGAGATTGATAGCGCCATCAAGTGGTATTGTAGATTTAACGAGAGCAAGGCATGGATATATTGATATTCTTGGAGAAGAACAGGAATCATTGGTAAAGAGTACATTTAATGCTGATATCGTGGACGTTAATCCTCTAGATGGTATTACATTCAAGACATCAGCATTAGCATTGGATCTGATTAGTATATCCAATACACAAAGCATAACCTTAGCGGGAGAATTTAAAACAATCAATACGGGTAAAGATGTCAAATTGAAGGGGGAGGATACTAGCTACGAGGATAAGATTGTGTTTGTTGGAAAACATCTCCATCATGGTTTGTTAAAGGATCTATTTGAGAAAGGTGCAAAGTTTGTTCTTACATATTCTATGGACTATCAAGATTATAGGAATCAGGGATTGCCAATTGGAATAATTGGGGGGTTCGGGGAGATATTCTCAGGAGAGAAATTTTTGCAAGAGCTTTCTGCGTTAGAAGGTTGTTATGCTATTGTTGATTTCGAGGAGTGCCAAGTATTCTTCTTGAAAGATACTAAAAAATTGGGGAAGAAAGAGTCAGTGTTTGTAAAAAATCTCGTAGGTAGTAAAATAGTATCTCGAGCGTCTGGGAGTTATGGTATGAATGGGGAAATCGTCGAGGTAGAAGGCAGTGGTTATGCTACAGTTGAATGGGAGAATGGGGGAAGAAGTATTGTTAGTCTTGGAAGTATGGAATTTGTGTCTTACTAAATTTAGATAGCTTGTTCATGATCAAAGAGAAAAATACATCTAGAAATCTGGGTTTTGTAATTCTAGCCGTATGTTTGTTTGCAATCGGATTTGTTGCAGGTAGGGTCTTTCAGAGTAACAAAACATCCATAGATAGTCTTGTTTCTGGTAGCTCTGGGGTGAGCTTCGATCTTTACTGGGATGTCTGGGATCTTTTGGAAAACAAATATGTAGATTCCTCTAAGATAGATGAGCAAAATATGCTATATGGCTCTATCAAGGGCATGGTGAATTCTTTTGGAGACTCAGCTACGGTATTTCTAGATCCTGAAGAGACACAGGCTTTCAATGAAGCTAGTGAAGGGAAACTATTCCAAGGTATCGGTGCAGAATTAGGATATGAAAATGGCCAGATAATTGTGGTATCTCCATTAGAAGGGTCTCCTGCAAAAGAGGCAGGTATTCGACCTGGTGACTATATTCTTGCTGTAGATGGCAAGGAGATTACCTCTGATCAGTCAGTGTACGATGTTGTTGCAATTATCAGAGGTGAGGCAGGTACTAAGGTTAAATTAACGATATTACATAGGGGCGAAACAGAATCAGAGGATATTGAGATTACGAGAAGTGAGATAACTGTTCCAAGTATGTCATTGTCATATGCTGGCGACAATGGTGATATCGCAGTTCTGAAAATCAACAGGTTTACAGATTCGACATATGGTGAGTGGGTGAGTAATTGGGATGCGGCAGTGAATAGTATTGTAGAGTCAGGTTCTGAAAAAATGATTTTAGATTTGAGGGGTAATCCTGGTGGTTTCTTTGATGCGGCTATATATGCTGCCGATGATTTCTTAGATGCTGGGAAGGTAATTGCGAAAGAGCAGGATAGTAGAGGGAAGATTAAAGAGTACAATTCAAGTAAAGGGGGGAAACTTACTAATATTGAATTGGTTGTACTTGTAGATAGTGGGAGTGCTTCTGCATCTGAGATTCTCTCTGGAGCGTTACAGCAAGCCGATAGGGCAGAAGTGATTGGTGAGAAGACTTATGGTAAAGGTACGGCACAGACAGTCTTGGATTTGTCAGATGGATCTACGCTACATGTGACAATATTGAAATGGTTGCTTCCTGATGGTGGTTGGTTAAACAAAGATAATTCTATAACTCCTGATTTAGAGGTAGAATATTCTAATGATGATTTCAAAGCGGGTAATGATACACAGATGCAAAAAGCTGTTGAGATTTTAAATAGCTAATTTATTATCTAAAAACTATGGAAAAAGAAGAAATACTTAACAAATCAAAGAAGAGGTTCCCTCTTAAGTTCCTCTTTCTATTTGGTACTATTCTTGGAATAATTCTTGTATCAATGACGATGACATATATTACTGTGATGAATGTCGCTGTCATCAATGATATGTTGGGGGTAACGCCAAACGAAGAAGATACTAGTGTGGTATCTAATCTTGTGGTGTCACAAGATGAAGCAGATCTTATATCTATGGTGAAGGAAGCGCAGGAGGGTGTTGTGAGTGTTGCAGTATCGCAGATGTCCTTATCTCGTGATGAAGGGGTAGTAACTAGCGATAGCAATATTGGTACAGGTTTTGTAGTAGATGCTTCAGGATGGATAGTAACCAATCAGCATGTTGTTTCCTCTTCGAGTGCTGATTACAAAGTGGTAACAAGTGATGGAGAACAGTACGATGTGACCGAAGTAGTTCGTGATGATGCTAATGATATTGCAATACTCAAGATTGATGCACAAAATCTTAAAGTGTTGCCATTCGGCGATTCAGATAATTTGGCGGTAGGTCAGGATGTGATAGCTATTGGTACTCCTCTGGGAGAATACTCTGGTAGTGTAACTAAGGGTATTATTAGTGGTTTAGACCGAAGTGTATCCGCAAGTAGCTCTTGGTATGGTGCTACAACCAAGACATACGAGGGAGTAATACAAACTGATGCTGCTGTTAATCCAGGGAATTCTGGAGGACCATTATTAAATAGCCAAGGAGAAATTATTGGTGTTAATTTTGCTACTACCTCTGGAGCAGATAATATATCTTTTGCGCTACCAATAAATATTGTTAAAGAGAAAATTGAGGAGTACAGAACATATGGGAAATTCATAAAGCCATATCTTGGTGTCTCGTACCAGACAATTTCCGAATTTGAGGCATATTACTACTCCAATGTGGTAGCTGGTGCCTTTGTAGTAAGTATAGACACAAATGGTCCTGCATATGTTGCTGGTATAAGGAAGGGTGATATCATAACCAAGTTTGGTGAAGATGATGTAACCACCTCTCTTGCTACGTTAATTCAAAAACATGAAGTAGGTGAGGAGATAGAGGTTGAATATTACAGATCTGGGTCTCTAGATACTACCGCAGTAACGCTAGTAGAGGCGGATTAACAGAAATCTTTCTCTACCATATATATCTTTGAATATAGTAGGGGAGAACTCTTCAAATTGGTCTATTGTAGAAGGCTCAATTTCAAGCAGTAGCTTCCCACGGAGTCTCTTTTCCTTGCATTGTTGTATGAGTTCAAATATATATTTTGTACCCAACTCCCCACCATCCAAGGCGATTTGTGGCTCGAAATCCTTTACACATCTCTCTAATTCAGAGTATTGATTGGTAGGGATATATGGTAAATTGGCCACTACAAAATTATAACTATCTTTGTTTAGTTGTAAATTGGTGATTAAATTTGTACATATAAATTCAATATCTTCAGTTCCCAAAATATTTTGTTCATTTTGTTTTGCAACATTCAATGCTTTTTGAGATATATCTGTAGCATAGTAGTCATATTTTTCACCTAGCTCTTTTCTAAGTGAGACAATTAAGCATCCACTCCCAGTTCCTACGTCTATGATATTGGTAAATGGAGTAGAGGAGCTTTCACATTCTTCTTTAACAATATCAACAATCTGCTCACTCTCTACCCTTGGGATGAGAGTGTTGGTAGTAACTTTGAAAACATTTCCCCTAAATTCACCTTCTCCCTTAATATATTCCCATGGTTCATCATTGGAAATCCGTTTGAGAATATCAAGGGTAGAGGTAGAGGACTTCTTAGAAAATTCTAGGATTTCTCTAGCAATTCTAGAAATATCATAGTAATGTTTTGACTCTAGTATCTTTTGAATTTGAAATAGCTCTTGTAACTCGTTATTCACTTCTTTCTTGCTGAGCTAATATCTCCATCTGTATCCCATTTTTTACATCGTCAACCATAGTTTGTATATCTCCACTTAAGATACCTTCTAGATTAAACCATGATTTCTTTACCCTGTGATCTGTGATTCTGGCTTGTGGGAAATTATATGTTCTAATCTTCTCTGCTCTCATATTGGATCCTATCTGAGAAGATCGCATGTCCGATCTTTGTGCCATAGCTTCCTGTTTTTGTTTGTCATACAGTCTTGATCGAAGCAGTGCCATTGCCTTCTCTTTGTTCTGAGCCTGATGCTTAGTCTCTTGGCAACTTACCACGATCCCTGTGGGGATATGGGTTATTCTCACTGCAGAGTCTGTTCTGTTTACACATTGTCCACCTGCGCCAGATGCTCTCATAACATCGATTCTAAGGTCCTCGGGTTCTATCTTTACATCAATATCTTGTGCTTTTGGAAGTATTGCTACAGAAGCTGTAGAAGTATGAATTCTGCCCGAAGATTCCGTAGAGGGTATTCTCTGTACCCTATGTACTCCACTTTCATATTTCAAATTTTTAAATACATTTTTACCAGAGATATGTGCTACAACCTCTTTGTAACCTCCATCCTCTGTTAAGTTTCCCTCTACCATTTGTACATCCCAACCTTTTGAAATGGAGTAGTTTTTGTACATTCTAAATAGATCTGCCGCGAAAAGTGCAGCCTCATCACCTCCCGCTCCAGCACGGATCTCCAATATTGCAGATCTATCATCATCTTCATCTTGAAACTGTCTTTCCATTTTTACTTTTACTAACTCTTCTTCATATTCTTCAATACTCTTCTTTTTTCGATCTATCTCTTCTTGGGCCATTTCCATGATCTCTGGATCAGTCTCAGTTTTTAACATCTCGCCAGCCTCCTCGATATTCTTTATCGCTTTTTGGATGGATGAGGTGAGTGTAGCGATCTGGGCGTAATAACTTAAGTCCGTACTTAGTTTTGAAATATTTGCTCCTGTGGAATGTGCTGTAGATATCTCTGTTTCTAGCTCATTTACTTT
>CAZKXP010000039.1:0-6018 GCA_964556955.1 uncultured Candidatus Saccharibacteria bacterium
TCATCCTACCCCTCAATGTTGCTCAAGGTAGGAAAGCAACTATGCCATATTACACTCAAGACATAGTCGCAAGGGGATAGAAAAATATTTTTTACCATCCCCTTCTAAGGGGATTTTTTAACTACATGCAAGAACTAGAAAATATAAAACAGAAGATAATAGAGAAGAGCCCAAAGAAATTTAGGGGCTCAATCAAATCCGCAATGGAGATAATATCTACTTTAGATCAAGAGGTGCAGAGGCATCTCCTTGGTACTGCATTAATAATTGCAGAACTTGGATTTGATACTGCTACAATCATAGCAGCACTCCTACATGATACGAACAAGGACACAGAAAAAGACGAAGATATACAGCAACTTGTTAGTGGAGTAAGAGTCATAGAAGCGACTACGAAAAACGAAGATACTAAGGATGAGATCATAATGAAATATATATTGAATAATGCACATGATTTAAGATCAGTAATCATAAAGTTAGCAAGCGTATTGGATAAAACAAGAAATCCTGATTTAGTAAATGAAGGATACAAGAAACTTTACTTCAGACAGGCACAGACTATATATTCTGAGATAGCAGAATATCTGGGTCTTGGAGAAGTTAAGAAGGAGATAGACGAGAGGGTCTTTGAACTAACACAACCAATCGAATACAAAGCCATAGATGAAAGATACCAAGCAAACGGAATAGACAAGAAATTACTAAACAGATATATTGGGTTTTTAGAAACTCAAACCAAAGAGCTAGATGTGGAGATATATGGAAGAATCAAGAGTAAGTACAGTGTATACAACAAATTAAAGAAATATGAAAAAGAATGGAAAGCCCCAAATATTCAATCAATTGATGACCTAGTAGCATTCAGATGTATAACCAATGATGTAAATACATGCTACAAAGTATTAGAAAAATTAATGGATAACGGGGAATTAGATATTGAGCAATTTGACGACTATATCTCCAACTCCAAACCCAATGGATACATGGCCATACATAGTTTAGTAAAATTCCCAAATATCTCAGACCTAGAGATTGAGATACAGATACTTACACAAGACATGCATTATACCAATACATATGGCAAAGCTTCACACATAGCATACAAAGCAAGCAAAAGTAGATACGCTAACCCTACAGATAGATATGGTTGGGTAGAAAATGTACATAAAAAAATAAGTAAAAACAGGGAGAATCGAGAAGAGAAAGAGAATACTCCCATCAATATTAATCTCTTCCAAGAAGACATATTTGCATTCACCCCAAAGGGAGAGATAATACCGCTATCCAAAGGAGATACCGTACTGGATTTTGCATACAAAGTACATTCACAGATAGGGGATAGTGCTGTAGGTGCAAAGGTAAATAATCATGCTGGGAAATTGGGACAAGTTTTGGAAACAGGCGATATGGTAGAGATAAAGACACAGAAGGATAAAAAATGCCACAGTATGAACATGATACAATCAGCTAATTCTCAAAGCACAAAGGATAGAATTATACGAAGTATTCAAAAAAGTCAGAGAAGTTGATAATATATCCATATATGAAAAAGGAAACATCTAAAAAAATTAGAAATATCATAAACATAACAATTGCAGTAATACTAGTAGGTGGGATCGCTCTGCCACTCATTCTCACCTTCCTTAATATATAATAGGGAATGGATCCAAATTCCGATATCACTCAAATTAAAGGTATAGGCAAATCCCTTGCACAAAGGTTTGAGAAGCTAAAGATATTCTCCGTAAAAGACCTGCTTTTCCATGTACCATACAAATATCAAGACACTTCAGAGGTACTCTCTATTGCTCAATTCAAAGCCAATGGAGCTGGAACCTTCATAGCAGAGATTATCAGTGCTAAAACAATACACACAAGGTTTAGAAAGCAGATAACTACTGTCAAAGTTAAAGACGATACAGACACCCTCTCACTAACATATTTCAATCAACCATATTTGTCAAAAACACTTCAAGAGGGAGAGAAATATCTTTTTAATGCCAAGATAACAGTAAAAGGTAATAAAAAAAGTATCTACAATCCCAAAGCAGAGAAACTCCAAGAAGATCCCTCCAGGCAATTACATTTAGGAAAATTGGTAGGTATATATCCTGAAACCAAAGGCCTTTCTTCTAGGATACTTCGAAGCAAAATAAAGGAGGTTAAAACAGACATCCCAAGCATCATCATAGATCCATTAAAAGAGCTATATCTTGGGGATATGTACTCTTTACCCACAGCAATAGATAAAGTTCATTTTCCTGACAATAATGAAGAGATAATCAAAGCTCGCGAAAGATTATCATTTGATGAGATGTTAAAAATAGCTTTTAGAATAGAAACAGAGATATTACAACAAAAAAAAGAGAGGGCACTACCTGTAAAAATAGATACAAAACTTACAAACAGATTCATAAAGTCGTTACCATACACACTTACAAATGACCAAAACAGTTCACTAGAGATAATACTTGAGGAGCTCGGGGGAAATAAACCCATGAATCGCTTACTTAATGGAGATGTGGGAAGTGGTAAAACAGTAGTATCTGCAATAGCTATACTAAATACCATAGCCTCTGGATATTCTGCAATACTAATAGCACCCACGACAGTACTTGCTACTCAACATTTTGGAACATTTAAAAAACTTTTCAGGGATTTCAATATACCTGTCGAATTATGTATTTCCTCAGAAAAGACAATAACAGATGCTAACAACAAACTCGTAATCGGAACCCACGCAATTCTGTACCAAAAAGATTTACCTACTGATTTAAATTTAGTAGTAATAGATGAACAACACAGATTTGGAGTAGAGCAGAGGAAATATTTAAAAACCAAAACAAAGAATACTCCCCACTACTTAACCATGACTGCAACTCCAATACCAAGAAGTCTCACCGAGATATTCTTTGGGAATTTGGATGTATCCGAAATTAAAGAAAAACCAGCGGATAGGTTAGAGATAAAAACATATTTCACACCATATACCAAACGAAATGATTGTTTTGATTGGATAGTGAAGAAGATAAAAGATTCTAAATACAAAGAACAAGCTTTCGTCATATATCCCCTCATTGAAGAATCTGAAAAGACAGCCGTCAAGTCTGTATTAAATGAATTTAATACATTAAAAGAAACATACGCAATGGATGTAAAAGTTGCATTTCTGCATGGGAAATTAAAACCAAAAGAAAAAGAGCAGATACTCAACGATTTCAAAGAGAAGAAATACAACATTTTAATCTCTACAACCGTCATAGAGGTAGGAATAGATATCCCCGATGTGACCATGATGGTGATAGAAAATGCAGAAAGGTTTGGACTCGCACAGCTTCATCAACTACGAGGACGAATTGGAAGAAATGATATGCAATCCTACTGCTATGTAATTCCTGGGCAAGAAACCGCAGAAGATCTCGATGTAAAAGAAAGATTACAATACTTTGCTTCTCATCCATCAGGTTTTGAAGTTGCAGACTATGACTTGCAAAGAAGAGGCCCTGGAGAAGTGTATGGTACACGACAATCTGGTATTCCAATATTTAAGGTAGCTTCCATACATGATTTAGATACTTTAAAGAGAGCAAGAAAGGTTGCAAGAGATATACTTTTAGAAGATAATAGCTACCGGAATATTTTAGATGGACTTTTTAGATGAAAATACATATCGTTTTAGACAACATACGCTCTGTATTTAATGTTGGAAGTATATTCAGATCTTCTGATGGAGCAGGGAGTGTAGAAAAAATATACCTTTGTGGTATGACATCACCTATTGATAATCCAAAACTCGATAAAACAGCATTGGGTGCCACCGAAATGGTTCCCTCTGAGCATTACGATACTACTCAAGAGGCACTAGATGAACTTAAAGCAAAGAATATTCCAATATATTCGATTGAACTTACCGATGATGCCGAAAACTTTCAAAATGTAGAATATCCTAACGAAGTCGCCATAGTTTTTGGTCATGAGAAGATGGGGGTTGATAAAGAGGTATTAAAAGGATGTGATAAACGAATTTTCATACCGATGAGAGGCAAAAAAGAGTCATTAAATGTAGCAAACTGTGCCAGTATTATTTTGTATGAAATTACGAGAGAAAAAGCATAGTTTCTGGTAATATATATACTGATGAAACTGTCCAAGAAAACAATCCTAATCGGTATTTCAACACTAGTAGTAGCAGGGGCTGGACTTGCATATTACTTCATTACAAAAGATGATTCTGCAGTCCTAGGTTGGAAAGATGCTAGTTGGCTATATCGTAAATCCGTCGCAGTTGCAAATTCTGGATCTACATTAACGAATGAGGATGTCTTGGTAGAGGTTGATACTGCAAGTTTAATTAGTGCTAGTAAGCTACAAAATACATGTGCAGATTTGAGATTCACAGACAGTGATGATGATACATATTTAGCATACTGGATTGAGGGAGGATGTAATACAGCTACTACACAGGTGTGGGTTAGAATTCCCTCATTAACGGCAGGTGGGAAGACAATATATATGTACTATGGTAATGAATCAGCAGGAAGTAATGAAGAAGTATGGGCTGGTAAATTCATATTGATGAAAGATACTGCTTGTGATTCTGGATGGACAACAGAATCTGGGTCAGGAGGAGATTTCTATCAACGATTCCCTCTTGGTTCTGCAGCATATGGAACTACCGGGGGATCTTCCTCACATGACCATGGAAGCTATGTTAGAGCAACTTCTACTGTGTCCACTGGAAGTAATACAACTACAGGCACTGCCTTAAATATTACCGCATACCATAATCATGGGGATGTTACATTCGAGACTCAAACTACTTCGGATGTTCTACCTCCATATTTAAATATGATATTTTGTTCTAACAATAAATTGGTAGTAAAACAGGATTCAGTTGCAGTTTTTGATACTACAGTACCTGCAGGATTTACAAGATTTTCAGCATTAGATGACAAATTCCCTAGAGGAGAGGAAACGTATGGAGGTACTAGTACTACAAGTACACATTCTCATGTACTACCTGCGGTGAGTACATCAGGTCCTAGCGCAACAGCACAATGTGCATCGGGGACGACCTCGACTTCTTCGTCTACCCACTATCATACCTTTGCAGCTACAACCACAGGTACTACAACTCAAATACCTGTATACAAGACTGTGATATATGGAGAAGCAAATGCAGATACACAAGGGCCCTCAGGAATCATAACTATGACAAATGTTGTTCCACCTCTAGGATGGTCTCAATATTCAGCATTAGACGGATATTTCCCCTATGGGGCCTCTTCTTTTGGTACAACAGGTGGAGCAGCAACCCACAATCACTCAATTCCTGCAAGAACCTCAGGAGCTAGAATAGGAGCTGTAACCTGTGCGACGACAACTCCTAGAACTACGAAGCCAAGAGCCCATACTCATACAACCACAGCTACCACGACCAATGATGTTTCAAACAACCCTCCATATATTGAAACCATATTCATACAAAAGAAAACATCACAAGCTACAACTTTAAATGCAGAAGAGATGAAAAATGAAGCACCAACTACACCAACAGTATTACAAACAGAAGGTGCAACAGACCCCGCATCAATCATAGACCTAACACCGGAATTTAGTGCCATATTCAACGATCCCAATACAATTGACTCAGCAAGCTACTATCAGATAGAGGTAAATACTGATTCAGACTTTACAGGTACAATCATGTGGGATTCTACACAAACATCACTCTCTCCAGAAGTTGCAAATGGTAATAGATCGCAGGATATATCATACGCGGGATCTACATTACAAGAAGGAGCAACGTACTATTGGAGAATAAAGTTCTGGGATAACAATACATCACAGGGAGTACTCTCAAGTGATTGGTCTTCTACTGCACAATTTACTGTAGATATCTTCCCCGATGCGCCTACAGAATTGTTAACAGAAGGATCAACAAATCCAGTAAATGTATCTGATACCACACCTGAATTCAGTGCAATATTTAGTGATTCTAACGCTACAGATGTGGGA
>CAZKXP010000040.1:0-5336 GCA_964556955.1 uncultured Candidatus Saccharibacteria bacterium
AACTTTTTCGGTTGTTCTAACCGCAAAAGGCGTAAAAGAGGGCAGTAAAGATGACTGATACCGGCCAACAATATTTAAAAAGTAAAAAAATACTTTTTTTTGCTCCCGCTTTTTTTAATTATGAATATATCATAAAAAATGAAATGGAGCGGGCCGGAGCTTCTGTGGTTTTTCATGATGCAAGATCCGTAACGAAATCTTGGGAAAGAGCTGTTCTAAAAGTTTTCCCCGCAATCTTCGCCAAGAAATCTAATAATTATTTTGAGAGAATAATAGACAGATACAAAAATTCAGATTTTGATTATATTTTAATCATAAAATGCGATATGTTTTCCGGGAAAATACTGAGAAAGCTTAAATCAGCTTTTCCGAATGCCAAATTATGCCTGCACATATGGGATTCTGTTATAAACATTCCGAATATTCTTAAAAAATTAGCTTTTTTTGACTTTATTTCATCTTTTGATAATAAGGATTGTTTACAGCATAACGGTTTTTTCTTCAGACCTTTATTTTACTCAGACGATTTTAAGAGGGACTCTTCAGGCCAAACAAATTTTTCTTATGATATTTCATTTTGCGGAACAATTCATTCCGACCGCTATGGCATAATAAAAAAAATACAGAAACAATGCAACGATTTGGGTTTGTCTTTTTATCGATTTTGTTATCTTCAAAGTAAATTTATCTATTATTTCTATAAACTTGTAAACCGTGATTTTTGGAATGCAAGCAAAAGTGATTTTTCTTTTGAGAAACACAATCAAAAGGAAATTTCTGTAATTGCAGATTCAAGCCGTGTTATACTCGACATTCAACACCCCGATCAGAACGGGTTAACTATGCGCACGATCGAAATGATCGGACTGAAGAAAAAAATAATAACTACAAATGCAGATATAAAAAACTATGACTTCTATAAACCCGAAAACATATTCATTCTAGACCGAAAGAACCCGCTTATCGATCCCGCTTTCTTCGAAATGGAATACGTTGAACTTCCCGAAGAAGTATATAAAAAATATAGCCTGGGAAATTGGATTCTGGATGTATTGGATATAAAAAGGAAATAACGATGAAAATTCTTGTTACCGGCGCAAACGGTTATCTTGGTAATGGCATTGTTAAGCAGTTGATAAAAGAAGGTCATTATGTTGTTGCCTCCTGCAGAGATAAATCGAACTTAATTGCCGGTGAGGCCGAAATAAAAACGGGAAATATTTTTGAGATAGAACAACCTTATGAATATTTCGGACAGCCTGATGTTTTATTGCACTTAGCCTGGAAAAACGGATTTGTCCACGGTGCTCTTTCACATTTAGAAGATTTGCCGAAACATTACATTTTTATTAAAAAGCTTGCGGAATCCGGAATCAAAAAGATCGTTGTTATGGGCAGTATGCACGAAGTCGGTTTCTTTGAAGGGTCAATAAAACCGGAAACTCCGACAAATCCCCTCAGCTTGTACGGAATAAGCAAAAACGCCTTGAGAAACTCTGTTATTCAGCTCTGTAAGCATAATGGCATTAAATATCAATGGTTACGCGGTTTTTACATTGTCGGTAATTCCGAATACGGTTGCTCGATTTTTTCTAAAATAGTTCAGGCAGTTAATGCGGGAAAAACAACTTTCCCGTTTACAAGCGGTCAGAATCAATGGGATTTCCTAGACTATGATCTCTTTTGTCATCAAACAGCTTGTGCGGTTATTCAGGATGAATACGACGATATAATAAACATTTGTTCCGGAAGGCCCGAAAAACTGGCGGACAGAGTAGAGCGTTTCATTAAAGAGAATAATTTTAACATTTCCCTGGAATACGGTAAATACCCCGACAGAGAATATGATTCAAAAGCGGTATGGGGTGATGACAGTGTGATCTCGAAAATTTTATTAAGAAACGGCGCAAGAAATGAAAAACAAATATAGTATTTCAGAATTCATATCAACTTTCTATGCGTATATTTTAACAAAGGTCTTTTATCCCGAAGCAAGGCTTTTAAGAAGGCCCCTATATATTAGGGGCAGGGCGGGGCTTCAATATGGAAAGGGCCTGACCTTTGGTCATGCCTGTCGTCTGGATTTAGACCCCGATAAGGTAACACTCAGAATCGGCAAGAATTGCCAGTTTGGCGATTATACCCACATAGTCGCCCATCATGAAGTCGTAATAGGAGACAATGTACTGGCCGCGTCGAAAATATTCATAAGCGATACCGAACACGGAAACTATAACGAATATAACCAATCCTCTCCTGATGTTCCGCCTGCCCAAAGAAGATTATTCACCAATCCTGTTCGAATTGAAAACAATGTTTGGCTCGGTGAAAATGTTTGCGTTCTTTCCGGTATTAAAATCGGCGAGGGATCGATAATAGGTGCAAATTCTGTAGTTACCAAAGACATCCCGAAACATGTTATCGCGGTTGGTATCCCCGCAAAACCTATAAAAAAGTATAATTTCGAAAAAAAAACTTGGGAAAAAATAAATACAGGTAGTAATCAACCATGAATTCAGTTTCTGTTGCGATGGCTGTTTACAATGGGGAAAGATTTATTAAGGAACAAATAGATTCAATATTGTGCCAGCTCCGAGAAAAAGATGAAATTGTAATTTCTTATGACGTGTCAAGTGATAACACTTGGAAAATATTGGAAGAGTATCATAAAAAAGACCCAAGAATTAAATTATATCGTAATGAAAAAAAAGGAATTACTAATAATTTTAACAATGCCATAGATAACTGCTCCGGGGATTATATTTTCATCGCAGATCAGGACGATATATGGCACCCTGATAAAATTGAAACTGTCTTAGCTGCATTCAAAAAAACATATGCTGACGTTATTGTACATAACGTAGTATCAATAGATGAACTAAAAAATATAATTTCCGAATCTGCCTTCAAAATACATAATATAAAGCCGGGAGCACTTAAAAACTTTTTGAAACCTCGATATAGTGGTTGTTGCACAGCGTTTAGATCGGCATTCAAACATAAACTTATTCCTATTCCTGAAATATATGCTTATGATCATTGGATTGGAGTTACAGGAGAAATTTTTGGAAACTTGCATTTTATTGATGATATTTTGCTGTATCACCGTATTCACGACAGAAATGCCACTCCAAAAACCAAAAGACCTTTATACTTAATCATATGGTGTCGCCTTTTATTATTGATTAACTTAGCTGTTAGATTCTTAAGACTTAATATACATGGGAAAAACTTGATTTGATTAACCTATATATAGTTTGTGTGCTTTATAACAAGCCAGTAGATAAAATCTCGTCTTTTGAAAACTTTTTAAAAATGTCTGATAATAATAAAAATGTCAGACTTATGATTCTTGATAATTCTTCATCAGAAAAACAACAGGCCAATGAATCGTTTTGTCGCAATTATTATGAAAAAATAATATATCTCTCAAACAATGGGAATGTTGGGTTAAGCAGAGCTTATAACAAGGCTTTACAAACAATACAGGATGAAGATTATTGGGTTATGTTATCTGACGATGATACTTTTTTTTCATCGGAATATCTAAACAATCTTCTTTTTCACATTTCTGAGAAAACAAGTCAGATTATTACAGGGATAGTAAAGGCTGATGGAAAAGTTTTGTCTCCTATAAAAAAGCTTGGAATTAGAATAGAGCATAAGAACTTCATTTTCGAAAAAGGCTTGTATAAAAACATATATTGTATAAATTCCGGACTTGCATTTAATTGCAACTTGATTAAGAAAGTCGGATACTATAATGAAAAATTGTTTTTGGATATGGTAGATCACTATTTCATGGAGCTATTAATTGAAAATAACTGTAATTATGTTCAAGTTATTGATGGAAATATTGAACAGAACTTTTCCGGAACACTTTCAACATCAAAAGAAAACACTTTGAAAAGGTTTAATATATATAAAAAAGATTTTATAACCTTTTGCAACTTAACCCAAAAAAGTCTTTTTTTTAAATATACAATTTTGGTTAAACGTTTTATCAGCGTCTATCTTAGATTATTATTAAAAGGCTACCAATTTAGGAATTATTAAAATGCTCAATTTTTATTATTTATATGTGCTTGTCTGGCTACCTATAATTTTTATTTATAGTTTAGGTTGGAGTGATTTGTATGAGCCTTTAGCCCCAGATTTAAAGTTGTTTTTTACTTCAACAATTCTTCTTTCTGCAGTTTTGGGATATAAATTCAGAAAATGTTTTCGTTTTTATAAAATAGATAAATGCCCTACCAAGCTTTATGTTGGTACTTTACTTATACTGATATTTAGTTTTTATGAATTTTATTATTGCGACCAAATTCCACTTTTTGCTATTATAAGCGGACGAGCAAAATACACATCTTTTACAGGTATTAAAACCTTGCATGTCATTAATACTACTTTTGCCGGTTTTTATGCCCAATATTTGTTTTATCTGTTCGTCTGCTATCCAAAACATAAGATTATTTTATTACAATATCTTGCTATTTTGTTTACTGTAAATGTTTTGGTATTTAATAGGGGTGGACTCATTATTAGCTTAGCAATATCAGCGTTGATATTTGTCTCATCTTTAAGAAAAGGACGTAAAACATTTGTTCTTTCAATTGGTATTTTATTATCTCTTGTTGGACTGTATTATTTTGGTGGTTTCGGAAACATCAGGCATGGAAATGCTTGGAATGACACAACTATGATTGAAAGCCTTGGTAAATTTAATGACGGTTTTCCGTCATGGCTACCAAAACAATATATGTGGGCATATATCTACATAGTTTGTGGATTAGGTAATTTAAATCATAATATCATTCTAGACACCTCTGATTTTGAAAGTTTACCGTTTTTATCTGCACTTCTTCCGGATTTCTTACATAAAAGACTTCCTGAAATTTATCAATACAAGCAACCAAACCTGGTTGAAAAAAGTTTTACAGTCGTTACCGGCTTTGGAAATGCCTATATGAATAGCGGAATATTAGGGATGTATGCTGTAGTTTTCATTCTTTATGGTTTTTTATTCTATTTACTGAATTATCTTAAACCCGCCAAAAGATTTTTTATCCCTTATATTGCTATAATGTCTTCTATGGTTTTATTTTTGTTTTTTACAAGTACTTTAAGTTTTTCAGGCATTAGTTTTCCATTGGTTTACCCAATTTTAACAGCTTTTAAATTTAGACCGTTTAAACGGAACAAAGGACTTTTGGAGATGAAAAAATAATAATTGCATAAGTCTCTTTATGTGCAATTATTGTAATTGTTATAAATAACTTAATCGAGGGAAAAATAATGAATTCGCTAGAAAACTTCGAGATAGGGTATGTTGATTGTTG
>CAZKXP010000041.1:0-5124 GCA_964556955.1 uncultured Candidatus Saccharibacteria bacterium
CTAGATCTGTAATTTTCTGTAAGTACGACTTCCATCGCATCTGGATATGTTTCTTTAAATTGTAGAATATTGGAGATAGCCGCACCTCTGAATTTGTAAATTGCTTGATCATCATCTCCTACTACAGTGAGAAGTGGCCTTGGATTCTCTTTTTTACTTTTTGATTGATTATTTTTACTTTCATCCAACCCTAAGGTAAGGATATTTACCAATACATTCTGGGTGTAATTGGTATCTTGGAATTCATCTACTAAAATATATTTAAACTTCCTTCTGTATTTCTCTAAGACATTTGGTCGCTCTCTAAACAACTTTATGGTTAGAATTATTAGGTCTCCAAAATCTATTTTTGATTCTTTCAACTTGAGATCTGAATACATCTTGTAGGTTTCTGCTAGTTCATTGTATTTTTCAAAATCGGCTTTCTCCACATCTGTCTTTTTAGGTAACTTCTTAGCAAATGCTATGTAGTCTTCAGGGGAAACATCCTCGTCTTGAAGTCTTGAGAAGTGTTTGAGGATATCGTTGAGAGTCTTTGTAACCATCCCTCTTGGCTTGAGAGTTTTTAATGGCAAATCATGCAGATACTTGCGGAGAAAGATATATGACTGTGCTGTAGTCATCAATGAATAGTCACCATCTAATCCAATATTGTAGCCTTCTTCTTTAAGTATTCCATCACAGAAAGAATGAAATGTTGAAATCCATGGTTCTTCATATCCATACTCCATCTCCTCATCTATTCTTTCCTGCATTTCTGCTGCGGCTTTCTCCATGAATGTAAGCGCCAAAATCTCAGAAGGTTTTACATTACATTTTTTAATAAGATGCAATATTCTTTGGGTAATAACTGCAGTTTTACCTGTACCAGCTCCAGCAATGATTAAAAGATCCCCATCTATATATTCAACCGCTTTCTTCTGATTTTCGTTTAACTTTATCTGCCCCACTATCTAGAAAGTAATATACATATGTAAACTATGACTGCAAGAATTATCCCCGCAGAGAATATTAAAAGTAGCTTGCTACTTGGCAGTTTTGAGACTACACTACTTAATGCACTTTTTGTTTTAGCTTTCATCTATTGGATTAATAATTTTAATGTTTCTACCTCTTCCAAAGTAGATTTTGAATCCTTCAAAGCGGGAGTTTCTAGTATGAATGGGATACCTCTCAACTTCTCGTTGTGTAATATCTTTTTGATTGTATCTTCTCCTAGGCTTCCTTTTCCTAAATTGGCATGCCTGTCTTTGTTTGTACCACATCCTACTGCAGAGTCGTTGAGATGTATAGCTTTTACATTCTCTATCCCTATCTCTCTGTCCATATCTCCCAATACACCTTCCATATCATTTACCCAATCATATCCTGCGGCATATGTATGTTCTGTATCTATGACGAACCCTACCCTTTCTTTGTCTTGCACACCATTTCTTAAGATCCCTAACTCTGTAAAGTTTCTTCCTAGCGTTCCTCCAGTTCCCGCAGTGCTTTCTATGAGCAACTTCTGCTTTCCTGGTACTTCATCCAACACCCACTGCATACCCTGAGAGATTCTCTCCATACTATCTTCGTATGACAACTCTTTCTGTGCACCTGGGTGGAAACATACTCCTAATATCTCCGCATCTATTTTTCTCTTCTCTATCTCGTTTGCTACTCTTTCAGCGAAATCGAGATATACCACGAGGCCCATTTTGCCTAGGTGGAAGAGTTGCTTGTCTTCTCTAGCTAGGTTGGTTAGATATATTCCGTGTATGAGGATTTTTTTAACATCTGACTTTTCCAATTCATTAACAAAGGTTTGGATCATCTCTTCTGGTAAGAGTTTTGTTGTCCATCTCATTGGTATTGTTGGCATTATTTGGATAGCATTTACACCATACTTTTGGGCTGATTTTATGGTGTTTTCTATTCCACCTGCAGATGATACGTGTATTCCGTAGTACATAGCTTATTGTAGCACAAAAAGGTTAAATGGATTATAATTACAACTGTTAAATGGAGAGGTGCCCGAGAGGCCGAAGGGAACTCACTGCTAACGATTCATAGGCTTTAAAACCTATCGCGGGTTCGAATCCCGCCCTCTCCGCCATAAATATGACACAAGAACAGCATCCAGAAACAAACACAACGCGTGACAGAATAGACTATAAAGGCCCATTGGCGCCAGTTGTAACGGATATTTGCGACACATACTCCCTAGGAGCACCCCTCTGTTTCTCAATCATGGATACTGGTTATGA
Organism: uncultured Candidatus Saccharibacteria bacterium; assembly: GCA_964556955.1. Classification (GTDB taxonomy): domain Bacteria; phylum Patescibacteriota; class Dojkabacteria; order SC72; family SC72; genus UBA12078. Next base: position 2,247 of record CAZKXP010000041.1, read on the forward strand.
AGACTATAACGTCCACATAGGAGCTAGCAAGGGCGAATATGTTGCGAAGATTTTTGCGCAAGATGTAACTCCAGATACTTTAGCTCGATATTCCGAAATGATGGAAAAGATCACAGAGGCAGGTATTAATCATCCAACTCTTCACAAGACAAAAGAGGGGGAGTATATCCATAAATATAACAAAGAGGGTAATCTTTCCATGGTACTCATGGACTATATAGAAGGAAAAACTCTTGGAGAGCTCGATTTGATCTCTCGAGCTGACATTGCAGAGGTTCTAAGACAAGCCTCCCTGCTCCACAACCTAGATTACAAACCACAATATATCAATGATACTTGGGCAGTTCAGAATATTGAAACACTTTGTACAGAGGTAGCTAAATATATTCCCTTAGAAGAAAAAGCTCTTGTTTCTAGAATTATAGAGAAATTCCATGCTATACCCAAGGAAAAATTACCACACTGTTTGGTACATGGAGATTTGCATAAAGCAAACATAATTAAAGGTAACGATGGAAAGATATATCCCATCGACTTCTCTGTTGCCAATTACTACCCTCGAATACAAGAATTGGCCGTCATATCCGCTAATCTTCTGTATCATAATAGGTATGGGAAATCTTTAAAAGAGACTTCTCGTGAGGTAGCTGAAATATATGGAAGATTTAATCCCTTAACCGTAGAGGAAAGATTCCACCTTTATGTATATACACTTGCCGTTAAAGCGATGGGATTGCTCGGAGGCTGTAAAGAAAAATATATCAATGGGAATAATAACGCAGAAACAGAGAAGTGGATAAGAGGGACAAGCGAGGGATTAAGAAGAGAGTTTTCAGGACAACAAAAGTCTGCTGTAGGATATGCTAAAATCTAATATAATCTTACTGCTCAAAATATGAAATATATATATCTTTACATCCTTACCTTTGTAGTATTCCTAGCCATAGATTTCATCTGGCTTAATTTCATAGCTAAAAACCTCTACGCTACACGTATAGGTCATTTACTAGCAGAAAAACCCAACTTAGTTCCAGCACTAATCTTTTACCTCATATTTGTTGTTGGTGTAATAATATTTGCCATAATCCCTGGGTATGAGACAAAAAATATTTTTAAAACGATCTTACTTGGTGCTCTTTTTGGATTACTTACCTACTCTACATACGATTTAACAAACCTAGCCACTTTAAAGAATTGGCCAATATCTGTAACCATAATCGACCTCATATGGGGAACCTCCATTTCTACCGTAACTTCGGTTGCAGGATATTACATAGCCACACTCCTTAAACTCTAGGTCTATGGTCTTTGCTTAAAAATATATATACTAAAACTATGGATGAGAAAAAACACAACTTTCTCCTAGGACTATGTATTACTCTTGGTACCATTGTTATTGGCCTTGTAAGCTTCATCGTATACAACGAAACAATCTCCAAACAAAAAGCTAGATGTGATTACAACGGTTGGTCATATGCTAATGGAGAATCATTTAAATCTTCAGATGATTGTAACTATTGCGCATGCAGTGATGGACAGGTAGTCTGTACATTAATGGCATGTGAAGAAAATAATTAAATTAAAAAATATATTTAATATGGATACACAACCTACTGTAGTAGAAACACAGACTACTACGCCACCTATGCCTGCTACACCAGAACCAAAACCAAAGGGCAATGGTGCTCTAGTAGCCCTAGCAGTAATGCTAGGGTTAATAATTGTTGGGCTTTTGGTATACATTGCATATGACAAAGGAATGGTGGAGATACCTTTTCTAAAGGCCAGAAGTGATTCACAAGAGAATTCTCAAAGCGAAGAGAGCGATGATAGTGCTACTGTCGTAGAGACAGAGGATAATGATGTTGAATTTTCAGGAGAGGTTCTCTCTGCTACCCTACCTGAGGGTTGGAGTATTGAAGAATATTTTGATGGCGATGGTACAGATACATTGGTCGAGGGTGTTACATATACTGGATTAACAGGTTTAAAGATATTTAATGAAGATGACGAGGAGATGTTCTGGTTAAAGGCTGTTAATGGTATTGGTTTTGCTGGTTGTAATGAGTACTACGCTTTTGAAGATGATAGCCCTGACTACAGACAAGAGATGGAAGATATTGCTGATGAGATGGGTGATACTCTAAACATTAACGATTTTAGTAGCATGCCATATACAGAATTTGAATGGTTAGGACATACTACCAGAAGAGTAGCACAAAGATTCTTCCAAGATGACGAGGAGGGTAATGAATATTTCGAGGCTCCTTGTTTTAATATTGTAGTTACATTAGATGGAGTATCTTTTGAAGATGCTGATTCTGATGGACCTGCATATACTGCATATTTCTATGCATTTCCTGAGGATATTACAGGAGATCAGTTAGTGCAGATAGATGGGATATTGGAGAGTATGGAGCTAGCAGAATAGTTCGACATCGCAGCTACTTGTACAAAAATTTTCGTCGATTACTACGACACGACTTTGATTCGTCTCATCTAATTCAGAAATAATAGATGCAAGGGATTCTTTAAAAGAATTAGGTAGCAAGATCGTACACAGAACTATGTAATCAAGCCCTTGTTTACCTAAATGTGAATAAAAGGAATTAACAAACTCCTCTCCATTAAAGTAATATGGGGGGACGGGTCCAATTACATCATATGTCTCTTCCCCAGATATAAAATCATAGTCATTATTCTCGTAATACCTAAAGAAGGGTTTTTGTAAAACCGTCTCTAACAAATGTCCTACTAGAAATTCTTCATGCCTGTATCGTCCATCTGGCCCTACTCCGAGCTTTTTTTGTTCCCAGGTTAAGACTTCGCCACTAACACATTTGTATTCTAAAAGTCGCATGATTGCAACTAAAGCTTC
>CAZKXP010000042.1:0-4827 GCA_964556955.1 uncultured Candidatus Saccharibacteria bacterium
AATAATTGACTTATTACGTAATTGTTTGAGTCTTTTAAGCTTCTCATAACAACACAAAAACTCTAATATCTGCGAACGGAGCATCTCTTTGACATCTTCGTTTTCGATCATAAACTGAAGAGTATGCTCTGCTGTATATTGGTTCAAACGTCTGTAGTCAATTTTTTTACCGTTCAGATAATCGAGCAGGGGTTGATTCGATTCGACAAAAGCTGTGAAAGCCGGGTAACCCCTTTCGTCTTCTGAAAAAGGAAGTGTTTTACCGATTAATTTTTCGAGCAGCAAAATTGCATATTCTTCGAGAATCCTGAAAAGCCTGCCTGCGACGTCGACATATTCATGTTGTCGAAACTTGAACATGAGATTAAAAAGCAACTCTCTTATAAGCAGTTCCCTGGCATTCTCAACAGAATCGAGCTTGTTCAACAAAGCCAACTCATTGAGCAGGCATTCAAAAACCGGCATAAATCTGCCAGCACGGGCAAAGTTTTCGGTAAGAACCTCCAGAGCCCCTGCAAAATCAAAAACCAGCCGGCAGCTCATTGCCTGGCAAAGAATCCTTATCTGATTGAAAGGTTCTTCATTCAGTCCGCTGTCTTCAATGCGCATTGCGATAAATTTGAAGCTCCAACTCGCCGCCAGTTCTTGAACGATGTTTCTTAGCTCATGCTTCTCAAATTCGTCAGCAACAGGGTCTGGGAAAGCAAGGCCATTGTCATTTACCCGGTACATTTTCAATCCACATTTAAAAACCCGACTGGCAAGTAACATCACAGCGGAATTTAAAGTTGGGATTCCGCCGGTAATGCACAATGCCAGCTCATTGTGACCATTTTTATGCCATTGCAGAAACTTGCTTGTCAAAGTCTTTTGTAGTTCCCGTAACAGCCCGGATAAAATGGTTGGATTCTCACTTATGCTTATGGTTTCTATTTTTTCAGCGGGCTTGTCTGCAAAACCGAATTTTTTATATTGCTGCCCCAGGAGTATTTTTATTATCTGACCAAAATACAGCGTATCACTGCTACGATGCTTGCTGCCAACTTCTTCCGGCTGATCGGTCACAATCAGAATAAGCCGTTCTATAGGTCGCTTTATCGCTGCCAGAACTGGTAACAAAATAGGCATGGCAAATCTTTTTGACTCAGTGTTTGCAATCGCCAAAGCCTTTTCACCTTCCATGCGTGCAGGACGCAATTCGGCATCGTCAAGCATTACATCACGATTGCCAATGGTTGCGACAAAAAGGAGCTTTTCGTTACTCATGCAGGCTCAACCATCAAGGAATTCAAGCAATATCCAGCCGAACGGAGCCAGATCACTAAGAGTCTTAGGCCTTTTACTGGCAGAAGCCAGCCAGACTGTAGTCGCTGAATCGGCGATTTCGTATTGTCTCCCTTTCTTGACCTTTATCTGCCGGTTTCCATCGAGAGTCAAGAATTCTGCACCTGAGTGATGACCAACTCTCAAAGGGAATACTGTTTTAAAAAGCTTGTCACCAGCTTTTTCGCGGACTTTATCAACAAGACCCGGCTGGCAACCGAGCTTTTTGAGCATTTCTTCTTCCTGCTGCAATTTATTGAAATAATGGCCCTCTGAAGCTCTGGCAAGTGCTTCAAGATCAACCACAGCGGGCATTTGTGACACGCTTTTCAAGCCTTTCGGTTGTTCAAGATTCGCCATACCGACAAATTCGTTTCCAGGCATTATCACTTCAAAAGCAACCGTAAGACTCGACTTATCAGCCTGTCTGTCAGGGTTCTTGCGATGATTGGTAGCATAAAGCACCATGGTTTTTGCAATACGACCGCCTGCTTCCCCCGGGAACATGTCTGAGATTTTGACGAAGCGAAACGGGTCGCTGCTGAAAGAACCCTCTAATACAGCATTCTCGCAATCCCTGATATTCCGCATGTTGGTTACACGTTTATCAACGGCAGCTTTGCTCATCCATGCCGTTTTAAGGCTCCCCTTAAGAGAGGATCCGGGTATATAAGCCGTATTTTGAAAATCATTGAAGATGGTTCTCTTAAGTTCAAGCTGGTTTATGACCTGATTGCCTTGCGAACCCATTGCAAGAACCCTTTCATAATCAGCGGAGATATCCCTTGCAACCCTGACTTTTCTGCATTTTAAACTGGCAGGAAATTTCTCTCTGAAAAACCTGAACATGCCTACATAATTCATATCGAGACAAATTTTGGTAAATTCCTGCAGTTGCTTTTCATCGAGCTTATCGAGCAATTCTGATGTATTGAACAGATTCAGACATCTTTCACTGTCAATGAAAAATTGTGTCGGCTCGTAGCTCAGACCCGATCCTATATGCACCGGGGTAAGAGTCGTCAGTTTGATCTGATAATTCTTTGTCATATTATGCCTCCAGTTTCACAGGGATATAGAGAGAATAACCCTGATCCACGGTCTCAGAAAACCTGCTCAAACCTCGAATGGATCTACCAACGTAAGGTGCCTGAGGCCAGTAACTCTCTAATGGCTTGAACACAGCCCCTGCAGCAGCTTTTAGAACTGGCTGCTTAAAAGGAAATTCACTGTTCGCCAGGTAGTTTCCGTGCCGCCCGAACCTTACTAACGGCTCGAAACAAATCTGTCTGTATATTTCTTGCGCCGGCAGCGCAGAAGAAAGAGTGTAAACAGCATCTGGCTTTTTTGAACCCAGCTTGGACAAATCGAATCTGGCAGTCGATAACACTGCAAATCTTCCCTTGCCTGTTGAAGCATCGGCTCCATATCCAGTTGCGCCAACTCTGGCCAGCGCCTTTGCAAAAGCTTCCGGTGACAACTTGTCGCTCAGCGCGATGAATAAAGTCAGGCTCACATTGTCTGCCCAGGCCGTCAAAATTTGCGAGAAAGGAGCAAAAGCGGCATCAGTGCCGGTTGTGCCAGACAATCTATCAATACTGTTGTGATACTGATGATATATCAGCTCAGGCTGCCAATCTTCGTGCAGTCCATATCTGGCGATGATATCACTCCGGTTTACGGGCGCATCTGCATTCATTGGGTCGAGTTGCTTCTGCTCTGAAACGATAATCCACCGGCAGCCTTTACGGCGCTTTCTCTCGGTGAACAGAGCTTTCTGCTGCTCAAAAGCCAGTTCAGCAAATGGCCTTTCGACAGGCGGCACGAATGGTCGTCGAAAAAGATACTCTATGACCGCCCCTTTTTTGAAAGACATGACCGGATCAGACACAACAGCAAAAGGATGCAGATCGTAGTCTTCAAGCAGTTTATCAATACTGCCGGCAAGGCTGTCATCCTGCGCCAGCTGCCAGCAGATCTGCCCGAACAGGCAGTCTCCCGACAGTTCTGTGGCGAAATCCGATTCCGGCCTGATATTTATTGCGAAAACATTCATGATCTTACCCTTGTATGTTAATTTTCTTTTGCTTCTTCAAGACGTATTCGACCGTACCCGCGGCTGCCATACCCACCGAGGGCGTCTTTGGTCAGCAAATCGAGACCCTTTTTGAGCTTCTTGAAAAGTTCAATGTCTTCATCGCAAAAAACCTTGAAAGTAAGCCTGAAGTCGAAAACCGCGCCGGCCGGAACTATTTCTGTCTGGCGCAGAGACTTATCCTTAGCAGTGCCACTTATCCGATCAATTGCAGTCTCGGATTTTTCTATGGCAAGAGGCCAAAGATTACGTATTGCTTCATCTTTCCATTCTTTATTCAAAAAACAGTCTGAAAAAGATGCACGGGTAGGCCCCAATGACCTTGCAGCAAGAGCAGATTCATTATTGCCTGATTTGTCGGAGCCGCTGAAGCCGAAAATTTTCAGAATAGATTCAATCTCTCTTTTGGCTTCGGCTGACTTGGCTGCGACGAGAGTTTTATAACTTGTGATCCCGCCGTCACTATGAGCCAAAGCGGCTGTTCCGGAACTGAGTTCCATCAGAGATCTCACTTTACCTTTGATCGAAGAGCCTGGGATATAAGGTTCCAGGCTATGAGGGTGTTTTACGATAGGATTGTCCGTGCCGCCAATATGCATTTCCATGTTGCCAGAACCAATATGCAGATTGCTCTCGAGTACCAGCCTTGCCTTATATTCGATAATTTTTTGAAGTTTCAGTTCCATTAGTATCTCCCCCTGTTCCTGTCATTACTCTGATATTGATTACTCTGATATTGATTACCCTCTATCATCACGCAATATTTGTAGTGCCCCATAAAGGCTTCGAAAAAACTTGTAAGAACCTTCAGATCGGCTGCCTGTTTGAGGTTATCTACAACTGCCGACTTCACCAGTTCAACAAAATCTTTGCTTACCAGATTGCGGGCTTCAGCATATTTAACCTTCGGAATAAGCATATGAATAAAGGGTAACTGCTGCATAAATACCTTCTCAGGTTCGCCGGGATTTTTACAGAGCATCTGCTTGTAACGTGATTCAAAAGCAATTATTTCGTCAAAAAACCTTCTTAGCTGGGTCGGCTTATTTTTTTTTACATCTCGACCTCTTCCTTCAGCAGAACTATAAACCTTTTTAGCCTCTGCTTCCGCGACTTCAGAGAAAAGCGTTGGATTGAGCTGGGTTCTGTCTTTGTCTTGCCAGAATTGTATTGCCATAAACTCCTCCTGTATTAATTCTTCCTGCGACGATATATTTCCTGCCAGAGTGGAATTTTCATTCCCGTACCATATTTGTCGAGCCAGCTGATGGTCTGCTCAAGTTCTGCCCGCAACATTTCAGTTTCGCCAGCTTTAATCGACTGATCATCCCAACCGATATTCCTCACCAGACTGTATTTCAGACGCGCTTTCCAGGCCATGCTGCTCGCCAGCTTTTCAAAAGCGACTT
>CAZKXP010000043.1:0-4699 GCA_964556955.1 uncultured Candidatus Saccharibacteria bacterium
TCAGGAAAGGAAGTGCTAACCTGAACTGCCAGTATACTACCACAATCAGTGGCAATAAAATTTCAGGAACCTGGTCTGACCCCGGATCGGACAATGGAACGATTGAATTGATTAAGAAAGTTAATGAAGAAACAGCAGCACCTCAGAATAATATTACCGGAGCCGTTTTTTCAGGCAAAGTTAAATCTTCAAAATCAGGCAAGTCATGGACTGCCAATTTGAAGATTGTTTCCTATAATCAGTCTTCAGGAAGGGTGGAAGGAGAAATTGAATGGCCTTCTTTGAATTCAGTGCATAAAATCACTGGAAATCTGACAGATTCACATTTTACTTTTAAAGAGGTTGAGTATATCAGGAAAGGAAGTGCTAACCTGAACTGCCAGTATACTACCACAATCAGTGGCAACAAAATTTCAGGAACCTGGTCTGATCCCGGTTCGGACAATGGAACGATTGAACTATACAAGAAATGACCCTGGACTTTTGAATCTGCTGAACACAAAAGGGTAATCGAATGCACAGCCGGTGGGCGTGAAGCCCACCGGCGTGCCCTTTGGCAGAAGCTCAGGGCCCTCCTCTCCCACCGGCCGCCTACAAACAGGCAGTTGCGTTATCCCTGGTTGCCGGATTTAAAAGTATTCCGGTTGCGATAGCCGTAAAGTCTGAGTGAATTACAATTTTTTTCCTGCATTATTGCTGATATGTAGTTTTCTTTTGTAATTTTCGGGGGTGATTCGCTCCCTAGAAGATAGATAGAGATATTGGGGATGTTCGTAGGAGCAGGTGATTGTTAATGTTTGTAAATAATTAAATGACTAATTAGTTGAGGATATTTGCGAGCTAGCTGTAATTGTAAAAATCGCTCCGAGATTCATTGATAAATAATTAAAAAAATGAAAAAGATATTCATATCATACTCACATAAAGACGAAGAACTAAAAAAACAATTTGAAACACACTTGAGTGGATTAAAAAGGCAGAGTTTGATTGACGTCTGGGACGATAGACAAGTATTAATTGGCGAGAAGTGGGATGATAAAATAAAACAGAAACTAACAAGTTCAGATATAGTCATTTTTTTAATTAGTTCAGATTTTCTTGCATCAGAGTATATTAATGAATTTGAAATTAAACAAACAATTGAAAGACATCATGCTAATGAGGTTTATTTAGCTCCGATATTTCTGAGACCCTGTGATTTCGAATCCAGCATACTTTCAAGTTTTCAAGGTGTTCCTCGTGATGCAAAGTTTATTACAACATGGGATTGTATAGATTCTGCTTTCTTAAGTGTCGTCCAAGAGCTTAAAAAGTTGATTAATGAATTTAAAAAGGTTGAAAATCCAACTATTGCCTTAAAAATTCAAAAAGAAATATCTTTAAATGATTGTGATACACCTCCTGATTTAACTAAATGGGTTGGTAGAAATGAGGAACTTGAAATACTAAAGAGCAGCCATTTTAAAGTAATTTTTATAACTGGTTTTGGAGGTCAAGGTAAGTCAAGTTTAGCAACAAAATATGTTTATGAGCAGGCTGAAAGTAGTGTTTATGATAGTTGGGATTGGAGAGATTTTAAAGAAGAGGAAAATAGACTTAAAACAAAATTAATCGAAATCATTCGCCGTTATTCAAATTCTGATTTATCTCTATCAGATTTAAAAGATATAACATATGATGAACTGATTGATTTGTTCTTTAGCACTATTAATGACAAAAGAATCCTTTTTGTTTTTGATAATATTGATTCATACATAGACTATGAAAGTTTTATACCTCAAGATGGATTTAAACAGTTAATTAATAATGCTTTAAATAGAAAACATAATTGCAAATTTATCTTTACTTGTAGACCATTTATTAAGAAAGCTGATGTTGGCTTTTTTCAGATAGAACTAAAGGGATTAAAGTACGAAAGTGCAGTTCAATTATTAGAGGAATATAATATAGCGATTAAACAAGGGAAAAAGGAAGCATTATATTTAGAATTACATCGTATTACAAACGGACATCCACTTTGGCTAAATTTACTTGGGGCTCAAGCTGTAAGTGGAGTTGAGAAATTAGATGAGTTTATAGTAAACATATCAGCGCATACAAAGTTTGACGAAGATGATATAAGTAGAATTTTATCAAATGAAATTATTGGAGTTGTTTGGAACTCATTAAATTATAAACAGCAAAAACTTCTTAGGTGTTTGTCGGAAATTGTAAAGGCAGAAAAGAGAGAAGATTTAGCAAAAATGGTAGAGAATGAATTGGCATTTAATCAATTCGACAAAGCAATTAGAAAACTGAAACTTCTTAATTTAGTTGTTACAAAAACTAAAGATAGCACCAAAGAGGAGATAGAATTACATCCCCTTGTAAAAAGCTATGTAAAGAGTAAATATCCACCAAATGAACGTAGTAAATACATCTCAATCATTATTGATTATTACAATAAAATAACATATATACTAAAAGAAAGATTAAGTGGAAATGAGTCTCTTAGCTTTTATGAAAACTGGACAAGTAAGGTAGAATTAGCAATAAATAAAAATGATTTTCCACTAGCTTTAGCAGCACTTCAAGAAATTACTGATTCAATTCTTACAGCTGGGTATTTTGAGGAATATTTTCGAATTTCAAAATTGTTATTTAAACACATTGACTATGTTAAATATTACAATAACGAAACACCATACTTCGTCACACAAATAGGAAGTTTTGTAAATTTAGCTTCAGAATTAGGTGATTTTGAAACTGCTAGAAATGTTCTAGATAACTTTAAAAGTGTTATTAAAAATAAAGGGAAAGATTATATTGTTTATTGCAAATTAGAGTGCTCATATCACTGGAATAAATTGGACAATATTGAGGCAATTAGATGGGGTGAAATAGCTTTGAATCTCGCTAAAAGCAGTAAAATTGAAATTGATTTTGATTTAGAACATTCGCTTAATTTAGCTAAAAGGGATTCTCGTGATGAAAAGAATGTAAAGGAAGCTTTAACCTTTTTCTTAAAAGGGAATGACATAGATGTTTTGACGACTACTCCAATAAATGATAATCTTTCAGCTCATTTTTACGGCAATTTAGGGAGATGCTACTATTTTAATAAAGAATATAAATATGCAAAAGCTCTATTATTTAGGTCATTTCATTTGTGCTATATTCAAGAAAATTCAAGTAAGTATTTGAATCGTGGATATGCATCCTACTGGTTGGGGCAGTTACTTCAAAAGGAAGGCGAAAATAAAATGGCATACTTCTTTTACTCAAATTGTATATTTTATTGGAAAAGCCATTCCCCGCATCGAGCTCAACGAGTTGATGAAGAGAGAAAAATATTGCAAAGAGAAATTCCTGATATTGAAGATATTTACAAAATGGATGAAAACACAATTGAGAACCAGTGCAAGTTATGGAATGAAAAACAACTACAGCTTACAAATAAGACTTAAACGCAGTCGCTGATTAAAAAGAAAAATCGCAGCCAAGATATATCTGAGACTGTGATTTAAGTAAGTTTTAACCACAATAAAAATAACACAGTAACTATGATACCATCTTATGAAGAAATAATGCTCCCCTTGCTAAAAATGCTTAGTGACGGACAGGAACATTCATTACAAGAAGCAGATGATTTCCTTTCTGAACATTTCAATTTGACTGAAGATGAGAGGAGAGAATTATTGCCAAGTGGACAACAACCAGTGTTCCGGAATAGACTTGGCTGGGCAAGGACATATATGAAAAAAGCAGGATTATTATCAACTCCCAGAAGAGCCCATTTCAAAATTACTGAAAGAGGTGTTGAATTGCTAAAGGAGAAACCAAAAGAAATTACATCGCAATTCTTGACAAGATATCAGGAGTTTGTTGACTTTAAATCTATTAGAAAAACTAAAGATAATGGTGAAGAATCTGATGAAAACCATTATGAAATATCTACGAACAAAACACCAGAGGAATCACTTGAATATGCTTACCAAAAATTGCGTTCAGAATTAGCAAAGGAAGTTCTGGACGTTGTTAAGAGTTGTTCGCCTGCTTTTTTTGAAAAATTAGTAATCGATTTACTAATACGGATGGGTTATGGAGGTTCAAGGAAAGATGCAGGACAAGCACTCGGAAAATCAGGCGATGGAGGGATAGATGGCATTGTCAAGGAAGATAAACTTGGGTTAGACACAATTTACCTTCAGGCAAAAAGATGGGAAAACTCTGTCCCGGTTAAGGAAATCAGAGACTTTACGGGCGCATTAGCATCTAAGAAGGCCAGAAAAGGAATATTCATTACGACATCTACATTTCCAGCAAGTGTTTATGAGTTTGTAACGCAGGTTGAATATAAAATTGTTCTTATAGATGGGGAGCAATTAGCAAACCTAATGATTGAGAATAATGTTGGATTATCAACAATCAATGAGTATCAGGTTAAACGAATAGACACGGATTATTTTGAAGAAGGATGATGCACAGAAACTAACAGGTGAAATATTTTATTGCTGTGATAGTTCGGGCTTCAGCGTTTATTCAGCTAATAGACTTTTACCGGAACTAGATCGGGACAGGCTATGTAACTTAACAGGGCTGCACATCGATTCTGAAAACTTTCGGAATGGCAATAAGAACAATCCGGGAAACTGTTATGGGCAGTTATAATGAGAAAATCCAACCGAACTGAATGAAAAAGTTGATTTTAATATCCTTA
>CAZKXP010000044.1:0-4379 GCA_964556955.1 uncultured Candidatus Saccharibacteria bacterium
ACTGGTTTTCAGAATCGAGTTTGCCGACGAACAAATGAAAACAGGAAAAGTTTTTATTACCGACATCTGGGACCATGGGAAAAAATACTAGTTACCCATGAAACGGGAGAAAAAAAATGACAAACCTGAAACCCTTTAAAACAATAGGCCCTGGCGATGTAATAAAAGATGAAATGGAATTCTATGGCTGGTCGCAGAAAGACCTGGCTGAAATTCTTGATATCAGCGAAAAACACCTAAGCCAGCTGCTTTCAAACACTGCGCCAATAACCATGAATATGGCCCGCTTACTCAGTTCAACTTTTCAGCAGAGCCCTGAATTCTGGATAAATCTTGACGCACAATACCGGCAAACTTTTGAGCCAGATAATCAATTTGACGAAACCGCTGCCAGGGCTGAAATATTTAAGCGCATGCCCGCAAGAGATATGCAGAAAAAAGGCTGGCTGCCAAAAAAGAAAGAGGAGCTTTTTGAGGCTGTTAAAAAGTTCTGGACTATCAAAGATCTGGATTTCAAGTTCCTTGAAGAAAGAGTAAGTGCATGTTTCAGGAAATCAGAAGCATTTTCAAGCAGGTTTAACGCTTTTTTTGCTCAGACCTGGCTTAGAAAAGTTGAGCTTGAAGCTGAAAAGCAAAGAGATATTCCAGAATATTCCAAAGCCAGGCTCCAGAAGCTTGCCAATGAAATCGCACGCTATTCCACATTTGAAACCGGAATTCAGGATTTCATCAAAGAATTGAAGAAAACCGGGGTAATCTTTCTGATTATCCCGAATCTTGAAAAAACCTATACCGACGGTGCAGCATACTGGGTTAAAAAGAACCCGGTAATTGCCTTGACCGGCAGATACAAACGGAACGATAATTTCTGGTTCACTCTTGCTCACGAAATTGGGCATGTTTTGTTGCATTCAGATAAGATCAAATCACCTGTCTTCATCGACAGCATGGATAATGCAGACCTGTTGGACAGCTCTTCAGAAGAAACTCGGGCAAACGATTTTGCCGCCGAGGCTTTAAAGCACGAAGAAATTCATCACTATTTCAAAGGCCTCGCCAGAATCTCTGGTCTCAGAATTGAAGAATGTGCCGACAAGCTGGGAATTCACCCTGGCATAATCGTTGGTTACCTACAGCACGAAAAAATGCTCAGCTACCGCAATCTTAACGACTTCAAACTCTGCATCGAAAGCATTCTGAGCAAAATATAACAGATTTCTAATGACGAAACCTCGCTCGCCTTTTTTTAAAGCGGACGAGTTTGCAAACAGTAGAGGCGGCCAGAAGACCAGAAAGAGACTTTGATGAAGTTGTGAACACTGGTTAAACGAAGTTAAAATAGTCACACGCAACTGAAACGTGACGATTAGCGAGAAACATATGCAGATACTTTTCTTTTCTTCGCTAGTTGTGTTATCTGTGGAAATATATAAAGCTTGGAGGACTCAATGTTAGAGAAGATTCGTAAAACAGTTGAACAAATTCTTGAACGCATTCCCGCAGTTAAAGGCAAAGGAGAGGAAGCCACCAAACAAGCACTCATCTACCCGCTGCTCGAATCTCTCGGCTACAACATCTGGCTTCCAACTGAAGTTTGCCCCGAGTATGATGCTGACTTTGCCATCAAGAAAAACGGGCAAAAAGAAAAAGTAGATATTGCCATCCTGAAGAACGATGTTCCTGACATTTACGTTGAAATTAAGTCTGTAGACACATCTCTAGACGGGCACCAAGGTCAGTTGGCCAGATATTTCAATGCCACGCCAACCGTCACTCTCGGAATTCTTACAAACGGAATTGAATGGCGCTTCTTCACTGATACCATCCAGCCAAACGTCATGGACAACCAACCGTTCCACATTGCAAGGTTCGACTCTGCAGATTCAGGTCTGGAAGTTCTGCCAAAGTTCGCAAAGCCACAGTTTTCTCCGGAAACGATAAACGAGTATGCGACAGAACTACTTTATACTGCCAAGATTGCTGACTTTTTCCGCTCGGAGATAGATCTTAAAGACAAGCTGCCAAGTGAATACATGATTCGGTGGATTCTCAAATCTCCAGAAATGTATGACGGGGTCGTGAACAACAACACGATCGAAAGATTTAAGGCCATCACAAAATCCGCTATTACAAGGGTTATCCGTGGAATCGTCAGAAGATCTGTCTTTGCCTTAGACGAAGAAGCTGCCAAGGCTGAAGAACAGCCTTCACAGGAAATTTCTGAAAAAACTGAACCTCAATTAGAGCAGTTGTCTGAAGGTGAAAGCGGAATCATTACCACCGACAATGAACTGAAGTTGTTCGAAGAGGTCAAGAGCATTTTCATTCAGGCAGGTTTTCCACGAAGGGAAATCTTTGATCCGGCAAAGCGTAAAAATGTTCCGCTGGAAATTGGATACAAGGACACCACCGTCTATTTTGGAATTTACCTTAACAAGCCGTCATGGTGGGTAATAAGAGCCTATGTTGAAGCCAGGAAGCCCTGGGTAGGTTTTAATCTGCCGCAAGAACTTACTTCAAAGATGATTCTTCCCACGGGTACAATCCTCCCAGCGAATTCATGCGCAAACTTTAGAATCAGCATCGATTCGATTGAAGACATCCGAGCTATTAAGGATATTGTCATTACAGCCATCAATCACACAATCCAAGAAAGAAACTCAATGGCCACTACTGAAGCTTCTTCGTGAACCCTCGAAACTATCTTCCTTGAATAACTCACCAGAATGCGAAATTGCCTCTTTCTGGTTTTTATGTGCTTTGGATGGCACCAAAAAACTAGATAAGCCAACGTGAGTAATAAATCTATGAAAATACTTCAAAAGAAGTTTCTATAATTGAGGAAATGCATAATGGAAAAAGACAAATCGAGTCTCGACATCCTAGGAGTGAAAGGCATCAGTGAATCAATTAAGATTATTACTCAAGCGTCTGTTGATGGTGCTCAAGCGTTTCTTTCAAGAGTATGTTTGCCTGTGGCAGAAGAGTTTGGCCTCCTATTAAAGGATTATGTCTCTAATTGGAGAAAAACAAATACAATTGGGATATTGAGTTCAGCTGAAGAAATGGCAAAGGATAGAATAGGCAAGGAAACTATTTCCCCAAGAATTGTATATGAAATTTTAGATAAGGGGTCATTGAACGAACAACCAAGCTTTCAGAGAATATGGGCGGGGCTTCTGGTGACTTCTTTAAGCGAAGATTCAGAAGATGACACTAATTTAATCTACACACAGATTTTGGAGAAAATTACATTTTCAGAATTACAATTGATCACCTTTCTTTGTCATTCCAATCCAAAATATCAAACTACAAATGGGCGAATGTCCTGTTTTTCACAGAAATATGACTATCAAACTCTACCAGATGCCTTGAGCAAAAAATCTTTTCCAGAGCTTGTTAGGATTTCCGAGCATCTCTCAGCTCTTAAATTAATTGCCGGCGGATTCGACAGTAGTACATATTTTTTGTCGGTAAAACCAACAGATCTTGCTCTAAATCTAATTTCAAGAGGTCATGGTTACAAGGGCAACCTTTCCGATTACTATCATTTTGAGGAAGATTACAATTTTTTTCCACCAAGTTCAGATCTAAGGAAGCTGATTGAAATCCTGCCTGTAGAAAAAGTCAACTTAAGAGAAACCAGAGATATTCTTTCTCAAGAAATAGGAAACCATAAGCTTAGTTTTAAAGCTTATGTTTCACGATTTCGTTATTCTTCTTATAGCAAGGGATACGATGTAAGTCTTTCCATAAATCCTGACGAAAGGTCTTCGTTTCAATTTAATTCTAGAACAATGCTATCACACTCAATCAACAAGCTAATCTGGAACCAACCAATCTTACTTGAAGCACGAATCGATTATGAGAATACAGATGCGCTTGGTATTCCACTCAAAGACGTTGTAATTACAAAAACGTTTCCAAGTTATCTCAAAGAAGAACAAGAGATCGAACTTATTAGCTAATCACCTTGAGTAGTAAGACAAATTCCTTTCATACAAGAAAACTCGCCCGCTTTTTGCAAAGCGGACGAGTTTTCAAACCGTGGAGGCGGCCCAAACAGGAACATATCCACGTCCACTTTTTGAGACACCTCTACAGGTCTAACGCTTCCATCAATGGCTTTTGTTGCACTGTTTCATGCAACCAAACTTAATCATCGTTTCTTGGCTGTTCTGGCGACATAAGGGAAACAAAGTCCCTCAACCAAGATTTTAACATTTCTAAACTGTTTATGCAATTTTCATTACAGCGTTACAGCATTACAGAAGATTCTTGCGGTGATTTTCTTATTTTCTACTTGGAGTCTTTATTTTTTAATCAGGAGTTTACTGGTTGATGGTATAAAAACAGGGAGCTTTTAGCTCCCTGTATGT
>CAZKXP010000045.1:0-4288 GCA_964556955.1 uncultured Candidatus Saccharibacteria bacterium
TGAAAATATACAGAGATAATTCATTTTTTAAAAATAGTACATTCAACATCCCATTTAAATCAAGATGGAGAGATTCAAGAATGTTTGATTTTCCTGCCTCATTATTTACAACAATAATATTTATACCATTGTTTAGGTCAAGGGTAAAAGCACCTTTAAAGCACTTATAATTTACAATATTTAATTTTTGAACAAAACTCATATCTTTAGTTTTTTAATATTCTACTTTGTTACTGTTGCCAATTTCGAAAGAAGCAATTCTTTCAGTTCGGTTAGCTTTTGGTTTTCTTTTTCTATTAAGTCCTCGTAAGTAAAAAGTTTCAATGCTTTTGTTTCAAAATCGGTAATTAAATCTATATTCGGTTTTGCAATTACTATGCTATTCAATAGCCCTTGAGTAATTAGCGGTTGCCCTGTTCCTTCACTTCTCTCGTTCAACTTCAGGTCTTTTAATAAATAGTATGTAAACATATTGCAGTTGATTTTTGACTTGGCAGAAATAGCGTTATCACTAATCCAACATTTACCTAATTCTCTGTATAAACTACCACAATATGCACCTACACGCCCAATTGGTAATACATTTTCAGAATTGTATTCATGAACGAATTCAATAATCCCATTTCCACCATAAACAGGATATTTCCCAATACTAGTGGGTTTTGATTTGCCATTTTTAAAATCAACTATTTCTTCAAGTCGTCCCAATTCCCACCCCTCCGGCAAATTCTCCAAATCAATCCCCTCCACAAACCACCTTTTATAAATAGCCTGTGCAGTTTCTTCCAGCTTTTGTATCAGTTGCTGGTTAAGAGCTATGCGGTTTTGAATAACGTTGTATTCTTTTACTATTTCTTTTTGTTTGGTGATGGAAGGGATGGGTAAAAGTGTGTTACACATTTCTTCCCAATCAAATACCTCCCGTGCGCTTCCATGGCTTTTAAATCGGGCATATCGGTCAAATTCTGGACGACGAAACCACATCATCAAATATTCGGGATTAAGTTCGTTTTCATTTTTGACTTCAAAAGGTGTGTATGCCTGAGACACAAGCATTTTATCAAATCTACTATTTAATGCTATTGCTATTTTATCACCTCGTCTTGAAGTATCAGCAATATATGTAAACTGATTTTTGTAAACAATTTTATATGTTTTCATATCTGTTCCAACAAGGTTTGCTATTGTTGGAAAAAACTCTTTTGAAACACTCAACCCCATCAATGGCAAATCTTCCAAAGCACGATTTCGCTCATCAACAGGCTGTATATAATCACCTAACCGTTTATAACTTGTCATTTTCTTTCTTTGCTTTTTCGATTTTGGTAAGACCATCATTGGTCTGGTATATGATGATTTCTGTCCTGTTTTCCATATTAATCAATTCTATAGCCTAAACTTTTAAAAACTCCTTTCACTTCGGTTTTCAGCTTTTCCTCTTCGGCAAACAGTTCTTTCATTTCACGTTGCAGCGTTTTCATCTTTTCATCGAAATCAATATTCTCATCCCGATTCACAAATTGAATATATTTACTGGGTACCAACGAAAAATCTTTTTTCTCAATCTCTTCGAACGAGGCACTATAACAAAACTCAGGTTTATTAAATTCCTCTGCTATATAGGCAACAGCCGAAGTCTGCCAATCGTGATAAGTGGATGATATGACTCGAATATCTTCGGGCGAGAACTGTGTGTACTTTTTCTCAAATGGTTCTCCCATCTGTCGCAAGTCCAGAAAGAGAATTTCCCTTTCTCGGTTACGATAATGGCGTTCTGTGTCTCCGACCATTACGGTGCGTTTCTTCTTATTATGGTTCAATATCCAAAGCGTCACACTTATATCCGTAGTATAGAACATATTCCTGGGTAAAACCACAATAGCCTCCACCAAGTCATTTTCTATCAGCTTGCGGCGAATTTTGTATTCCTCTCCACCGCCACTCAATGCTCCGTTGGCAAGGATAAAACCGGCTACGCCATTGTCCGAAAGCTTGCTCACCATATTGAGGATCCAACCGTAATTGGCATTGCTCTTCGGAGGAACATGATAACCATCCCAACGAGGATCATCCTGCAATTCATCATCGGCTCGCCAGTCCTTTTGATTAAACGGGGGATTTGCCATAATGTAATCAGCTTTCAAATCCTTATGCTGATCATCCAGAAATGTATTGGCTGCTTTGGGGCCCAAATTGGCAGAAATACCGCGTATAGCCAAATTCATTTTTGCCAGTTTATAGGTCGTGTTTGTATATTCCTGTCCGTAAATGGAAACTTCTTTTTTGTTTCCGTGATGGTTTTCTATAAATTTAATGGACTGGACAAACATACCACCGGAACCACAAGCAGGGTCGTAAATGATTCCTTTGTAGGGTTCAATCATTTCAGCAATCAAGTTCACAATACTTTTAGGGGTGTAAAATTCGCCTTTCCCCTTTCCCTCGGCTAATGCAAACTTGGACAAGAAATATTCATAGACACGCCCGACCACATCCTGCTCTTTATCTTTCAGCGTATTTATTTCATTGATTTCATCAATCAAGGAAGCCAATTTAGACGATTCCAATCCTAAGCGGGAAAAATAGTTGTCGGGCAAAGCTCCTTTCAAGCTTTTGTTGTCTTTCTCTATGGTGTGCAAGGCGGTATCAATAATCAAGGCGAGATCATCCTGTTTGGCTTTTTCCTGTATATAACTCCAACGGGATATTTCTTTCAGAAAGAATACATTGCTCATATTATAGAATTCAGGAATTTCTATGTATTTCCCTTTCCCTTCCGCGATCAACTTTGCCCGGTGTTCTTCAAACTTATCACTGACAAATTTAAGAAATATCAATCCCAGCACAACGTGTTTATACTCGGAAGGCTCTACACTCCCGCGCAGCTTGTTCGCTGACTCCCAAAGATTGACTTCTATGGGTTTATCTTTTTTTTGATTTGCTTTTTTAGCCATCTCTTATTTTTTAACTGCTTTCGTTTTATGTTTTTTCTGTAAATTATGGAATTCCGTATCTGCTTTTATTTTATCAATAATAGTTTTGACGACATTATGCACTTCTTTATTTTCCGAGTAATCCGCAGAACATACAAAATTGACACGATTTTCATTTATCAATTTAGCTGCTGTTTTCTTTTTTGTCGATCCCGGTTTATACACGGCAATAGAATGACCTCCTTGTTCTTTTATCAACTTCATACAAGGAATATCTGTCTCTCCATCTCCAAAGTAGATCATGTTTTTGAAAGGAATAGGCCTGTCTTCTTCTGCTACATATTCATTTATCCTCTTATTATCACTGATCCTCTCAATACCTTTATTGATTTTGAATAAGAATTGTGTTTTTGCGGTGTAATCGACTGCAACGGCTGGCCAAACAGCCTTGCCATCGACATCATACAAAAAGGAACAAGCATAGATTTTCTTGAATTCTTTGGCTATAGAAGTGCCCTCTATCATTTCTGTCAAGCCCGAGGAGTTAATATAATGCTCAATATTTACCCCAACACTTTTTCCATAGTCGTTGATAAGCTTAAACCAATCCTGAACACCTTTAAACAATTCCACATCTCTCCCGAATTTCCGGAAAGAACTTCTGGACAACGAAATATTTTCGGCTTGCGCTTTCTGTAGCATTAAATACATATAGCACAAAATGCCACTGGCATCATTTTCTTCCGACAGTTTCTTGTTTTGCTCCCAAAAACTTTTAGAATCTTTCCCTATTGCTTGAATAAAACCAAACTCCTGCATATTGCCGGGAGATAATGTACCATCAAAATCGTATATCAATGCTATAGTACTCTTCTTAGCCATATTCTCATTTTTCTTCTTTATTATCGACAATTAAATCTTTCACACTCACCTGTAGTATTTCTGCAATCTGATATAAAGTTTCCAATGGGGGCTGGATTCGATTGCAAGCATAGCTGTTCACAATCTTGAAACTCTTACCGAGCTTCTCTGCAAGCCATGTCTGTTTAATCCCTCTTTCCTGTAATACTTCTTTTATCCGGTTCATTTTGTGGTGATGTTATAAAAGGCAAATATAGGAAATTAAACTGGATAAATATAAGAAATTGTTAATCTAAACACCACGCTTTAAACACTAAATAAAAAACAAAGGTTATAACCTTGCAGAATAGGAATATCTATATCTTTTTCCCTCTATTCTTATTTAAGACAATAGGCTGTTTTTGTTTAGCTTCGCTCATTTGGAATTTCGACAATCTCGGATCATCCCACGATTCCTGATATTGAGAATCAGTTTTATTTGTTTTCCAGAGATA
>CAZKXP010000046.1:0-4185 GCA_964556955.1 uncultured Candidatus Saccharibacteria bacterium
GTTTTGGGCAGCCTGATCGAGAAGTTTCTGGATACCTCGATCAACCTTTCTCCATTGCCGATCAAAGACGCCACCGGAAAGGAGATCCATCCCGCTCTGGACAACCATACCATGGGCACGGTGTTTGAGGAACTGATCCGCCAATTCAACGAAGAGAACAACGAAGAGGCAGGACAACACTTCACACCCAGGGATGTGGTAAACCTGATGGCGGATATGATCTTTCTGCCCATTGCGGATAAGATCGAATCCGGCACCTACCTGGTCTATGACGGAGCTTGCGGAACCGGCGGCATGCTCACGGTGGCTGAAGACAGATTGACCAGGATCGCCAAAGAGCATGGCAAGGACGTGGCGATCCATCTCTATGGCCAGGAAGTAAATCCCGAGATCTATGCCCTCACCAAAGCCGACATCATCATCAAGGGTGGCGGCAGCGAAGCTGAGAACTTCCGGCTGGGCTCCACGCTATCCCGTGACGGCTTCCCCTCCCACACCTTTGATTTCATGATGTCCAATCCACCCTACGGAGCGGACTGGAAGGTCGATCAGGAAAAGATGGGCGGTAAAAAGGAGATCACCGATCCCCGCTTCCTCGTTCAACATAATGGCGATCCGGAATACAAGATGTTCACCCGCACCAGTGACGGACAGATGATGTTCCTTGTAAATATGCTCTCCAAGATGAAGCAAAACACCACTCTGGGCAGCCGCATCGCCGAGGTCCATAATGGCAGCGCTCTCTTCACCGGAGACGCCGGGCAAGGCGAAAGCAACATCCGCCGCTGGATCATCGAGAACGACTGGCTGGAAGCTATTGTCCAACTGCCTGATAATATCTTCTACAATACCGGCATCACCACCTACGTGTGGTTCCTAACCAACCGCAAAGCCCCCTACCGCCAAGGCAAGGTCCAGCTTATCGATGCCAGCCAGTGGTATAGCCCCCTGCGCCGCAACCTGGGCAAGCGCAACCGGGAGTTCACCGAAGAGCACATTACGCGGATCACAAAGACTTTCATCGAATTCAAAGAGACCGAACAGTCCAAGATATTCCCCAATGAGTCCTTTGGTTATTGGAAATGCGTGGTGGAAAGGCCGCTGCGGGTGAAGGGCGCTGATCCTGAGACAGCCTATTCCAAAAGCGAGATCAAGGCCTTCAAAGATCAGGGTTTGGTCTCGGAAGAAGGCATTCCTGTGATCCGCAAGATCCATCCCCGGGGCACTCAACCCTATCCCCTGCATGGCCTGTTTGAGAAAACGATCAAAGGCCAGCCCCGGGTGGTGGAGTATGAACCGGACACAGAACTGCGGGACACAGAACAAATACCCTTACTGGAAGAAGGAGGCATAGATGCCTTCATCCAGAGGGAAGTGTTGCCCTTTGCCCCAGACGCCTGGGTGGACGAGAGTAAAACCAACATCGGCTACGAGATCAGCTTTACGAAGCACTTTTATAAACCAACTCCTATGCGTACTATCGAGGAGATTGTGAAGGATATTGAAGACCTGGAGAAGGACGGGGACGGCCTATTGAAAAGTCTGTTGGGAGATGTATCTCAATGATAGTACCAAGACATTTACAAAACGAGCCATCCAGTAGCCCAATCGTAAATTTCAGACCAAAACATTGGTCGGATGCCTATCAAAGAAGGTGCCGCGCCAATCAAAAACACAGCTTCGCCTCACTATTCTACTGGCCTTTATCCTGCATTTAGCGCATCAGGGCAAGATGTTTGGTTGCCATTTGCATCGTACGGATTCCCAGGGCTTGTTTTAAGTGCTGTTGGTGCAAGGTGTGGCAAGACTTTTCTTGCAAACGGTGAATGGTCTGTAGTCGCAAATACACAGGTTATAAGACCTAAAGACATTAGCTCACAGAAATACTGGTGGTATGTAATGAATATGCATGATAGGTGGGAAACAGGAGGTGCGGCTCAACCATATGTGTTGGTATCCAAGACATTAAGCCGTAAATGGCCTACTCCACCAATAGACGAGCAAATCCAGATTGCCCGGTACCTAGACTACAAGAACTACCAGATCAACAAGTATATACGGATCAAGAAGAGGCAAATCGAGCTGCTCAAGGAACTGAAGCAGACCATCATCAATGACGCAGTGACAGGCAAGATCGATGTTCGCACAGGAAAACCGTATGCAGATTATTCTAAAACAACGAACTCTGTGATTCCCGAATATCCATCCCACTGGAATGATTCCAAACTAAGACAACTGCTGCTTCGTTTCAGCATGAAGAACTCTCCAAGTTTGCCTTTGTTGTCTGTTGTTAGAGAGAAGGGGGTTATCGTTCGGGATGTGAAAAACTTCGTTGAGAATAGGAACTATATTCCGGAAGATCTTAGTGGGTATAAAGTGGTTAGAGAAAAGTTTTTTGTTATTAATAAAATGAAAGCCTGGCAAGGCTCCTATGGGGTTTCCGATTATGAGGGTATTGTTAGCCCTGCATATTACGTATTCAAACTTAAATCAGTGTCTGGGAGATTCTTTAACCATGCTATAAGAGCAAAAGCATACGTTCCATTTTTCGGAATGGCATCGGATGGCATAAGAACTGGACAATGGGATTTATCGTTTGAAAGAATGAAGGATATCCCGTTTTATAAACCGCCTATAGATGAACAATTAAGAATATGCGAGTATCATGAGGATTGGTGTGATAAAATTGATCGCACAATAGAACAATTAAAAGGTTCACTTGAACCAATTCATGAGCTTCAAACCCGTCTCATTTCTGATGTCGTAACTGGCAAATTGGATGTGCGTGAAATTGAAGTTCCAGACCTACCCGAGGACGAATTGGAACAAGAGTATGAGGTGGAAGAAGAACCAGTTGAGGAGATTGAGAATGGCGACTGACACCAGTGAATACGGTCTGGAAAGCCTGATCGTTGAGAGCCTTGTTAAGGAAGGTCACTACGTTCAGGGAGCACCCCAAGACTATGATCGGGAGCATTGCCTTGACACAGTCCAACTGATGAATTTCCTAGAGGCAACCCAGCCGGAGAAGGTGGCACGCCTGGGAATAGAAGTTGAGGGCGAGAAGAGGAACAAGTTCTTACACCGGCTGCAAAGCGAGATTGCCAAGCGGGGCACGATAGACGTTCTGAGGAAGGGCGTTGAGCATCTTTCCGCCTCAGTGGAGCTGTACTATCTTACTCCCTCCCCAGAAAACCGGAAAGCTGTCGGACTATACCAAAACAACATCTTCAGCATTACGCGCCAGCTTCGCTACAGCCTTTCCGAGCAAGCCTTGGCCCTTGACCTGTGTCTTTTCATCAACGGTCTGCCGGTTATGACCTTTGAGCTGAAGAACTCGCTCACCAAGCAAACCGTGTACGATGCCATGCAGCAATACCGCCGGGACCGCGAGCCGCGGGAACCGCTGTTCCAGTTTGGACGCTGCATAGTGCATTTCGCGGTGGATGACGTGGACATCAGGATGTGCACCCACCTCAGGGGCAAGCATTCCTGGTTTTTGCCATTCAACAAAGGCTATCAAGACGGTGCCGGCAATCCTCCCAATCCGGATGGACTGGCTACTGATTACCTGTGGAAGGAAGTTCTCAGCAAAGCGAACCTGAGCGACATCATCGAAAACTATGCCCAGGTGATCGAGGAAAAGGACCAAAAGGGCAAAACTCACAGGAAACAGGTCTTCCCACGCTACCACCAGTTGGACCTGGTGAGGAAACTGCTGGCCGATGTGGCTGAAGCCGATCTGGGCAAACGCTATCTGATCCAGCACAGCGCGGGCAGCGGGAAAAGCAATTCCATCGCCTGGCTGGCGCATCAGCTGATCGGGATCAAACGGGAGGGCAAAGCCCTTTTTGACTCCATCATTGTTGTGACCGACAGAAGGATACTGGACAAACAGATACAGGATACCATCAAGCAATTTGCCCAGGTGAAATCCGTGGTTGACCACGCGGAAGATTCCGGTGATCTGAGGAAGTTCATCACCTCGGGCAAAAAGATCATCATCAGCACAGTGCAGAAGTTCCCCTTTATCCTGAAAGAGATCGGCAATGAGCATCGGGGCAACAGATTCGCCATCATTATCGACGAGGCGCATTCCAGCCAGGGCGGCAAGATCAGCGCCAAGATGCAGACGGCCCTTTCCGAGATTGCAGGCAATGAGGACGAATATGACGAGATGAGCAT
>CAZKXP010000047.1:0-4087 GCA_964556955.1 uncultured Candidatus Saccharibacteria bacterium
CCCAATCTACTTAACCCGGAACGATTTGGAACATAATCCGAAAGATTTAGCATGTATTCAAATCTTGCCTTCGGATGTACGCCAATTTCTGATTCGGTATAAGCGATCCAAGAATGATATGGATCTATATTATAAGATGACCAAACGAATGGAGACGAACTAAGATGGTCTTATCTATTGGGGAAGCATCTATTTATGAAGAAAAATGGAGGAAGTGTGTGGCATCCTTAAAAAACTTACGAATTCAAAATAATCGCTTAGCCTTAGAAAATCTTCGCCTTCGTCAACATTTGAATCGCTGTCGTAGAAATGAAGAGATTCCTAATTGGTTAGAACGCAAATCATTTATGTTAAATTCTCAAAATATGGTGACCCGATTACAATATTATGTGCGAGCAGGACTTGATCTCTTTGCGATTTGGATCACGGATTTAGAGACCTTTCCATGTATTAGTTGGGTGTTTGAGGTGACCTAAATGGGCGTTACATGGAATAAAGCCCACCAATATTGGCAATTCGAATGTGATCTTTGTCACCACATTTCCCCTTATTTTCGTAAACGGGGGCCTTATCCTAAATATTGTAAACCATGTCAAAAAATACATCGGAAAGCCTTTACGAAAGCATGGAATGGAAAGATTGCCAATATTAATCGTCTTACCCGGATCTTAACCAATCCGTTAATCGAACTCAAATTAAAACAATTATAATTTTTTCTTAGTTATTAATTGTTCATACCTAAAATTTTAAATATTGCTTAAGTCATAATATAACTTAATCCGATTTAATTCGGATCGTGATTTCAAATGGTACAAGCTGATAAATTATCTGCGTTCTTTGGAGAAGAATTTGCCAAAGAAGTTAAAAAAATGCCGTTAGTTCATGAATATGTCTTTCCCCAACAACAGGATAAAGCGGGGAATTTAATTTTTCAAAAGATTGCCTTGGAATTAATCAAGGAAAATATGAAAGGGCAATTATTGGAAAAAGGATATGTCTTTTTAGATGAAGCGTATGCTAAAAGTCAAAACCCTACCATTTTGGCAGTGAAGAAAGCCTTACCCCAACTCGATAAACCGTTCGAATCCAATAGTGCCTTTTTAGTCGAAATTATGCCAAAGGATGGCAAAGTGCCGTTTTCCGTCTTTTCTAATGGATCGATTAATTTAATGTTTAAATGGCGATGTTTTAACAATCCCGAATATAAAAGCGAACAATATCCTACGGTGAGCTTAGGATCCATTATCGGACCAATGGTTAAAGATCAATTGGAGAAAATGAACTTAGGTGAAAATCCCCCTGCCTCCGATGGTATGATTACTAATAACGCGTTTTGGTGTATTGCGTTAGGGAAAAACCTAAAGAAAGAAGTTTACGAAGTCACCAAAGATTCGAAGTATAAGAAAAAAGGGGAACAAGCGGAATCCTATAAATTCTTCTGCGAAGCGGTAATTCCCTTTCCAAACTAATTGCCTTTTTTTTAGTGAGTATTTACAATATATTGGATTCTTTTATGGATTATTAAATTGTTGGGATTAAAATGGTTGACGACAAAGAGAAAAAAGCCATCGTAAATTACCAAGTCAAAAAAGACTCGGAATTTATTTTTATGACGCCGATTGTCCCCGCGGATGATCGTGGAATTCGAGATTTTATAGTTGCCTTAGCCGAACCAATTGGATTAGATTATCGGTTAGGGCATTGTTATTTAACTAAGGCAGGAAAATTAGCAATTACCAAAAGTGGGTATCGCCAAATTGCGGATGATTTAGAGTTAACGTTCAAAACTGTTCCCGTTTTAGATGATATTCCAAATCAACGGTTTGTCTTTAAAGCCACCGCAACGGCAAAAAATGGACGGTATGCCGAAGCGGATGGATGTGCCGATGGATCCGAAAAGAAATTTATTGGGAAAGATGCATATGAAGCATGGAAAGCGCGTGGATGGAAAGATCCTCCAACGTTAGATCCAAGTAATTGGTGGAAAGTGCGAAATAATGCAGAAACTCGCGCAAAGAATCGGGCAATTGAAGAAATGATGAAAGTCACGGTAGTGAATGCGGAAGAAATCGGTCCCGAGGAAGAATATAAAAAGACCGCGATTCCCGTGGAATCCGAAGATGTCTTTGAGAATACACCTTTGAAAGTTCATGCAACTAAAAAAGCGGATGCCGCTTTTGTCTTAGATGTAGATCTTCCCGTGGAACCCGTTAAACCCGAACCAAAAAGCGAACCAAAAATGGACATAAAACCAATTATTCCCGAACCATCCAAACCTATCATTCCCGAAGCACCCAAAGAAGTGAAAAAAACACCTTCTACGGGATTAACCTTAGATTTAGATTTAGGGGATTTAGGGAATTTTGGTACTACTCCAATCGAAAAACCAATTGAACCTACACCCACAGTATCGCCTATGGTAGTTGAAAAATTACAATCGCCTTTAGATGATATTTCTGACGAAGAATTAGCCAATGAAGAAGCGTTATCGAAAATTGATGATCAATCCGTGGATATTGCGTTAGCTGCTGCATGTAAATATGATCCTTGTTCTACTAAAACTATCCAAGAAGATCATACCGATATGCCTTTTGAAGTCGCAATGGATGTTTTAACACCGTTTATTACCAAATATCTTACCTACAATCAATTTATCAAAGGAAACGATAAAAAGAATTGGTTTGGGTTTATCAAATTTATCCCTAACGCGAAAAAGGATTGCACATTATACGAATTTACCTTAGATGTCGCGGAAAACTTTGTGACGATGTTTAGTGAGAATTGTGGACAAGATTGGGCAAAGATTACCTCGACTATTAGTATTAACTTAGGGACTCTTTTCCTTAAAATTGTGGGTGAATGTCAACGGAATAAAACAATTGAAACTCAAATGAAGGCATGTAATATTGATCCTCGATTTAAAGAATGGTTTACCCGGTTTGTTCAAACTAATAAATTAGGAGGGAACTAAATTGCCGATTCATATTAAACCGCGTGCTAATACGGATGAAATTATTCCTAAATTACGTTCGATTCCGACTCCCGAATATGAAGTCGGTTTTTTGGAAGAACAAATCTTACGCACCCTTGCGACAAAAGGCACATTAATCCGGGAAGAATTATGTTCGGCATTAGATCGCCCTCGGACCACCATCTTTGATAATTTAATTACTTTAATTCAACATGGATATGTCCGATATTTTAGTAAAAAAACGGAAAATCAAGGCAAAGGGCGACCATTTGTCTTTTTCCAGATTACTCCCCAAGGGGAAGCTTGGATTCGAGAGAATAGCAAAGAGGAATAAATATGCCAAATACGTTGGAAATTATCGAAGATAAAGTATGGATCAATGGAAATGTCGTTATTCCCGAATTAACTCAAGTTGAAATTGATGGGTTAGTGGCATATATCAGTTTATTAGTAGCATCCCGTATTTTTTCATAATTTTTAGGAGTGGAACAAAATGGTCAAAGCGAAACATGATTTAAAAATCTTAACCATAAATTTACCATTTTCGATTCTTAATTTCTTAGATAAATTAGTCGAAAATAAAATGATTGAATCCCGTAGTCAATGGATTCGAGAAGCTGTGGAAAATTATTTTCTCTTATTTGTGGAAGCACAAAAGGAAATAGAAGCATTACCACCGATTTTAAATGTCCCCGCAGATACTTTCGAAATTGTGCGCCATGATATGATTAATAAAGTCGAAGAAATCAATCATATTGCCTTAAAGGATTTGGCGATTCGGAAATATCGATATAAACGCCACATCCCCCTTGGGAATATTTTTCATCCTGATGTCGATTATTCTTCTCCCCATTATGTCCCAATCGAGGTAGACCATAAATGAGTACTCTAAATTTTCGAGCGAAACCTTATGCGGAAACGTTGGCATGGATCCATGAATTAGATATGTATAAAGCCAATAAGAAACGATTTCTCACGTATTGTCAAGAACTCCGTGATCCTGCTATTGATAAATTAGTCTTGGAGTTTGATCAAGCGGATCCTACATATCCTAGCTTCTTTGATGCACCCGCAGCAAGCGAAGAACATGGTAATTTTCCGGGTGGATTAATGATG
>CAZKXP010000048.1:0-4056 GCA_964556955.1 uncultured Candidatus Saccharibacteria bacterium
CAGTTCTACTACAAAGGCAACAAACAAATACTTTGACCTCATCCTATCTGAAGGCGTACAATCCCCTGTAGATAAAAGCATCACTTACAAACTAACAATCATACCTCATATTACTGCTGAAAAGACTCAAATACTGTGGGACAGTTCATCAACGGTAAAAATTACTCCTAAGCACTCAGAATTTGTCAGTGTTGTTGATGGAGAAGAATATATATACAAGGCTAAAATCAAACCCACTGTAGCAGGTACTTACAAAATCAACGTTAGTGTAATAGCATGGCAATATGATACCAACTATACAAATACTGTGAGTAACTCCCTTGTTCTCAATAATGTACTCGTATCACAACCGATAACCCCTGAGTATACGATACTTGTTGTGATCTCAATATTAGTCATCCTTGGGATATCAGGCCTTGTTATATGGGGCGGTATAGAAGGCTCCAAGCGAGTACTTAAAAGAACTAAAACTTGGCTTACACCACCACGTTAATCCTTGAGAAAATAACTAATATCTTGTTTCAACTCCTTCGCAATCCTTAATAGATTTGATACAGGGGGATAAATAAGACCCTTCTCATACATACTAATCGATTTATCTGACAACCCCACCCTCAGCCCTAATTGCTTCTGTGAGTATCCAGCCTCCTCTCTCGCTTGTCTTAGTTTTTTTGCAAATATCTTGGGTGTCATTTTGAAATTTTTTTAATAATATCACTTAACCTATCAAGCCATGATATCGGGGTTGGTGTAACTGAGTTTTTTTCATCCCCCTGAGTATTGGTGTAATATACTACACCCTTTCCTTCAAGAAATGATTGCGTAACATATGGTATTCTTTTCTCTTCTCTTAATACTGCTATCTCTCTGTTTTTCTGATCCAATATAGCTCTCATCTCATTGATCTCACCGACCTGATCTTCAACACCCTGCTTGAGTTTAAGTATAGTACTTTGACTTAATCTTTGTTGTGATTCCAAATCACCATATTTTCTGCCTTTCTCAACAAGATCCTTGTGTTCGTCACCTTTTAGAAGTTTTTTTACAATATCAATAAATTTCGAGGAGGAATATCTGTAGTATGATAATTCTCTGGAGGTAGGCTTTCTCCCCAGTACTAGGTCATATGCCTTTTCTACCTCTTCATTCTTAGATTCTTGATCTTCACGGCCAAACAATGAGAAACCACTGGAACCTCCTTTGGCATAGTTGTCTGTATTGTCACCCTTATCCCATAGCGGGACATCAGCGTCTTGCATACATAGGATTATATTACAAAATGTGGATAAGTTACAGTATCTGGAGCGGGGGACGGGGCTCGAACCCGCAACCCTCTGTTTGGAAAACAGACATTCTAACCAATTGAACTACCCCCGCAAGAAGTAGTTAATAAATAATACTAAGCTTCAGTATTTTCTTCAACCTTCTCTTCAACTTCTTCTACAACAGGTGTTTCAGCAATGATCTCTTCTTCAGTAGGAGCTTCACCTTCAGCAGGCACTACAACCTCATCGGTCATAAATACATCCTTAATATTACTGACTTTCAGTGCTCTTCTCCCAACTCTCTCTCTTAGGAAATAAAGTTTTGATTTTCTCACAGTGCCTCTTTTTACAATCTCTACCTTATCCAATACAGGAGAGTAAAGAGGAACAACCTTCTCAACACCTACACCATACGAAATTTTTCTTACTGTAAGAGTAGCGTCTGTACCTTGACCTTTCATAGCTATAACAACTCCTGCAAACATCTGTACTCTTTCTTTGTTCCCTTCCTTAATCTTCATGTATAGTTTAACAGTATCTCCAACCCGAATATCAGGCCTCTTTTGTAGCTGACCTACCTCAATCTTTTTTAATATATTTGTATCCATTTTTTCTTTAATAATATTTAAACCAGGTGCAATTATAGAATAAAATCGAAAAATATGCCACAATATTAATACAACTGCCTATGAAAGCAAAACAAAAGGTTCTGTTAATGATATTGGATGGTCTTGGTGCAGCACCCCAGAATAAGGGAAATGCTGTTACAATGGCCGATCCCCCCAAACTCTCAACTCTCTGGAACATGTATCCACACACATATCTCTTAGCATCTGGAGAAGCAGTCGGGCTACCTAAGAATGTAAGAGGTAACAGCGAAGTAGGACACCTAAATCTTGGTGCAGGCAATGTAGTCGCTCAAACCTTACCAAGGATCAACAATGCTATACAAAAAGGCTTAATATTGCAAAACAGTACTCTCCAATCTGCACTAGTGCATGCCAAACAATACGGAGGAGATATACACCTACTTGGGCTACTAAGCGATGGTTCCGTACATTCACACATAGATCATTTTAAGGCTGTTGTCGACTTTTTTGCTAAAGCCAATTTTGAAGGAAATCTATATATTCATGCTTTCACAGATGGTAGAGATACTCCTCCAACCGCCGCATTACAATATCTTACGGATATAGATAAATACTGCTTAACAAGGGGGATAGGTAAGATTGGTACGATAATCGGTAGATACTTCGCAATGGATAGAAATCATCAATGGGATCGAACTCAAAGAGCCTACTACCTTTTAACAAGGAATGTCGGTACCAAATTCTCAACCTACGCAGAAGGTATAGACTATTTCTACCAAAGAAAGATCACGGACGAGTTCATGGAACCTATGATAATTAACGAGAGTAAGGTTAAAAATAATGATGCAGTAGTCTTCATGAATTACAGACCAGATAGAGCATTACAGCTAGCGCAAGCTTTTGCATTACCCGAATTCACGAATTTCCAAAGAGATGATATTAAGAACCTCTTTTTTGTAGGTATGGTGGAGTATAGTAAAGGTTTCCCCGGTGCGGTACTCTTCCCAAAACAATACGTAAATCTCCCACTTGGGAAAGTCATAGATTCTGTAGGTCTAAGACAATTGAGAATTGCAGAGACGGAAAAATTCCCACACGTTACATATTTCTTTAATGGTGGAGCCTCCGTGGTGTATGCAAATGAGGATCAAATCGCCATCCCCTCACCTGCGGTACCAACATATGATCTAAAACCAGAGATGAGCGCCCAAGAGATAGTTAATGTCCTCACAAGGAGGCTCTCTACCAAGGCATATGATTTTACATTGGTAAACTTCGCAAATGCAGACATGGTTGGTCACACAGGAGTATTGGATGCTGGCATAAAGGCGGTAAAAACAGTAGATTACTGTGTCAATGAATTAGTCAATGTATTTCTCTCCCAAGGAGGGGCTGTTGTCATAACCGCAGACCATGGAAATGCGGAGGAGATGATAAATTTGGAAACAAATAGCATAGATACGGAGCATTCTCTAAATCCAGTACCATGTATAATCGCTGGCACAGATATTAAGCAAAAGTTTCTACCATATGGAGCATTAAAGGATGTGGCACCTACAATACTGGAGATTATGGGTATCCCAAAACCAAGCGAAATGAATGGTCAATCCTTGATACGTACTATGTAGGTTTTCTGCCCTTTATCATACTGTAAATTCCTCTTCCTACGAAAAGCAAAATGAGTATAACAAGGACAACAAGTATGATCTTTTCATATTTAGAGACATATACGGATATAGTATCCCAACCATCTCCAAGCAAATAGCCTGCTGTTGCTAATACTGCCGACCATATTAAGGTACCAGCAAAAGTATAGAGTGTGAATCTTCCAAAATTCATATTAGCGACGCCGGCAGGAAATGATATGACTGTGCGAACTATTGGTATTAACCTGCCAAAGAAAACCATTTTGTTACCATGTTTGTTAAATATATCATACCCCTTTTCTAGATCTCCCTGTTTAATGAATAGATATATCCCATATTTCTTAAGGAATGTATCTACACTCTCCTTGCCCCACTTACCAATAAAGTAGAAAGGAAGAGTACCAAGATAGGCCGCAACAGAAGCTAGGATAATAACCAGAAATATATTTAATGATCCTGAATACGCCACAAAGCCTGAGAATGGCAATATTATTTCACTCGGTATAGGTGCAAAGAAGCTTTCTACAAACATAGCCAACATAACCCCAGGATAAC
>CAZKXP010000049.1:0-4010 GCA_964556955.1 uncultured Candidatus Saccharibacteria bacterium
CGGTAACAGCCAAACAACGAGCCCATGAATTGGCGGATCAGTACCGGGCAAAGTGCCCTAAAGCCATTGAAACTCTGGAGGAAGGCTTGGAAGATGCTCTGACTTTTCTGGCATTTCCCAAATTGGATGCCAGAAAAGTCAGTTCCAACAACATGCTGGAGCGGTTGAACAAAGAGATCCGGCGGAGAACCAGGGTGGTGGGCATCTTCCCTAACCCGGAATCCTATCTGAGGCTGGTAACGGTTTACCTGATGGAATACTCGGAGGACTGGTCAGTCACCAATGCATACCTGAGCGAAGATTCGCTCAACTCACTCAATGAACAGGCAGCATGACATGATTAGCGGAGTCCAAAGTTGCGAACTTGATTTGACAGTACCTCGGAAACAGGTGGTGCTTCTCAAGTGCACTCTTCTTTGCGCTGTAGGTGGGATCAAAGAGTGTCCGGACAGGCAGCGTTGAGAACAGCACTTTTGCATCCAAGATGTTGAGTGCCGCACAATATCCATACCAGGCAGGGTTTCTTGGCGCTGAGGTTGCGAGGTTGTTTGGCAACGTAATTTGGAAAAAATCGTTGGTGAACGCTGCGCTGATTTTCATCTCTAGTAACGTGATGAATGCATCGCCGACCTGGATGCTCCGCAAATCGGCGAGATCTGCCTCCATGGTTGATTCAGGTGAATTTGTATAGTATCCAGTTACGCTACTCATAAAAAACCAGCGGGAGATTAATTTGCGCAGTATGTTGTGATTAATCCCATAATCAAATTTCCCGAACAGATACAACGCATAGGTATAAACAAGTGCATTTTGTGATGTTATTAGGGATTTTGCGACATAGCCAGACG
The DNA here is from genome assembly GCA_964556955.1 of uncultured Candidatus Saccharibacteria bacterium. Classification (GTDB taxonomy): domain Bacteria; phylum Patescibacteriota; class Dojkabacteria; order SC72; family SC72; genus UBA12078. Next base: position 849 of record CAZKXP010000049.1, read on the forward strand.
CCATGATGCACTTGATGAAATCAACCCAATTCTGTCGATCTAGCACTTTCTCCAGTACTTGTTCCAACCTAGCAAACTGTTTTGCTCTAAGCTCATCAGAGAACACCTCATTCTCAAAGTCGCGACCACGAAGTAGAAGATATGCATAATGGAGACGAGCTCTACGGAAGCCATAGCTCATTGCTATACGAACAACGTGAGTCGGAGAAGGTTCAAAGAGAGCCTTTTCCGCCTTAACGCTCTTGCAGAATGATTCGATCCTCTTCCGACCTTCCTGCCAATGAACAGAGATCAAGGTAAGGATAAAATCATCTTCTCCAAGCGTTACACCACCGGAATTTACACGTACAAAAATGTCGGCAACGCTTTCTTCATCAGAATTTCCATTTATTTCGAGTGTTGGGAGGCTATAACTTCCTAAGGAAAGGAGGTCCATCACATTCTGCTGGATGGTTTGTTTATCAGATTCGCTTAAATGTGATCCCGCTTTCTCTCTGCTTTCCGCAATTCTTTTGACCAAGTCAGTTATGTAGGAAAAGCTCCTCGATTCATTGAGGAACACCTCACTAATATCATATATCCAATCCGTCGCGCGTCGGATTGCATTATCACCAACCTCAAAGCGTCGAGTAAAAGGATTGAAGGAGATAACAATGTGTTTCTTCTTGAAACTTTCATCAATGATTTCCTTGTGCTGCATCACCGCATAAAGTGATGTTAGCCGCTGTTGACCGTCAATAATCAGGTCTTTGGGGGTTGAGTAAGGTTTAGCACTGGCACCGATCATTCTAGATTTGTCTTCATTGTTGGATGAACTCCATATCATCAGAAACCCAATAGGGTAGCCTTTCATCATGGAGTCTAGAAGATCACGTACTTTTGTTGCTTTCCAGACGTAGCCACGCTGAAGCTCGGGCAGGCCAAGTTTGCCGCTTTCAACTTCTATGATTAGTTCTTTAACCGTCCTAGCCACTGTCTTAAAAAGCATCTGTGCCAAAGTTTCTCCTCCGTTGACTTATAGTTATTACCAACCTTTTAGTAGTTCTCTTCTTTCATCATTTTTGTCGAGCACCACTGCGCACTTTTCCCAATCGCCGCTGTCGGGAATGGATTCCTCGTACTTCAATACAAAGGGGTTCTTCTGTGGTAGCTTGTTAATCGCCAGTTCAGCCTTTGTTTCGTCGTTCTGAGCGATGGCAATCCATACATCTTCCAGCACGTCAGGGATTTGTCCGAATAGCGAGTAGATCTCCTGCAATCTGCCGGATAATTTGCTATGAACCTTGTCTTCTACAGAGTCTTTGTATCGCATGTTGTAGATGAAGATCTCATCAGCTTGCTGCCCGATGCGCTGAATGCGTCCCTTGCGCTGCTCAAGCCTGGTGGGATTCCATGGCAGGTCAATGTTGATGAGGGTTCCTAAAGTTTGCAGGTTTAGGCCCTCAGAAGCTGCATCTGTGCCTACCAAGATCTTCAGCTCCCTTATTTTAACCATACGCTTAAGTTCGTCCTTGGTTTCCTTCCTAAAGACACCACCGATAAAGACACCAGATTTGTCCCCGCCAGCGTACAAACCAATAGGCAGCTCTGGGCAGTCGTTTGACAAACGGTTGGCAACATACCATGCACTGTCGTAATACTGGGAGAAGAGGATGCAGCCTTTGTTCAGCCAACCACCCTCTGCTTCAACACCTTCCAGCAGGATGGTTTTCGCCTGAACATATTTGGGATCCGTATCCGAATTGGATTTCAACACGGTGACCAATTTGGCCAAGCAGTCAATTTCATCACTCGTTAGGTCTTTGATCTCTTTGTAGCCTTCCTCGGGTTCGTCATCGTCTTCATCCGAAAACGTTTCGTACAGGTTCTCCAACTTATCCTTACCTTCTTTTGTCCAGGCCAGCATCTTCTTGGCTGTGTTTTCGCCAGCCAACATGGTACTACCAATGCGCTTGAGCAACAAGGTAGACATGAAGCCTCCACCCTTCACACGACTGGAGAGCTTCTCGCAAAACTTCTCAGCGATGCTATAGGCTTCTGCCATGTAGCCGCTCAGTTCCAGGGCCTCGTCATCCTTTTCTCCAAACAGGACAGCTTCGATTTTCTTCAGGTAAGGCTCACCTGTGTCTGGGTTAGTCGTGTTTTCAAGGTAGTCCCTGGTTCTACGCACGATGCCGCGGATATAGGGATTGTAGTTTTGAATGAAATTACCATTGTCATATAGAAGCTTAATCCGGTTCCGCTGGGCCTTGCTCAAGCTATCATAAAGGCTTTGAGCCAGCACACTCTTTTCATCAGGAACGTCCAACTGCTGGCGCAGCAGGTTAAAACTGTTGTCTTCCTTCCTTGGAGGGAAAGGGTTGCGGATGATTTCCCACATTTCAGCTTCTGCTTTGGGGTAGTCCACCTCTCCTTGAATCAGTTTGATGCCAGTGCCAGGCGTACGTCTCCAGACGCTGTAATTGTCTCCGAGCACTTTGTCTGCTTCGGGAGCGTATCCCAGCGCACCCAACAAATCGAAGGCTTCGATGGGGTTGATCTGTACCGGTGTCGCGGTCGCTAGTAACAGGCTCTTTGTATGCAAGGATACCTCGTAGAGAAAATCCAGCAGGTTGTTTCTCTGCGCCCGGTTCTTGTCCGGATCCTTCCCCAGGTTCTTTCGCCTTGCCCGGTGAGCTTCATCTAGAATAACACAGGAATATCTTAAACTGAGCAACAGCTCAACCACACTGGATTTTCGTGTAATCAAACCTTGGGAGATAATGCCGACCTTCCTGGGGCATTTGAGAATGGCTTTCATGCTGTCCGAAGGGTACTCGTACCCGTTCTCATCCACCCAGAAGCGACCCGTCCATACAGCAGAGGGTAGGTTTAGCAGCGTCATCAGCTCATCCTGCCATTGGAATAAAAGAGTTTTGGGCACAATAATCAGCACAGGTTTCTCTTCTTGAAGGGCAATCAGCTTCGCTGTCATTGCCAGCTGAACCGTTTTGCCAAGCCCAACTTGGTCAGCAAGCAGCAGGCGAGCTCCGCCTTTTTGCTTGTGTTCTTCAAATGCGCGGGAAACGAAGTACTTCTGGTGCGCCCAAAGGCCCAGCTCTTTTCGGTAGATGGGCTCTTCTGCAGCTACTGCGGGCACTGTCTCATCGGGCAATTCGCGCC
>CAZKXP010000050.1:0-3971 GCA_964556955.1 uncultured Candidatus Saccharibacteria bacterium
GGTTTCAGCACCCCTTCCAGAGTTTCGCTATTGCTGTCCTCAAGAGCTTCAAAGGCTTTCTTCAGTTCGTCTCCGATCTCTTTCTTCAGGTGCCGGATATTCTCCCATCTGGCACGTTTGGGCACAAAGAACTTGTAGCTGGCTTCACTTTCTAAACCTGCTTCTAGTGCCTCTCCGCTTACTCCCTTTTTCTCTAAAGTTGCCTTGCGATTGATTCTTTCGATATTGAACAGGTCATTCACCCGTTTCAGGAAAAGCATGGCGATCACGTATTCTTTGAATTCCGAGGCATCCATGTTTCCCCGCAGGGATTCACATGCCTCCTCCAGAAAGCGTTCCAGCCATGATAATGATAGTTTATGAGCCATTTATTAATACTCCGGAGTTTTTATCATTCTCTTGGTAATTAGCCAAGCGATTAGTTACTTAAGTCCACTATTTAATGGTGTTCCACAGAAAAGAGTTTTTTAGATGATTTCTATAAGTGTGTTATATGCAGCGCTTAGCTTTTCGATCTCGTTTTAATTGCTTTAAGGTTTGCTCCGCCAGCTTTGACCCACACATCAATCTCGTTAATCTTGAATTTCCATAGACGCCCCATCTTGTGGGTTGGCATATCGTGAAATTTAATCCACCGATACACCGTGTCATCACTTACACCAAGGTAAGCACATATCTCTTTGATGGACAGCCACCTGTCCTGCAGATGATCCATTGTCTCTCCTTAAGAGCTATATTGGCAATAGATTAAGCATCTCCAAAAAGCACCAAACCTATACCTTTTTTATCTGATTTCATACATTGCAGAACCCTTGCTAATTGTCAATCGTTAAATTACGATTATCTACGCAGATACCCGCATAGAGTTGGTTATGAATCTATTGAGATGGGATTGGTATTGACAAATAAGGGGTGGATCAGTTATTTGCGAAAATGTCATATCTAAAGAAATAAGGAAGATTGAATGCATCAGTACGACAAGGTTCTCAGCTACATTGACTTCTTCTCCACTGCCGGAGAAGAAGTGGAAACCTGGGTGTACAATCCTCCTGATTTCCCGTATGTGATCTACTCTCCAGAGATTAGCTCTTTTATCCATGAAGTCTATCAAACTGACCTTATGGATACAGAATATCTGCCTTATTTGGAAAGCCATCTCCCTCGTGATGCAAATTATGCCGATTACATAGAGAATGCAGACTTTCGACTGCTTAGAGCCATTTTGACATACTATGTGAGGCAGGAGAGATTTCAGGAAGGGTTGTGGACGATAGCGGTACAGAATGGTAGCTTCAGCAAGGTTCTAAATCGATTAATGAAGTTACAAATACAAAGCCGTTTCCAGAGGTAATATTATGGCAATAAAACTCCATCCATCAGAAGTAAGTATTCTAGTCCGAGACATCAACATCTACTTTGATCACTACCAGCAGTATGAGAACTTCTTTGTTGGTATTAGCATTTTGGATTATGCTGATCCGCGAGAATACGGTAAAAAAGGTGGTTTTATTAACGAGTTTACCAATAGATCTGACCATGAGTTATATAACATGATGTCTGCAATGAAGCAGTATATCCGTGATTATCAGAAAGAAAACACTCACGGGAACTTTAATAAGGATGCTTCGATAACTCTCATTGATAGATTGATAAATAAGTATTTCCCTGGAGTGTCTGACAGCAGGATTACTGCGCCTATTCAGACCACTGAAAGTGTTCAAGCAGCCTGTGACGATGCAAATAGGTTAATCTCAGATGGGCAGTATTCAATAGCTATCGACAGAGTGCACACCTTCTTTCAAGGTTACATCAGGAATAAATGTTCTAATTGGCAAATTGAGATTGAAGCTGATGCCAACATAAAGGACGCCCTTCTCTCCATCATTGATAATCATCAGTATTTCACCGAGATAAACAGAGTAACCGAGCTAAAGAATATATTCAAATCATTGAGCAACATGTGCGATAGGTTTGACACATTCCGCAATCACCATAGCCTTGCTCATCCGTCTGAGTCTTTGCTTGCAAGTAATGAAGCGAAGTTGATGATAAACGTCATCAGATCTCTATATGACTACATTGAGAACATTGGAGAGAACAGGAGCTTAAATCAGATGATAAGTGAGGAATTGTTTTAGCATGATAGTCGTGTACCTTGATTGGAACATATTCGCTAATTTCAGAGATTGGAAACTCAAGGGAAATGATGCTTTCTCAAGATATAGAATTCTTCAGGACCTAAAGAACTCTGGGCAAATCAAGACATACTTTTCTGATGCCCATATCTTGGATTTAATGCCATCTTGCGATGATTCAAAGTTCTTGCCTAACGATTTAAATGCTATTGCTCAGCTCACTGACAATAGTTACCTAGGATACGACCCAATCAAGGATAAGGAATACAAAATTGTTGTTGAACCACTTATTGTGTATCTAAAAGAAAAATATCGCTTTACAATGAATCACTCGTTCGAAACGATCAGACAGAGTAGCGGGGACTTATGGCCAACACAAGTTGAGTTATTATCAAAATTGAGGCTATCAATTGAAGGTCAGAACAACGATAATACAAGAAAAACCGATATGAAATCATTCGTTGACATGCAATTCTTAGATCATAACAAAGCCTTGAATGACAAAAGGTATTTCAGATCAAGAAGAGAACTTCAAATAAAGAAACTCCAGACTATTCCTGTCTATCGAAGGTTACTTTCTGGAAACACAGAACAGAAACTATCTGTTTTCTCACAGAAGTTTCATTTATTACTATCTGATCTTCAGCCAGAAATGAAAAACAGGTCAGACATATGCCTTGCAGTGTTTATGCTTCTTGATCAACTTAACTTATGGTCAGATAAAGCATACAAGAACTTGATGATTGATGCACTTCATGCTTTTTACGCATCTCATATTGACACTGATATTCTTGTAACAAATGATGATAATTTCCGGAACAAAGCCATTATCGCCTTTCATGTTTTGGGAATCAAATTACCTGTTTTATCCTTTGATGAGTTCGAGAAGAAGTTTAAGAGCACTAAATGATTCCAGATGAAGGTATTTGGCAAATGAAAGAGAACAGTATCAAGAGAACTTGTGATAATACTTTGAATAGGAGCCTGTATGTATGCAGTGAGTGACCAACCCTACCAATCGCACGCTGTTCATGCTTATGTAAAAACCGTTTATGAATTCTATCACGAAATTGGAAAAAGCACGGTTACCTTCGCCACATTAGGTCTCAAGGGGGTAATCGACCTTGACAGGGTAATTTGTGAGTCCATTGCTGAGACATTAGACACAATATCACATGCTCTAACAAAGGGAAGGATTAATGATGCTTATGCACTGCTTAGAAAGTTCCGAGACTCAATAACGGCACATGTTTACATCATCCTTTACTTAAAGAACTCGTTCTCGGAATCAACGTCAAATCCCTTTCATGATTTCAAAGTGGATTTAGAGAAAAACAAATACATAGTGCAGAAGATACAAGACTGGATAGATAGAAAGGAGAAGCTTCCGAAGTATAATGAAATGATCCTTTACATCCTTAATGAGCCTTTCTCAGATGAGTATTGGAAACTGATGAATAAGAAATACTACGTCGACCTGGGTAGGAGATGTAATGACCAGTTGCATCTGAACTTCTATGGTAGTTTTTTTCAAAATGTACCTGATTACATATATGACAGAACACTTCTATTAGATAGATTTGGCAAAGATCTTGAGGCGTTGTTTATCTGGCATTTAACCTATGTGCTGGTTTTCTCTGGTAATCTTGTTATGGCAAGCGATCATGTAGATTATCTGGAGTGCGGTCAGACACCTCCCGAAGACTCTCAGTACTGGGTAGCTAGATTTGCTTTGAAAACCTATGATGAAACCATACGAACTAAGTTCCCCAAACTTGATGAACTGATCCAGGATCATACATATATGTACTTGAACTCACAGGACAATTAGCATCT
>CAZKXP010000051.1:0-3879 GCA_964556955.1 uncultured Candidatus Saccharibacteria bacterium
TGTTTCTTTACCTGTGAGGTAGGGTTTGTTGAATGGTATCATATATGATTCAATTTAAAAATTATTATCTAATAAAAAATCAGCAATGTGACAGTGATGAATCCCTTGAATTGACTCGTTCCAAAAATCGTCCATTGTAACTACATATTTTGGGTATTGATCATTGATAGAGAGTAATACAGAGAATTCGCGTTCAATAGTCTCAGGATTTTCGAGCTTGTAAGCTACCTGGATATAGATTTTTTTATCCGCTTTTTTAGCAATAAAATCAATTTCTTTGGAGTCTAATTTCCCAACAAACACATTGTATCCTCTTCGTTTAAGTTCTAAAAAAACAATGTTCTCCAAGACTCCCGAAATTAAAGTATCTTTATACCCCATGGTAGCATAAAGCAATGAAATATCGCTCAGGTAAAATTTTTCTTGGGTTTTGAGCAGCTCTTTTCCTTTTATATCGTATCGTGACACCCTGTGTATAATAAACGCTCCCTCAAGGGCATACAGATAGTTGTATACAGTATTAATGTCGATTTTACGGAACTGACTTTTAAAATAATCGGCTACATTTTTACCCGAAAAAGTATTACCTATATTACTAAATACATATTTCACAACCCGCTCGAGCAGTTCCACATCGCGTATTTTATAGCGTTGAATGGTATCGCGAAGTATGATAGAAGAGTAAATATCAAAGATAATTTTATACATACTCTCTTCGGAATAGGACGAAGTATGTACAATTGGAAAACCACCCTGCCTCAAATAGTTAATAAACTGTTTACGAGTATCTTCTGAAATATTTGTTTTATAATGTGCGTTAAAACTTAAATACTCATTAAACGATAGCGTATAAATGGGAATTTCTACATACCTCCCAGCCAAATGAGTGGCAAGCTCCGACGAAAGCAAATGTGAATTTGAGCCGGTAATGTATATATCGATATCAAAATCAACAAGTAAAGAATTGATGCATTTTTCCCAATTAGTTACTTCCTGCACTTCATCAATAAGCAAATAATATTTATTTTGAGGTTTTATCTGTTTACTTATAAATAAATAAAGTTTTTGGGCATCCGTAAATTCTGAGAATGCAAAACTTTCGAAATTGATAGCAATGATTTGTTTTGCTGAAACACCATTCGAGAGTAAATATTCTTTAAGTAAAGACAAGACCGTAGATTTTCCACAACGACGAATGCCAGTGATTATTTTAATCAATGGCTGGTCTTTAAAACTTAGTATTTTATGTAAATATTGGTCTCGTGCTATCATTTTTACTGTTTATGGTTATAACCACAAAGATAGTGCATTTATTTTAACTTTTTATGATTATAACCCAATATTGTATTCATCAGCGAATTGTTCATCTCTCGAAAGTTTTGCAGAGCTTACAGCTTCGTAAATATAATGTATTTCTTTACCTGTAAGGCAGGGTTTATTGAAGGGTATCATACTTCTTAATTAAATTTGTAACTATTTTAACAAGTCTTTGAGCCTTATTAGTATCAAAATAACTATCATTAAAAAGATTTATCACTTTATTGAATAAATTCCACGCAACAACATAATCTTGATAATTGTCGGATAAGGGTTTATAATGAGTACTAACAAAAAGATTATTGTTAAATATATCACTAATAATTCTTTCTTTATCATTTACAACAATATTATATCTCCAATTATTGAAACGATTATCTAATGAAATATCTGAAAGTCCTTCTGTATATATCTGATTTATAGATTTCTTATGTAAAGTAATCAATTCTAAATTTGCACTTATATCAGTCATGTAGTTATCAAAATCAATATTAAAATCATTAAACCTTATAAGTTTATTGTTATTTATTAACAATTGATGAGGTTTAATGTCAAAACTAGATTCAGGTTTAGATAAACCTATACCGCCAGCGTAATTCAATTCGACATACTTAGCATACCCTGTACTGAACAAAGTTAAATCTACATTGTGATTTGCTTCTAAAACAGGCCTGCATAAACATTTATCCTCAATAATAAAAACATCCCAATTTTTAATCTTTTCAACATTTTCGCTAAAATCATATTCAACCCCATAAGTATGATTAATCACTACACCCCTAATTGACTTATCTGAATTTAAGAGCTCTGCTGTTTTATTCATATCCAAGCAAAGGTTTTCTTCTGATATATCAACAAATAATACGGAGTATCCAGTTCTTTTAATCACATCGACGACAATTGGACAAATATTGACAGGTAACACAATCTTACCTTTATCGGTTCTATTAATCAAGAAACGATAAAGTACAGCAGATGCTCTACTATCTGTAATAATTTTAAAGTTTTCTAGCGGGGACACCATACCAAGTTTCATTTTTGTTTGTATTCTTCAATAATAATGTACCCATTCCGATAAATGTATTAGAAGAAACTTGTACTTGTTCCCTTATTGAAGAATTTAGGCCAATAAAACATTGGTCGCAAATATTCACATTAGAGCCAGCTACAACTCCTGCTGCAATAAAATTATTATTTCCGATTTTAGTATCATGTTCAATCACAGTATTACTTGAAAGAATATTATTATTACCAAAAAAAACGTTATTCTGAATTGTACAATTCTGCAAAATTACATTTCCAAAGCCAAAATCAGCACTTGAGGAAATATAAGAACTTGGATGAAAAAAGTTTATTTGTGATTCAGTTGGGAGCATCAATCTTTGTAGAAGTTTTGTTCTTTCATTCATCAACCCAGGTTTGTATAATGCAAAAATAAACTTCACATCATTAAATCTAAAATACCTATCGATTTCAGTTATCTTGCTAATAATTGGGAAGCAGCCTATTGAGCCCTTCTCTGAATAATCATTGGCAAACCCAAGTAGTTCGGCAGAATAATTATAGTTCTTCACAGCATCTGTTATTGCTTCTGCTATATTTAACGCAGTACCTTCACCTCCAATGATTATTATCTTGTTCATATTATTCAACTATTTTATCAATATTATAATTAGGTCGTTGAGTTGTTTTCAGGTTAATACGATAAATATATTCACCAATTATTCCCAATGCAAGCATAATCAAACCAATTCCAAAACCAATGATAATAACGAGAGAAGGATAACCCATTGCAAAATCATCAAATACTAATTTTCGTATTACAACATAAGCCGAATACAATGACATTACGAACAAAACCACAAAGGACATTTTTGTAAGAAACCTTATAGGTAGATTCGAGAATGTGACAAATATGTTAATAGTGTGATTTATGAGTTTGCTTAAAGTATAAGCACTGACTCCACCTTGCCGCTCATGATGCGATACAATACACGATCCACAATGGGTAGTAACCCACGATAAATAACCATCCAAAAAAGTATAGGAATTTCGCATATCAACACAAGTTTTGGCAACCTGCGATTTAATTAATCTAAATGCAGTATAATCGGGATGTATGTCTGGAATGCCTATCTCAATTATCTTTTTTAGTAAGGACGAACCGAGATTTCTGAACCCTGAATGTTTCCTTGTCCCATATTTACCATATACCACATCGTAATCTTTTTCCTGTTGTTTAGCTATCAATATCTCAATATCTTCTGGTGCATGTTGGAGGTCTTCATCCATTGTGATAATAAAGTCACCTTTTGCATATTCAAAGCCACAAATCAAGGCATTGTGTTGTCCAAAGTTACGGCTTAAACGTATAAGTTTCACTGTATCAGAAAAATCTTTCTTAATTTCTAAAAGCACTTCCCACGAATTATCTTTACCACAGTCGTACACATAGATAATTTCGAACGTTGATTTTTTTTCAAAGAAGTTGTGTAACCTTTGGTTAAGAGCCACCAAAGTTTGCTCTCCATTATAAACAGGAATAATTATTGAATATTTCAT
>CAZKXP010000052.1:0-3856 GCA_964556955.1 uncultured Candidatus Saccharibacteria bacterium
GGCAGCAAAGATGCCGTATGTGAGTGTTTGGGCATAAAGATCAGCAAACTGCTCATGGGTCAGTTTATTGATCAGCAATCGTTTGAAAGAATCATAGAAGCCCAGCAGGACTTTCTTGCCCTGTCTCTCTTCCTCTGCCAGTTCGATGGTGATAATCTCATCTCGCAGGAAGCGGGTGCGCTTGGCAAGCTCTTTGGCAAGTGACTTGGGATTATCTATGGCAGGCAGCGAAAAGGCAAAGTATCGTTCTAAAAGGTAGCTAAACTGCTCTGCCTGTTCCAGAGGAGGTGTTTTATGCAATGTAATGGCATTGGCTGCCCTGCCTATCATGGCAGTGCAAATCATAGTACCGTGCTGATATAGCCTGAACTCATAGAAATTAGACAGGATAAGATTGGGAAAGACTTTCAGATAACGTTTCAACTGTTCGGAGGTTTCGATCTGGTCAAGATGAAACACACTGGGGGCTTTGGCTTCTATGTATCCAGTTATATGGTTCTTGCCATCCCACACCCGGAAGTCCGGATTCCCGGCTTCAGTGGCTTTGGGTAGAATGGTGATATCCGGCTTTTTCTTATTCGTTAACTCAGCATAATGCAGGAGCAGGGTCTTGATGTGCTCATAAAAGCTCTCTTCCCGGGCATCACCCTGGTTTAGAGTGGCTTGCAGATTGGCAAGGTACTGTTTGAATATTGCTTCCGCCATAATATCTATTCCTTTTAGAGATAGTAACATGCATAGTTATAGTCAGCTTGATTTCTCAATAGATCATATACATTTGCCTGCTCATCTCAGGTCAAGGGAAAACTCACCACTGAACGCAAAGAACCACATCTATAGAAATACTACATCGGAAGTTATCAGTTGCTGCATGAATATCTGAAAACTGAAAGGGCATGAGCCTTACCGATCCCATCCATTATTGCCGGATGGTTACAGCTTTAGCGCTAACCATCGATCTTCAGACTCGGATAGATCAAATTATTGGAACCATCATCCAATAGAAAAGCCCAGGATGCCCCGGGCTTTTCTTCCGACCTTATGATACTATTTTATCTTGAGTAACTTTGCAGCATATATTCCCTTATTATTAACAACTTGCACTATATAAACACCCTCACTAACTTGGTTTCCAGAACTATCATCACCGTTCCATGAAACAGACCGACTACCGTTAATATCTGAAGTAGCTATGATTCTTTTTATTAATTGCCCTTTTATGTTGTATATGCTAATCGTATTATCAAGAGATAACTTATCAAATATCTCTATAGTGCAGGATGCACTATATGGATTAGGGTAAATTCTAAGGTTATCGTGTATAGTACTCGGTGCTGAAGGATCATCATTTGATGTTGGCGTAAATTCTATATCAAACCAGCCGGAATCAGGTACTGCAGATGTATTATTGTCTAAATCATTGGCACAGATTTTATAATAAAAATGCCCACCTGACGAGGGAAGGACTGGATTGATAATGCACTCATACAGGTTTTCAACCGTATTTTCCATAGCTATTGTAGTATCTGTTTCATTATTAATCTTGTATGTTAGAGATGCTGATGATATCCCTGTATCGTCGGTTATTGTCGCTGACATTGTCATTGGCAACAGTTCATTAGAGATTGATGCTAGCTGTTCATGCTCTATAACTGGAGGGGTTGGTATGTACTCGTATTCGATTAGAATATAAGGACTAGTAGGAAATCCTGCTGCATGAACGACAACGCAATCATCATAAACATCCCAATCAGAATTGTATTGGAGTGAGAGCATATATTGAGAGTAAACTCGATTATTCTGAATATCATCAAGCAACATAGTTAATATATCTGTAGAATTCCATCCAGGTGTATATGAATTGGCTATTGGTATTGGTTGATGCAATAGGATAGGATTCAAATCAGATGAATCCAAGCTTGACCCATAATCAATATGAGTTAGAAGTAGAGCCGGATTTATTGTTTCCCAGGGCATTTGAAAGACAGGATAGTTATAATGAATGTCGTCTCCCCAACATCCGCTGACATAACAATAATAATTTGCTGATATGATTTGGTATCCTTGTGGATTACTTGGAGTCAAAAACGAAGTATACCCTTGTTCTGCAAACGTGCTAAACCAAATCTCACTCCAACCATCGCCAGGCCGATAAGTTCCATAGTTTGTAGTAACAAGCAGAACACTCCCATTTTGATCATAACATATAACTCCATCAATTGTATTCATACACGGTACATTTTCTGTATACCTAACCTGTGCTAACAGATTATAAGGAATAATTATTATAATGGTAAAAATAAGTGCCAGTAAAGACATGCTATAAAGCAAGTTAGTACATGTTTGAAGCACATCAATAACATACAGGTGGGGGGTATCCCCCACCTTAATACTCTTCTTTACTTCAGCAGAATACATTTTCTCACATCGCTCAACGTGCCACAAGTAACTTTGTAGAAGTAAATCCCACTGCCAACCGCCTTGTTGTTTTGGTCAATCCCGTTCCATACATATGTGTGCACACCTTTTTGTAGACTATCATTCACAAGTGTTCTAATTTGTTGACCTTTGATGTTATATATGGTTAACACCACGTTTGCATCATTGGGATTGAAAAAACGAATTGTGGTTGTTGGGTTGAACGGGTTTGGGTAATTTTGATACAGTATAAGCGGAGGAACTGGATTATTGGTGCTGTTAGAGTAATCAATAGACACTAAGCTTTCCAGAAGTCTGCGTGAATTTATCAGATGCTCGGTTAAAGAAATTGGTCTAAGATCACTATATTTTCCACTAGCCTTGTTGTCTGATTCTAAATATGTGTTACCAATATCAATAACAGCATAAGCATAGAGGTCGGCTGGAGGGTCATTGTCGAGAATGTTTTCATAATATGCTATAGCAACGTTATATTGCTCCAATAACCTCTTGACTAATGCTAAGCATTCTTCGAAACATTTTCGCATTGATTCAGAAGGTGATCCTGATAATTGTTGTTGAAGATAGGATTCGTACGTCACGAGATTACTTGTCTTCTCATAACAGAGTAGTAGCGACTTAACTGAAATATAATCTTCCTCTGATTCTACACTATCATTAAGTACCTGTAGAAATAAAGGTATAGCTTCGGAATACTGTTCTTCAAGCATAAGCTGAATTGCATTATTGAATACAATTTGAGGGTCTGGATCTGTTAAAATGTTTGGGTTGATGTCCCAAGGATTGTAAAGAATGTTTTGCGGCTCATTAAACTTATCTTCAAACTCTATACTTTGTGATGAACCCCACCAATTCAATTCAGCAGAAATCGCGTGGGTTTCCTCAGTAAAAATATTCCAAACATCATTGTCGAAATCATTATGTCCTTCTCTCAGTAAAGGATTTGATCTGTGTGAAAATAGACCTGTTGGGTTCTGATACAAGGCATTTTTTCCCGATCGCTCAGGAGAGTATAGGCCCATGTATGGAGAAGAATCATGAAATAAACAAATTCCGCTCTGTGCATTATTGTATATGTTGTTCCGGTAGTTCATTACAGTCTCAAAACTAGAAGCAAAATCGTGCTCGTATATCTCCCTTGGCCACGCTCCGCTCTTATCTTTCAGCCTGTTCACATACCAGCGAATATCATTTTGTGAAGCGGGATCATCGGTGTTTTGATAGTAAAAACTTAGTAACCCGCGTTCTATCTGTATCGAGTGATCCATCTGTGTGTTTATATCGCCATCTGATTCAATTCCATTATATCGCCAGTCATCGCCAAAGGTAATGTGATGCAATTCAGGGTCTATCCTTCTCAGAGTATAGCGAACCATTCTGGGGATCATATCACAATTCCAGTCATTTGTCGAATTAT
>CAZKXP010000053.1:0-3851 GCA_964556955.1 uncultured Candidatus Saccharibacteria bacterium
TGGGCATATCTCAAAGCCAATATCAAAGAGATCTTACTTCAGTAATGAGTAAAATCACAAAAGCAATAATCAATGGATGTGCTATATCCATAACTAAAAGAGAGTCATAGTATTTCAACCTTGACTGAGATACCTCCCACTGATATATTTCAATATATGTTGAAATATATCAAACAAGAAAATATTAAAGAATTAGAAAAACTCCTAGTTATTAACCGTATCCAGATACTTAACCTCCTTTACAAAAAAGATACCTGCGTATGTCAGATGGTTAAAAATCTAGAATTAAAACACAACCTCATATCCCATCACTTAAAGACGTTACAAGATATGGGATATATCTCTAGTACAAAAAATGGCCAACATGTTATGTATCATCTTGAGGAATCTAAAAAAAACATTGTTAAAAATCTTTTTAAATTATTAACCATTTAAAATGAATAAAAAACTGCTCATATTCCCAACCTTAGTCGTTGGAATACTACTCCTACTAGTCGGAGAATATTTCCTAATTAACAAATATGTCTGCCAAAATACACAAACAGATACCACTACTCCCCAGGCTATGATGCTACTCATAGAGTTTCAGAATACTGATGGATTAGTCAATATGGTGAATGATATGAAAGAGAGAGATGTTAAAGGATTGTTAATGGTGAGTGGTAGCTTCATAGAGAAGCATGCAGATGTTCTAAAGGAGATTTTAAAATCTGGAGTCGTAGAACTAGCACCATCATATGATCCTGAACCATTCTGGGGAATGTCGTATGACAAGCAGTATGAAATAATCTCGGAGATGATTAAGAATGCGCAAACATATCTAGGAGTGACACCAAGAGTAATTAGTTCTAGATATATGGCATCTGATGAAAATACAGTAAAGGTAGCGCAAGCATTGGGAATTGAATATATTACTGCAAGGGGTACCACAGAGTTAGCAACAACCATATATAAACCAAAAGAATATGATGTGAAGATAATCTCGGTATCAAATATAGATGTACCTGAATTTGAATATGGTAGTTTCTGTGATTACAGTTTCTATGAGAGAAATGGCTCTCCCGAAGATATGGAGACGCAATACAAGAGAGCAATACAGAATCAGAAGTTCATGGCTGTATCCCATACATATATTGGTGGATACAAAGAGAGATGGAATGATATGTGGCATAGGTTCTGGGATAACTATGAAGTAGATTGGGTAGACTTAGATACCTTAGGAAGCATAGACAAGGAGATGCCAATGTGGCAGATACCTATAAACAAGAATGCACCATATACTCCAGAGAAGATTAGACCTGCGGTATCATATGAGGACGAGACAAATGTGACTAATCCCTGCCAAGTAGAAGATCTTAACAATGGAGATTCAGGAATTACAAAAAGTACGGATAACAATGTGGTTGTTTTCCATAACGGTACAGGTCCTATGTGTGTAGAGATGAAGAAATTCTTTCAGGAAAACGATATTAAATATGAGGAGCATTTAACTACAGATACTGATTTTGGTACACAATTAAATGCTTACAAGGGGAGTATTTCAAAGAGCGAGGGTGTATCTGATAGTTACGGTTACTATCCTATTATATTTATAGGGGGAAAAGCATATTCTGGATTTAACGAAGAGATCGGAGGAGAGATATTAAAGATGTTGAAAGATTAATATCATATAAGGGATATTTTCGGATACCATGCCATACCCTCCGCCATTCTTTCAAGGTTGCGACAAGACCCGTCTACCATATCCAAAGATCCCTTTGTTACTTGATATGTTTACCCTTAAAAATAGAGGTATTCAATTTTATAGCCTAGTGGATGAAAAAGTCTGAAAAAGGGATGGTTCTAAGAGTCTTCGGTTCGAAGATAGAATGCTTATGTGGTACAGCTAAATACTACTATTCAAAAAGCCTAGGATTATCATCAACAGTTTGCTTTGCTTTTATCAAGAATTGCTTAAAATCCACTATATTCTCGTTATACAGTTTGTCAAAATATCCCTGTATGGAGATCTTTCCATCATTATCAAACCATTGATAAGCGTATTCAGATTGTATCCATGTAGTAAAAGAAATACCTCTTACTCTTATGTCGTTATTTATCACGTATGCCATCAATTCACTTAAATGCCAATATGGATGAGGAGCTTCGTAAGAATCTTTAGGACAGTCTGGAAATACTTCTGCCCATTTTTTAAAGTAATAGAAGTGAGTTATCTCATGAATCATAGTAGACATACTATTAAACAAAGAATCTTGTGCACAGAGTGCAAATTCTTGTTTCTCAATATCTCTTGGATACCAATGTATATTTCTTAAATAACAAGTAATATCAGTATCTATACTTACCCCTGTTATATCTTTTAGTGCTGAGAATATATCCTCCTCATATTTTCTCCAATACTTTTCTAATTCTTCTTTGTATTCTTCTACAGAACTATCAATAACCTGATCTATATGCTTCTTTATTACTTCATCGGAAGGATTAGATTTATACTCTTTTAGTAGCTCAGGAAAGTCTTTTTCAAGAACTTCACATACTTCATCTTTAAAAATAGGATCGTCATTAAGAAGTGTCTTAAGTTCATCGAATACGTATTCTTTATCAATTTTGAACGTTACCATGGATTTAATACTTTCTATATGCTCTCTAAAACTCTCATATATGAGGGAACAGGATCTTCTCCCTTCTCTAATCGTTTATAAAATTCTTCAACATATATGAATCCCTCTGCTTTTCTCTTTTGAACTTGATCCGTAGCCTTCTTCTCCATTTCTTCTTTACTAGTATACTTCTCAAAAAATCTCTTAGAAAGCAATATCTGTACTGCTCTCATAAAGGTTTCTTCAAAATAGTTTGATGAAGAGCCATAATTCATCAAGATATTTTCGCCTATTTTATCCTCCACCTTCTTTGATAGCTTCTGTCCTAACTCTTTGTTTTCTGCGTACAATTCTTTATTTGAGTTAATATAGTGCTTGAAAAATGAGTGCGAATACTCATGCAGTAGGTTAGATATCATATGAGAAGGTTTGAAAATAACTTCTTCTCCATCGAATACTGTACCTGTAATTGAATACAGTGTATTTTTTCTTGAAGCTCCACTTCCGCCACCTACTCTTAAAGGATCTGGTATAAACACAAGTTTAGGTTTGTATTCCCCCTGCCAGAAGCTCATTAGCGTCTCTTCAGGTCTCTGCTTATCAAAAAGTGTCTGAATCTCTTCCGCTACTTTTTCATAATCAGGAACTATTTTCTCTACATATATTTCTTCAAAATTACTTTCTTCATAAACTTCTTTGATAAGGGGATAAATTATTTCTTGATAACCTTTAACTCTGTTAGGACCAAAACCTTCATTAGGATCTAAAGACTTTGGAGTAAGGTCCTCCTTTAAATGTATAGATAGAAAAAGATATTGATATATATGTGTTGGTATTTCCTTCTGTTGATACTTTTGCCTAAATAATTCGTAAGATTTTAATCCACTGAGATATTCGTATTCTTTTAATATCTTTTCACCTAAAGGGTGATACTTCTCTTCCTTCTTGTTTAAGAGGGATATTAGAGTTTCAAAAAATACTACATTCTTATTTGTTCTTACTGATATTTTCATAAGTTTTTTAGAAAAAATCCCTCTGGGAATACTTGTGTATATTCCCAGAGGACTAAGTCGGATACTATTTAGGATAGCACAGGCCAATCCTAGTCTCAATCATCTTCGCTGTAACTCTCGCAATAGCAATCGCACTTATCTTGGCAATCGCCGAAGCAACCAGGATCGTACTCATCATCTGGACAAGTTACGGTGCGATTTTCCGCTTGTACGAGAACTACAATTGTTCCAAAAAGCT
>CAZKXP010000054.1:0-3829 GCA_964556955.1 uncultured Candidatus Saccharibacteria bacterium
CATTTTATTGTTTTTATTAACACTTAACCACTTTTTCAGAGATTACTAATTAATTTACTCTGATTCGAATGTGCCAATATTCCGGTAACTGTAGTATCCTGATGGATTACCTGCACTCGAAATATTTTTCCTTCTGCCGGCTGAAGTTTTACTGGTAATTGACTATCTTGCCCAATAACAGTATCTATTTTATTCCAAAAACTTTGTTTTTTGCCATAGCTCCAATTTTCGTCAAATTCTTCTTCAGCACCGATTTCAGTTACTCTCAACAAAGCATATTCGTCATTATTTTCAGAATTTTGATAATTAAACTTTATTGATACTTCTCTTGCACCTAACTTTTCCCACCAGTAACTGCGAATTCTTTCATAGCCATTTGGATTTTTTGTAGCATCGCAGCTATCTTCAAATTCTGCTGTTGATAGAAATCGTATATATGGGTTTGGTGGTGTTCCTGAAGATGATGGGGGCTGATAATAAATCAATGGGTCGGTTCTACGGTTCAATGCTGATACATAGAAAACATCGTTCATTGTAGTATCTATATTTCGCAATAAAGTTATGTCCACAAAACTGGAATCCCATGGCTCGTAATCAGGATTAACATACTTATATTGAAAGTACCTATCTATTTGTCTCGTTTTGATTTTTCCAACGTCTAAAGAAAGAAAATTTTTCATTATTGTATCGGTCCCGAAAGCTGGGTCCTGATGGTATAACGTTAAAAATCCTTTGCCATACCACGCTACTAATCTGAGCTTCATTAGCTCAGCTTCACAATTTTGTACCCATTTGTTTACTCTTGATATTGCCAAACGAGTGGAAGCTAAACCAATATAAATGTGATTGCTGTCTATTCCCATTACGTCAAAGAGATAAGCATCGTTATTATATACATCATCAAAATTATTTGCATCTGGAAAGCATACATAATCGCCACCTAATGCATTTGATTTTAATAATTCCTCGCCACTCAAATTTCCATATATTTGTTGATAGTCATAACCTTCTACGTATGGCTGTAAACCTATCCAACCACCAGTTTGAAAATTTGCTTCTGTTTCTTTTTTCCAATAAAGTAGGCCTTTTGCACCCAGCAATACAGGCAGTGTTGCCATTAAGCGGATTTCTTCGCCAGTCTTTGGTCTGGAAGACCAGCCGTTTACTGTGAATGAATTTATTTCAACATTGTAATACTTTAAGCCATCTGCTTGAACCCAGAGGTTTGCCCACCAGGGCTTTGAAGAATAAAATAAAGAAGGATTTTTATAATATTTTTGATAAATTGATTTTTCTATTTGAAATTGAGTCGAATTTGAATAATAGTGATTTGGACTTCCGTCTGGATATTCGTATATATTCAAATCTGTTACTGGAAGTGTAACAACTGGACCAAATAGCTTTGTTTCATAATCTGAATGTAACGAATCTAATATTGCTTTAGGTTGCATTCCTTCGGTTAGGCCTGAATATCCCCAATAATAATTAAAAGTACTTGGACAATTATATTCAGCTCTTTTTACAAATGGCACTCCATTGTTTGAATAAAAATCTATATTTCCACCATTCCAATATTCTTTAAAGCCAGTTGAATGAAGAAAATGTGAGGGAGTATTGCCTTGGTGGACAAAACATTCTACTGCTGCTAAGGTGTCAACAAGCATATTGAAATAACGGTTTGCAGCCCATTGAGATGGAATAAGTTCGTCATTGGCATAAATACGGTTTATTTTTAAGTGCTTTGAATGATTTCCTACAAAATCGAATAAGGAATCTACTGCATTGCTCACGTTCGTGTCGTAAAAACCGCGGAATATCTGCTGCGCCCTCGGGGTTTCTATTTTTATCCAATCTATTGCTACGTCTAAATGACCATAATAATAAACTTCTAAGTCTATTTTGCTTATATATTCCTGTAAATTGTATAAATTTTGATACCAATCGTTCTGAAAACAGGGATTGTTACGATAACCACCTAAATATGGAATTCCATCAAAAAAAGCTAAAGCAGAGATTGTAATTTGTCTTGTATTTGTGTCTATTGTTTGAAGCATATTGCCTTTAATAATAAATTCAGTTGGTTTATTAACTGAAGAATCTAATTGACGGTATGCTCCTCTATAATCATTTCGTGAGCCAATAATTTGTGCTACATTTGCTATACTGTCCCTTGGCAATAAGTTGAATTTTGTATATCCCTGAGTATAAGTTAAAGGTGATAATTTTTTTAAAGTATAAGGCATTTTTATTACAAGCACTGTGCTGTCTAAATTGTTTTGGATTTCATTTAGATTTAATGCACGTAAATTAATTGATATATACCAGAGCTTTCCATTGAAAACGTGGTATTTAGCTCTATCTAAACTATCATTAAAAAATTCAGTTGGAGCATTTGTTCTGTAATTAGCACTACCTCCCATATCGCCGCCATCGTAATCTAACCACCTCAAGCAGTCATTTTTCCAAATATTACTTAAAACTTTGGCAGAATCATC
Source organism: uncultured Candidatus Saccharibacteria bacterium (assembly GCA_964556955.1). Lineage (GTDB taxonomy): Bacteria > Patescibacteriota > Dojkabacteria > SC72 > SC72 > UBA12078. The sequence goes on from CAZKXP010000054.1 coordinate 2,496, forward strand.
ATTTAAACAATTTTGAAACAATACTAAATGACCATTACCGTTTGGCTCAATTTCAATCTGGCTTACAATAGAATCTCTATCCATAAAACCCATTACTGCACCAGTATTATCATTTGCTCTCGGTATAAAACTTTGCGAAGTATCAACAATTAGCGATGGGTCAAAATACAAACAATGAGCATTGAAAATATAATTATTATTTCTTCCTCCTACAATATATGAATCCCATTTAACTGGTGGAACCATAACATAAGTATCTTCTAAATAATCATCACTTTCAAAATCAAACCCATGATAAGTATTAATATACATTGCACTGTCAAGCATCGCACCAGGTGTTCCCCAATTCCAACCTATTATAAAACCATTAAAATTCTTATCAACTACTGGAGAAGTATCAAATTGACTTAATTTTGGAGGGTCAATTATGTTTTGGGAATAAAGTAATATGCTTGAAAAACATAAAAGGGCAGCTAATATAAAATATTTTTTCATCATTTTTCTCCAATTAATGATTAATGATTAATTGAAAAACAATTTGTTCATATTCATTATGTACAATAAGGAAATATGTTCCGCTTGGAATATCAGCTGTTTTAAATTCAATTTTTTGATTACCAGATTCAAGAAATTTGTATAATACTGTATTTATATTACTTCCTTTTGTATCTAACAAGTCGATTTTTGTTTTACCAGAGGTTTTTAATTCAAATTCAATTATAACTAAATCAGTTGTAGGATTTGGATAAATCGTTTTTGTAATTTCTTCCTTTTCTGGAACAAATGTTCCCCCATAATTAGCTTTATATAATATAAGAACGTCTAATATGCTTGCTATAATATATTTCCCATCGCTAGTTAAATCTAAATTACCATATCCACCATCTATATAATCATATACACCTGTTCCTTTATTAACATCCCATATACGCATTAATGCGCCAAAACAATTAGTTGTTATTATATACTTATCATCAGGTGAAAATTCAATGCCTGTTAAATCATATCCATTTATTTCTAATTTTTGAACAAGTTCCTTCGTTGAAAAATCATAGATTTCAACACCGTAGTCTTTAGAAGTGCGTCTGAAAGCTATATATTTATTCGTGTTTGATAACCTGTAAGCAGCTTTATCTACAAAAGTATCTATACTATCTATTGTTAAAATATCGTAAATATTATGTCTTAATGAAAAATAAGTACCATTTGAAATATTTGGATTATAAAATTCTCTTCTTTCAGTAACTATAAATTTTGAATTATCGTTTGTTATACTTATTTGTCCTGCCTGCAAACTTGTTTGATACTCTTCGGTTTTATATAATTTTGTCAAT
>CAZKXP010000055.1:0-3733 GCA_964556955.1 uncultured Candidatus Saccharibacteria bacterium
AGCAAACTACTACCTCCAACATCAAGCTTTCTCGCTGTTATGTGCAAAGGTCTTTTTTGTTCTATCAGTCAACTGCCGGGGTGATGCATAACTCGCGATAAACTCGGAGTTTTTTTTTAAAACCACAGAGAAAAGCAGAGGATGGATTGGGATGGAACTAAGCTGATCTGAGCACCGAAAATCATCTTCGAGATTTGTATATTAGGTTCCTTTCCACAGGTAAGATTCAAAAGCGCATATTTTTGCGGATTTTCCTATTGACAAATAAAGCTGGTAAATAAATACAAGTTCTATGAGGATAAGAAAAGAGGTTTCGCATGGCAAAAAGCGTTAAGAAAGCCGATAATGGCGCAAATATAGGTTTTGAAGCCAAGCTGTGGCAGGCTGCCGACAAACTGCGCAGCAATATGGATGCCGCTGAATACAAACATGTGGTTCTGGGGCTGATCTTTCTGAAATACATCTCCGATTCCTTCAGCGAGCTTTTTACAAAACTGAGCGGCGATCCCATGGCTGATCCTGAAGACAAGGACGAATATACCGCCTGTAACATCTTTTGGGTGCCTTCCCTGGCCCGCTGGAGCTATCTGCAAGGCAAAGCCCACACTCCTGAGATCGGCAAACTGCTCGATGAAGCCATGGATGCCATCGAGAAAGACAATAAACGCCTGAAAAACATCCTCCCCAAAAACTATGCCCGTCCCGATCTGGACAAAGCAAAGCTGGGAGAACTGATCGACCTGATCGGCACCATTGGCTTAGGGGACATAGAAAACCGCAGCAAAGACATCCTGGGTAGAGTTTATGAATACTTCCTGGGCAAATTCGCCAGTGCCGAAGGTAAATTGGGCGGTCAGTTTTATACTCCCCGCTGCATTGTGCAGGTGCTGGTTTCCATGCTGGCACCCCTGCCAGGCAAAAGGATCTACGATCCCTGCTGTGGTAGCGGAGGCATGTTTGTGCAAAGCGAGAAGTTCATTGAAGACCATGGCGGAAAAATCGGCGATATCAGCATCTTTGGCCAGGAATCCAATCCCACCACCTGGCGCCTGGCCAAGATGAATCTCGCCATCCGGGGCATTGAAGCTGACCTGGGAACTGAAAATGCCGATAGCTTCCTGCGCGATCTGCACAAAGAGAAGCTCTTTGATTTCATCATCGCCAATCCCCCCTTCAATATGAAGGACTGGGGCGGTGAGCAGCTAAAAAAAGACAGCCGCTGGAAATATGGCATTCCGCCGGAAGGCAATGCCAATTATGCCTGGATTCAGCACTTCCTGTGGCACCTGGCACCAGGAGGCATAGCCGGATTCGTGCTCGCCAACGGCAGTATGAGCAGCCAGCAATCCGGCGAAGGCGAGATCCGCAAAGCCATTATCACAGCCGATCTGGTGGATTGCATGGTAGCCCTGCCGGGGCAGCTTTTCTATTCCACCCAAATTCCCGCCTGCCTGTGGTTCCTCTGCAAAAACAAAAACAATGGCAGATACCGCGACCGCAGAGGTGAAACCCTCTTCATCGATGCCCGCAACCTGGGAGTGATGAAAGACCGCGTGCACAAAGAACTAACCCCGGAAGACATTGCCAAAATTGCCGGGACCTACCATGCCTGGAGAGGAGATGGCTCCGTTAATTCCTCTTTCCGTCAATCCAGCGAAGACGCAACACAAGCACCCATCAACCAAGCTTCCTCTCTCCGTCATTCCAGCGAAGGCTGGAATCCAGAGAACACAAAAGACCTGGATCCCAGCCTGCGCTGGGATGACGATAATGCTGCTGAGGTAGTAACATACCAGGATATACCCGGTTTCTGCAAAGCCGTAAAAACCGAGGAAATCGCCGCGCAAAACCATATTCTTACCCCTGGACGCTACGTGGGTATGGCACCCAAAGAAAACGAGGACAGCGAACCTTTCGAAGCCAAGATGACCCGCCTCACCATCGAACTCTATGCCCAGTTTGAGGAATCCGCCCGCCTGGAAAAAGAAATCAAAGCCAATCTGGCTAAGCTGGGGTTTGGCGAAGATAAATGAAAAGACATTTTAAAAAAGAGTTTAAGAGGAAAAGAGACTCTTTTACATACTGGCAAGAAAGCCAAACAGTGGCGCTAGATCATAGCCTGGGGTCTGAACCTACGGATATACACTTCAAACACCACTATGAAAGACATTCAGTGGCGAAATCCCATAGCCTGGGGTGTGAACCCCAGGTAATATACCCAAGCCACAAAAGCCCTGTAGGGGCGACACCTGGCAGTGGGATAGAATATTATAACTTCATTATGCCACCCCCAATGGGGTTTGGATATCGGTTTACCTCCCTTCCCAGGGTTTCGCCAAGGCTACACCCTGGGCTAAGATCTGGCATCCCTGCGGGATTACATTCAGAGCCATTTACTTATAAACATGATATCACAATCTGTGATCTCAAACTTGAAGTCGCATTTTGCGACCTCAAGTTGCTATCTTATTCTGCATCAGCATGATATATAAGGAGTGCACAAAGTGAATGATATCCAAACGACAATCTCTGCGGATAACCTGATCCTTGAGATCAGAGACCAGAAAGTGATCCTGGATTGCGATCTGGCAGCTTTGTACGAAGTGGAAACCAAAAGATTGAATGAGCAAGTGAAACGCAATATCGAAAGATTCCCGGAAGACTTTATGTTTCAGCTTACAAACAAAGAAGTTACAATCTTGAAATCGCAAATTGCGACTTCAAGATGGGGCGGCCGCAGAACCCTGCCCTATGTGTTTACCGAACACGGTGCCATAATGGCTGCATCAGTATTGAACAGCCCCAAAGCAGTGGAAATGAGTGTATATGTAGTGCGTGCCTTTATCAGAATGCGCACCATGTTACTGCAATACAAGGAAATTGCCCAAAAAGTGACAGAATTGGAAGCAAAGTTGGGAAAACACGATGAAGCCATCGTTAGCATTATCAATGCCGTGAAACAACTGATGGAACCCCCCAAGCCCAAAAAGAAAGAGATTGGGTTTAAACAGACTTAAGAAGACAATGAAATACAAGCTAAGCGACCTATTTCTAATTTTTGGCGGTGGAACCCCCAAAACACAAAATGCTGATTATTGGAACGGAGATATTCCTTGGATATCTGTAGCAGATATGAGTAGCAGTTTCAGATACATTGAGACAACTGAGAAAACAATTACTGACAAAGGACTGAAAGAAAGCAGCACCAAGCTCCTAAGGCCTGGAGACATAATAATTTCTGCACGTGGAACAGTCGGAGTAATAAACCAAGTAAGAATACCTATGGCTTTTAACCAAACTTGTTATGGGCTGAGAGCAAAACAAGATATTGTAGATCAAAACTACCTATACTACCTTTTACTTAAGCAGGTTCCAGAACTTCAGCAACTTGGTCATGGTGCTGTTTTTAACACAATTACAAGAGAATCCTTTGGTCTTATTTCAGTTGATCTCCCTCCCCTCGAAACCCAAAAAGAGATAGCCCATATCCTGGGAATCCTGGACGATAAGATAGAGCTTAACCGCAAGATGAACAAAACCCTGGAGGAAATAGCCCAAACCCTCTTTAAGCACTGGTTCATAGATTTTGAATTCCCCAATGTAGAAGGAAAACCCTACAAATCCTCCGGCGGGGAAATGATAGATTCGGAACTCGGGCTGATACCCAAAGGGTGGAGAGTGGGGAAAGCAAAAGACATTATTTCCGCAATTGGTGGTTATGCTTTTAAAAGCG
>CAZKXP010000056.1:0-3707 GCA_964556955.1 uncultured Candidatus Saccharibacteria bacterium
TATCTTTATAATACTTTATTATTTGCTTTTTGAGAGGGAGATAAATGAGTTTTGAACCAAGACAATTGCGAAAATCTTTGGCAGTATTACGATCTTTTTTGCTAATACTAGGGTTGAATTTTAATTGGGTGAGAACGATTTCGTTAGCTAAATCAAAAGAATTTTTGAGTTCACAAAGACTGTTTTTGTATTGACTAAATGAGGCGTGAGGTTGGAATAATACTTTTATGTTTTTATTAGGGAAATGCTGTTTTAATGCCGATAATGCCGATATAATTCTTTGATTGGATTGAGCAAAGTCATCAAAGAAAAGAATATTATTTCGTTTGTCAATTAATTCTAAACGTCGTTTAACACCCTTATAAGACATAATTGATTTAGAAATAGAATAATGGCTTAGATTTAAACTGTCACAAAGGCTAAAAGCAGCTAAAATATTTTCAAAATTGAATTGACCGATAAGACTAGTAGTAGTTTTTATTAATCCGTTTGGAGTGTGAATTAAGAGGTTGGTGATTTCGTTTTGGCGATTGATATTTTCAATGAAATAATTGGAATTGGGAGAATTATATGTAATAACTTGGCAGGGAGAATATTTGGCTAATTTTAGGGAAGTTTGGCTTTGGCTATTGAGAATTAAAATTCCATCTGAAGGCAATTGTTGGACTAATTTTTTGAAGGCATCAAAATTAGATTTTTCATTTGGATAACAATCTTTATGTTCCCAATCGGCACTGGTGATAATTAAATATTTGGGTCGATAATATAAAAATTTGGCTTGTTTATCGAGACCATGGATGGATTCATCACCTTCAACAATTGACCAATTGGAATTAGAAAACTTAAAAGAGTCGAATTTGTTTTTTGGGTTACCGCCAAACATAAAACTAGGTTTTTTGTTAGATTGAGAAAAAATCCAACTAATTAGGCTAGTGATAGTGGTTTTGCCAAAACTGCCAGCAACAACAACTGAATTTGATTTGACTAAATTTTGAGCGATGTATTCGGTAGCGGAAATATAAGGAATTTTTAATTTTTTAATTTGTTCAAACTCTTCTTTAGTTTTATCAAAAGAACCATATGAAGAACCAATAATGGCCAAATCAATACTTTTATTGATAGTAGTTGAATTGATTGAAATATTGGCTTTTTTGAGAGTAGTGCTGACTGGAGGGAAAATTTTTTCCTGATCAGAACCAGTGACAATGTTGCCTAATTTTTTGAGAGCTACAGCCAAATTGGCAGTCATACTGCCAGCAATACCGAGAATATGAATATTCATAAATTAGTTGAAAGTATAAAGTTGAAAGTTATAAAGTAACAAAATTTTTAATTCGAAATTTTAAATTTTTAATCAAATTCAAATATTAAATTTAAGAATATTTTTCCCATTGTTTGCTATCAGGGTTGAAGTATTCGAAACCGGGCATATTGCGTTTGTAAAAACCAGTTTCTGAAGAAAAACGGCCAAGGTAACAATATTTTAATCCCCTATCATGACTATCAGAAACTGTTTGAAGAACTAATCTGATAGGTAAATTACCATGACTATATTGGGGATCATAAAAAACGTAAGCGATATGACTTATTTCTTTAGAAAAATAGCAGATTGAATAAGCAATGGTATTTTGTTGTTGATCTTTCCAAATATAAAGATAATTAAAAATATGGTTAGTGAATATTGTTTTAACTGAACTAACGGGGAAATCCCATCCTAATAGTTTGAGCCAGGAAAAAATTTGTTTCTGAACTTTTGGAGTGTAATTAAAATCTTTTAGAGAAATAAGTTGATAAGTAAATTCCTGAGTTTTGTTAATAATCCGGCGATTTTCTGAACTTAATTGAAAATTGGATAGGTTCGAACGGCTACTAGAATCTTGATACCAAAAATTAATTTGGTTGCGTTGGGGTAAAAGGCCTGATTGATAATTTTCTGCCGGCGAAAGTTGATTTTGAATATTAAATTGAGTCATATTAATTTTGTTTGAGTTTAAAAGCAGAACGAAAAGCCTCGGTTTCTGACCAGGGAAATTCCGTTTTGCCATGGAGAATGGTGGTCTCGTGACCTTTACCCATAGCAATAATAGTATCTTTTGGTTGTGATAATTGAATGGCTAGATTAAAAGCATCTTGTCGGTTGGGGATATTGAAATAAATAAATTTGTTTTTGTTGGATTTAATAATTTTTTTAATTTCTGAAAAATCAGTAGTATCGACTAAAACAGAGTCTGGTTTGATGCCGCTGATAATTTGTTTATTGATGTCTTGAATATCTTCGTCGCGGGTATCATCTGAAGTAATAATGGCAATATCGGCTAATTGAGAGACGACTAATCCCATTTGAGGGCGTTTGCTTTGATCACGACCACCGGTAGCGCCAAAAATAGCAATGATTTTGCCGGAATTGGTTTCTTTAAGTGAAGATAATGTATTTTTAATGGCGTTAGGGGTGTGAGCAAAATCAACTATAGCTTTGATGTCTAATTGGTTGGGAACTTCTTCACGACGACCTTTAGTGAGAGGAAAATTTTTGACAGTTTCAACTAAAAAATTTTGATCAATTTGGAGTTGATCCATAATAGAAAAGGCGGTGAGAATATTGTAAATTTGGTAACGATAAGGACTGTCAGTAAAAATAGAATTATTTTTAATATTGAAAGATAATGAATTTGATTTAATGATAATGTTGGTGGCTTGATAATCTGATTTTTTGTCGATGCTGTAACTTAAAAATTTTTTGGGGAAAGTTTTGATAATTTTTTCGTATGATGGATCGTCTTTGTTAAGAATACAAATTTCAGATTGATCAAAAATTTTAGCTTTGGTCTGAATATATTGGTCCATGTTTTTAAAATAATCGAGGTGTTCATGAGAGGTATTAGTAATAACAGAAACAGCAAAATGACAACCAGCAAATCGATATTGATCAAGAGCATGAGCAGTGACTTCACAAACTACATGAGTTACCCCGGTGTCAACCATAGTTTTAAATATTTTTTGAATAACGGAAGGGTCAGGACTGGTCATATGAAGTCCAGTGTCAATTTCATGGTCGTCGTATTTGGCACTAATAGTAGTAATAACACCAGCATTAATGCCAGCTTTTTTTAGGGTTTCATAGACCAATGTAGCAGTAGTAGTTTTTCCATCAGTTCCAGTAATTCCAATAAGAGTAAGTTTCGTGGTGGGAAAATGATAGTAGGCTTGATAAAAAATACTTTTTGGTAAATGAAAGAACAAGTTCTTTATTTTTTGTAGCATTGAAGGTGATTAATTATAACAAATGATCAATTTTTGAGGCTAATTCATACCAAATTGGGGCAGCAGTGCTGGAACCCCAAGGTGAAGATTTAGGATTATTTATAGTAACAATCATAGTGAATTTAGGGTTATTACAGGGGGAAAAGCCGATATATGAGGCAATAGTGGATGAATCGGCGTAACTGCCTTTGATGGCTATTTGAGCGGTACCACTTTTAGCGCAAACTTCTAAATTTTTAGGTCTAAATTGATTAACAACACCATTTTCGACGGCATATTTAAGAATATCTTTCATTTGGGAAATAATTTCCGGAGAAAAAACTTGAGAAGAATTTTGTTTTTTGGGATAAGATATTCGGTCAAAATTGTCGGTGAAATATTTAGCTACTTGGGGTTTTACAAGTTGACCATTGTTAGCAATAACGTTGAAGGCTTGAAGCATATTG
>CAZKXP010000057.1:0-3508 GCA_964556955.1 uncultured Candidatus Saccharibacteria bacterium
ACCAGACTAACCCTATGTTGGTTGTTACTTACAATGATATATATTCCAATCTTTCTTACATATTCTTTGGTACATCCTCACAGCTATACAAACAAGAGGTAGGTTTCAAAACTGGAGATTAGAATATTGTGATATACTGAATAATGTATTTAACCTGCTCACAATATGTCAAAACCATTCCTGTATTTTGATACTGAAACTACGGACACAACAGTAAAAGATATTATTCAATTGGCGTTTGTAACTGATACAAATGTACAACTAAACATGTACTTCAAGCCAAAGCAACAGATATCCTTCGGGGCCATGGCAATACACCATATAACACCGGAATTTCTGGAAGACAAGCCATATATTGAAGAAGCCAATTTACCAATTGAGAATATTGATCCTGAATTCATAGGGGATTCATTAGAAGATTACTTAAACTTCCTAGCAAAGAAATATATCTGGGTAGCACACAATGTTGATTTTGATTTGGAGGTGCTAAACAGAAAGGGGATTAATATTCCCGAGTATATATGTACACTCAAAGTAGCAAGAAATATGCTTAGTGAGGGTGAGAGAGATTTAGAAAGCTATTCATTACAATATCTTAGATACTATCTTGGGTTATACAAAAAAGAAAATCAAGATCATAGTACTGCACATGACGCATTAAGTGATGTACATTTTTTAAGAGATCTTTTCCATTATCTACAAGAACACAGTACTCTATCTGCAGAGAACATGATGCTCATAACTAAGGAGCCACAATATATGAGGCAGATATCGTTTGGTAAATATGCTGGTAAAACACTAGAAGACATTGCTAGGCTTGATAGAGGTTACTTAGAATGGATAGTAGATACAATGGGTGATAAGCCTGATTTGCAATGGAATGCAAAACGGGTTTTAAGCAATGATTTGACTTTATTTTAGGTATTGCATAGTACTAGATTAAAATCGTATATTTATATATGAAGAAAAACTGCTCAAAAAATATTCTTCTGATATCCTTAGGTATTCTGTTTTTGGCACTAGCTAGTACCGGTGTATATTTTTTACTTGAGGATAGTAATGAGAAAACAAAAACTGCAGATAAATATGGAGATGTATTAAATTGGTGTGATACACAAACTTCAGGAGATCAATTAGTAGCTCATTGTAAGGCATTGTTGTTAAATATTGAGACTCTAGAAGATGAAGGCAGTTGTTTCACTTCACAAGTTATTACAAATAACAGCGAGTTAAAAGATTTAGCTATATGTGAAGGTTCAGCAGTATTGACATATGAGAATGAGATATTGGAGTACAAAAAGTTAAAACCAATAGATATACAGATGCAATACAGGTGGGGTAGTGGGGAAAAGAAATATTCATTAAGTGCTGTGTATATAGCTACATTAAGCGAAGAATATATCATCTCCTTAATTAACGAAGACGTAAACAGCTTAATTAGCGCTACTTTTGATACAGAACTATCTGAAATAACATCTGAAGCTGGGATTACAAAATTATCAACAACTAATACTACAACATATATTGTAAAAAATAGCATGGATTTCTGCCCAACTGCAGAATCATTAGAACAATATCTTGCAGATACTTCAGCGTATTCTAATTTCTATGAATCAAAGATTCAAACAGCAGATCAATATAATAATCTGTTGTACGAAGACACTTTTTTAGAAATAGTTCCTAATCTATTCGCGTGTAAAAGCTCAAATAATCTAGGATATGCGGTATGCGACAATAGTATAGATAGAGAACTAATTCCGGCATCATTATTAAATGGTACAAATGTAGCATGGGGAAATGAAATGAAACTGATGGATGTAGTATATCTAAAAAAAATATCAATACTTTACGACTTTCTTCATAAAGGAGGGGATACTCCTACTGATAACCTGGAGACTATCACTTCTCACATCAATTACACAGAAACCGTAAACGAAACAACTATTTGTGCTATGTATACCCTCTACGAAGCTATATCTAATCAAGAAGGCAAGAATATCCTCACAACCTTGGTTTTTAATAATTTAGATAAGGTTACATCACCTTCTTGTTTGAATCTTCTTCCAACAGATATGATAGATAACCAAGGGAGATACATTAAAGGATATTTAAATAACATAAATAATGATAATGTATTAAGAATATATAACGATTGTACTAATCTTAGTAGTTTAGTAAATGAATAAGAAAACTCTCTCTACCTTATTAATATCTGTATTTATTTCCTTATGTATTTATTTTCTTTCTGCTCAGCCAACATATGCTTGTTGTGGTGGATGTAATACTTGTTGTCAGCAGAATACCCCTTATGATTGCGGTGGACCCTGTGTCCCGTGTAGCTGTGGTGGCTGTGCGCCAGCATGTACTCCAGGTGCCTGTGGAGGTTGTACCCCCTCATGTCCCTCTGGCCAAACTACAACAGTTACTGGTCCACTATGTGTAGTTGGTACAAATAGTAGCTGTACAGGCTCTAACGGATGTAGCTCATGTACTTTAACAGGTAGTGCCTGTTACTACAACGAAACCAATACCACCTTCATCCAAAATAATGGCTCTACCTCTGGTCCATCAAGTATAAATATCATTGTAGATGGTGCTACATATACCCTCTCCAATAATCCTAACAATCCGACACACATTAAACTACCAGCATCTGATTCCTCCAACGTACAAATCTCTACACCTACATTCACTGCTCCTACTACCTCTAGAGGTGCTAACTACTACTACCAAGTAAATAACTACGGAAACAATGACGAATGGAAAACATGGACGACATGCTCTGGTATTGATGGTGAAGACTTCTGTACTACAATGCCTAACTCTAACAATACTCAATCATTTGTACCTACATCTAAAACTGTAAACCAAGTACTCAAAGAAAATGCTACAGGAAAAATATCTGCCATGTATGCTACTACAGATAAATGTGGTAATACATACAAATACTCTCTTCCTACTGAAGCATATTACATTGTCGATATACTTCCTGATCAGCAACCAATTACATTTGATTTAGATACTACCTTCAAAGGATGCAGTAGTACAACATATACCGGAAGAGAGGTAAACAATCCTTTAAATATTGTAGCTAAAGCTACAGATGATAATACAAATAACGAGGTAAAGGCATCAGTAATATGGTTTAGTAAAGATACTACAGTACCAAGTATTACAAGTATAACTAACTCATGTGATACAGGATATTACGCGGTGGCTGGTAACAGATGTTGTCCAAATAATACGACATATTCAGATGGAAGTTGTGTTTCCAGCACAACACCAGCTTCTGCAGAATATTTCTCCGCTACTGGAGGAACAATTAGCTATTCTGGACAATATACAATACATAAGTTTACTTCTAATGGGACTTTTACTGTTGATAACAATATTTCAGCAGATGTTTTAGTTGTTGGCGGAGGTGGAGGCGGATTTACAGGATGGCTTAGTGGAGGAGGTGGAGGTGGCCAAGTAATCACTCAATCGGGTGTAAATATTTCTGGAAGTA
>CAZKXP010000058.1:0-1227 GCA_964556955.1 uncultured Candidatus Saccharibacteria bacterium
GATTAAATTGGACAAATGCAGTTTAAAAGGCGATTATGTAGAAGTAAATAATAACGGAGAATTGCTGATACATAACAGCAGACTTGAATTAGCCAAATCGTTTGATATAATTGAAACCGGTAAAATAAGTATTATAGGTTGCATTATTGATAGTTTGAATATAGGATTAAGAAAAAATGGTTTAGAAGTTTTGTATTGCTATGATACCGAGATAAAAGGCATGCATGGCGTAATAATAGAGGATGGAGAAGAAAACGTATTTAAAAAAGTAAAAATAAAAAGTTATTTAAACGGTATTCTTGTAAAAAATATAAGCTGTGTTAATCTTGAAGATGTAGAAATAGAAAGTGAAGGCACCGGAATAGAACTTCAGGGAGATAAGAAAGAGTATTTTGAATCTGTCAGTATTAAGGCCGGTAAAGCCGTTATCATAAGCAGTTCCGAAGTTGATATAAAAAATAGCGAAATATCCGGCGATATAATTGCGGAAAGCCTTAACCTAATTAAAATCAAAAACAGTAAGTTAGGTTCAGTATCTGTTATTGGAATGGCATATGCCTATATTGAAGACTGTGTAGTGGATGGAAATGAAATAAATATAAAAGACAGCGCAGAACTTTCGATACAAAATACAGATATCAGTCTTAAAGAATGGATAGATATAATTGAAAGAGGGAAACTGAAAGTTTTTAATGGAATAATAAAAAGTGAGAATATATGCATAAGTAAAGAAGGCGTTGAACCGATGCAATGTTGCGATACGTATATAGAAGGGTTAAAGGGTATTAAGATTAAAGAAGGCAAAAATAATATATTAAAAAAATTGAAAATCAAGAGCCAAGAGTATGGAATATACATAAGTGAAAAATCTGAGGTTAGAATTAAAGATGTTGAAATAGAGACAGAAAAATTAGGTTTATATATGGAAGAGGCGACAGGTGAAACTTTAGAAGGAATAAAAATAAAATGTAAAGAAGCGGTATTTGTACAAAATGGAGATATTAATATAACTGACGGTGAAATAGAAGGAAATCTGACGTCTGCAGGATTCAATATAATAAAAGTAGAAAACAGCCGGATAGGTTCAATTTCTGTTTCAGATGCCGGTTTCTTGGGAATTAAAGACACTAATGTAGAAGGTGATGAAATTAATATAAAAAACATTGGCGAATTATATTTTTCAGATTCTAATATCAAATGCGGCACAGTTAATTTAGAAGGCGTTTC
>CAZKXP010000058.1:1327-3417 GCA_964556955.1 uncultured Candidatus Saccharibacteria bacterium
TATATTTTTCAGATTCTAATATCAAATGCGGCACAGTTAATTTAGAAGGCGTTTCCAGATTGAATTTTGCAAACAGTGCTGGGAATTTAGTTGGCGGGATAAACATATTGGAGAGCGGAAAGGCGAGTATAAGAGATAGCCGATTCAGCAGCGAAGGTATATGCATAAACAAGGGCGGGATAGAGGTATTGAAATGCGTAGGGAGCGAGATAGAGGGAGAGACGGGAGTAGTGATAGAGGAAGGGACGGAGAACATATTTGAGGGAGTAAAGATAGTCGGAGAAAACGGCGGTATGCAGATAAGCGGAGAAAGCCGAGCGGAATTAAGAGATATAAAGATAAGCAGCGGTATGATAGGGCTAGAGATAGGATGCGGGAGTAAGACAAAGCTGGAAGGGATAGAGATAGAAGCGGAAGACGCGCTGGATGCAGACAGCGGAGAAGTGGAAATAGATGGCAGTGAAATAAGAGGCAGGATAAAATTAAAAGGATTAGACAGGATAAAGATAGACGGGAGTAAGATAGGAAGTATGGATGTTTGCGGATTAAGTTTTGCGGATATAGAAGGCAGTGAGATTGAAGGGCAGGATATAAGGATAAGGGACAGCGCAGAGATAGAGATAGGAGAGAGCGCGGGATATTTAGTTGGCGGGATAAACATATTGGAGAGCGGTAAGGCAAGTATAAGCGGGAGCCGATTCAGCAGTGAAGGGATATGTATAAACAAGTGCGGCATAGAGGTATTGGAATGTATAGGAAGCGAGATAAAGGGAGAGATAGGAGTAGTGATAGAGGAAGGGACGGAGAACATATTTGAGGGAGTAAAGATAAGCGGAGAAACCGGCGGAATGCAGATAAGCGGAGAAAGCCGAGCGGAATTAAGAGATATAAAGATAAGCAGCGGTATGATAGGGCTAGAGATAGGATGCGGGAGTAAGACAAAGCTGGAAGGGATAGAGATAGAAGCGGAAGACGCGCTGGTATCCGGCAGCGGAGTATTTGAGATCGTTGATTCCAATATAGGCGGTAAAATAACGGCAAACGGTATTGTCAATTTAAATATAGATAACAGCAATTTAAGTTCAATGGCAGTTGAAGGGCTCGGACGAGTATCCATAACAAAAAGTAATGTGGCCGGCAAACAAATAAGCGTAATTGAAAGCGGAGAACTTAGTATAGAAAATAGCGAATTTGAGCTGGAAGACGGCATAGAAATAACAGGAGAAGGGAAATTAAAATTTGAAAATTGTAAAGTAAACAGTAATGCCGCAGGAATAATGAAGAACGGCAGCGAAAATTTGATTTTAATAAAAACAAAAATTGTCTCGTATAATGAAAGTATAAATGTTTTCGGTAATATTTATGTCAATTTGACAAATTGCGCGTTCAAATCACGATTGACATATTCAATGGTTTTTATAGGCAATGCCGTTGTTGATTGTTTAAATTTAAGTTGCAGCGGAAGTAAGGGTATATATTGCAATAATGTTTCAACTTTTACTGTATCAGATTGTAATATTGACGTTATCAGTAACAGCTTCAAAATAGTAAATTCGGAATTGGCTGTTAATAATTTTAAAGTTAAAATAAAGTTTCCAGCCAGGAGTATATTTATTGACGGATGGTCAAAAAATAATTTTTCTTATGGCGAAATTGATATTGATAATAGTTTAAATTTAAATACATCATCCGAATATTCTCTGATTGTTGTAACAGGCGATTCGGAAACCGTATTTGACGGCATCAATATACAAAATAATACCCAAATGTCATTGAATTTATTTTCATTTTATAATAAATCAAATGCAGTTATTTCTAATATAAATACAAAAGGTTTTACGGGTTTTATTGATGCAAGGGATTGCTCAACGTCATATATAGAAAATTCAAATATAACATCAAATTTATCAACATTTGTTTCAAGCGGAGCTTCGGAAGTCCTTATGAAACATTCGGTAATTAAAAACACTGCAGATTTTCAATATGTATCAAAAGAATCGGCTCATTTGTTGTTAGAAAATTCAAAAATAAGATGTGACAGCTGTTTTTCACTTAATCATTATTCTGAAATACAAACGAATAATTGCGTG
>CAZKXP010000059.1:0-3404 GCA_964556955.1 uncultured Candidatus Saccharibacteria bacterium
CAGGCTGGGGCCACGCGGGACAGGGCGGCGTGACCATGCCGGGGCGCGGCAAGATAGAAGAAACGCTCAACGCTCAACGTTCTCTCGATGTCTACCTCAACGCCACGACCTGCTGGCGCAACGTCCCCGAACCGGTCTGGGACTACACCCTCGGCGGCTACCCCGTCATCAAGAAATGGCTCTCCTACCGCGAGAAAGCCCTTCTCGGACGCGGCCTCACCCGCGAAGAGGTCCGCCACGTCACCGACACCTGCCGCCGCATCGCCGCCCTCCTCGCCCTGCAATCCGCGCTAGATGAGAATTTCAGAGCCGCTATTATAGAACCCTTCAAATCATGAATCATTCTCTGGTTTCATGTTATGAACACTGCGCAGTTCTTCATAAGCTACAGAAACGTTGAGCCCGATGTTAAGTGGGCTTATTGGGTAGCGTGGCAAATCGAGTTGAAATATGGTGAAGAATCATGCCTAATTCAGGAATGGGATTTCTCACCGAATGGCAATTTTATTAAGAACATGCACAAAGGGGCGCTATGTGACTTCACAATAGCCATCGGCAGTCCTAATTACTTCACCTCAGAATACACCGCCGATGAATGGACTGCAGCGTTCCACGAACGCAAACTGATTCTGCTAGAAATTGCACCATGCCAGACTTTAGGATTACTTTCACCATTGTTTCGCCTCCGCCTTTATGATTTTGACAGCGAACAGGCTAAAGAAGCTTTGTATAAACACGTTGAACGCGTATTTGAATTTAAGAAACAAGGGCGAATGAAGCCAGCCACTCCCCCTGATTTTCCTAATAGTCATCTCGACGATTCGTCTTTTGCGCAGAGCCCTTGTAATTTGCCTTATCCACTTTCGCCTCATTTTGTTTGCCCGGAACATATATGGAACCGCCTGATCGAAACAGCAGGACCGAAAGCCACAAATATCACGGAACGTTCCGTATTTGTGTTACATGGGCTCCATGGAATCGGCAAAACTTCAATAGCCTGCGCCTTTGCTTGGAAACATCGAAGTGATTTTTCGGCTGTCCTGTGGATACGCGGCAACTCGAAGGAAGTTCTTCACGCATCTCTAGGCGCACTGTGCGAGTTCGAGGCGCTTGACCTGCCAGAGCAAAAGGAGACGAATAACGTAAAACGCGTTGAAGCCGTCAGACGATGGCTGAAGGGCCACACTGGATGGTTGCTCATAGTGGACAATGTTGACTCAGAAGAGGCTCGCGACTTTCTCTTTGAATGCGTACCGGCTGCTTTCGCCGGCACACTACTCGCTACTTCATGCCTTAGTGACTGGGATTCGACTTGCCATGCGATCGAAATGTTGACTTGGACGCACGCGTTAGGGGCCGATTTCTTTATTAAACGTCTTCAGCTTGCTCAGAGTAGTTGGCCTTCAGTCGCACGACTTAGTGATGCTTTAGGAGGTCTACCGCTTGCGCTTGAACAGGCCGCCGCTTACATGCGGCAGACTCGAATCTCCCCTGACGCTTACTTGACAAGACTCTTGGACGACATTAAGCAGGCCGTTCACATCCAGACAAGCGGCGCAACCAAATATTCACATTCTTTTGTGGCAATCATAAAGCAATCGCTGGCACACCTGAGTTCCGAAGCTCGATTCACGTTGGAACTTGCCGCTTTTCTTGCGCCTAATCACCAGATGATTAAAATTTATGAAGTTTTGACAACCCACCCACGACGCTCACAGATGGAGGCGAATGGTGTGCCGGTTTATCTCAAGAATGCCGATCAACATGTTACGGAGCTTAATCTGTGGTCTTTCATAATAAGAAGAGAGGACGATTTCGACGTTCACCCTCTCGTGCAACTAGCTGTACAGGAACTTTTATCCGCTCAGGAACAGAAACAACGGATATCTGCTCTGTTACATATGTTTATTATGCCTTTTGTAGAAACAGCGTCTCCAAGCGATAGCTCAACGTGGAATTTCTGGCGATACGTTTTTCCGCATATGGAGGCGCTACTCGTCCATCTGCAAGACCATGGCGATTATCATGCTCTTGGCATATTGCTAAACTCTATGGGCATGTTTCTGACAGGTCAAGGTCTGTATGAAGATGCGGTCACATTTCTGAAGAATAGCGTAAAATGTGCTGAACTTTCGCGAGGAGTAGATCATTCGGACACCGCAGGCGCATTGAACAATTTAGCTGACGCGCTTACTTCTTGGGGAAAACCAAGCGAAGCAAAACCACTGCTGTTAAGAGTCATTGAGATTACCGAGAAGAATGACCCACAAGTTAAACACGCTAAATCATCTTGTTGGAACAATCTTGGTTCATGCCTCGAGGCGTTAGGGGATTTTGATGGGGCCGAAGAAGCCTTTCGAAAAGCCATGGCGTACGATGTTGCGCGAGAGGGGTCAAATGACAGGTACGGATTGATCGTCAAAAACAACCTTGCGAATCTTCTTAACCGAAAAGGCGCAAATAGAGAAGCCGAAGAACTATATCGTTCAGTGGTTCAGCACATGCAAGACGACGTTGAATTGGCATGTGTAATGACAAACCTCGGTGCTTTACTTTATGAAACCATGCGTCCACAATTGGCAGTTCAGTTTCTCGAACTTGCACTAGAACTTCTCTTGCATCACTTCGGCCCCGCGCATCCTCATGTTAAAAAGACAAAGAGACATTTGGCTTTTGCGCGTAAACTGGTGGACAGAGGAGGACCGGCACCTGAAAAGGTCTAACAGAGCGGAAGCGAAGCAATGAAAACACCTACTGCTAGCGGACGCAAATCATGGTGTTACTGGATGGAGTTTTTGCAGGAAGAACGGCGCAAGATGAGCGATCCGGTTCCTTACCCTTATGGCTCCCCATGGAAACTTTCCGGCGAGCAGAGGAATGCCCTTCTAGTCCAGTATGACGCGTTGGCAGAGGTGGCCTGCGAGTGCCTTGTGCTTGACGGTGAGTGGCCGGACATGGAGCCCGAGGTCCGGTATGCGGTTGCCTGCCGCCTGGACACGGTTTGTGAACTGGCTTCTGACCTGTATTTCGCACAGGGCATCCGAACACGCGTCGTGCTGCGCCCGCCGGATCTTTCGGTAACACCAATGAGCGAGGTCTGGAAGTTCTTTCTCATCGACTGGTGGCAGCGCGCCTGTCCGAAACCGGGTTCCGATTACCGTTATGGTCTGTTCCAAAAAGCACGTGAGAAGACCGTCACCTTCAGTATTGCCGAAATGCGGATCAAAAAAGCCCCGGTCACTGTTGTACTGGTGAAGAACTCGGCCGTTCTGACCGCTTACGACGCCGAAAAGACGGCACAGAATTTTCAACGGACGGCACCTCGGGAGAATCTGTGGGTGACGGTTGATTAAACCTAAAGAGAGCAGTTGAACCGGCGATTTGTGTACAAGGCCTGCATAATC
>CAZKXP010000060.1:0-3370 GCA_964556955.1 uncultured Candidatus Saccharibacteria bacterium
GTGTTGAATAAGTCACTTTCAGGTAAAATTCCTGGCTGCCCAGGCTGTCAGCCTCAAAAAGCTGGGTCACCAAAGCCGGAATAATAGCGGCATCTCCGGCCAGCGAACCGGTGCCGGGCGTGACAGAAAAGTCTATATCGTCCGTAAAATTAGCAACCGGGTAACCATTGACGTCTTTGATCGTAACTCTTACCTTGAACCAGTTGTTCCAGAAGAAATCTGCAGAGGCATCCGGAAGTGGCTGCAGCACCAGCTTTACCGGCGGCCCAAAAACCTTGACCGGCCCACCGGTGTCACGCATGCCGGTAACATTGTCGATCGCGCTGATAAAGATTTCCTGACTCTTGTTATAGGTCTGGTTGAGAATCTTTGCTTCACCGTCGACGAAATCTTCAGGGTTGATAAACTGCACCCCGAGGTAGCCGGTAGACGTAGCATTAAGTTTCAGCTGAATCGGACCGTCAGGAACAAAGTCAGTCTTAACCTGCCCATCCGCGGTAACGGCAGCTACCGAAATGGCAAAATTAGCGTTCAGAGGGGCATAATCCGGCACGGTGATACGCAAAGCCGAAGCTGCACCGGGCTTAATCAGCAGGGGACTGAAAGAGCCGCTTAAGCCGCCAGAAGTCACACTTACCGTGTAAGTTCCAGGCGTGACAATCTGGGCCGTGGTTGTGGCATAAACCCCATCAACAAAGCCGGCAGCAGCGATTGTTGCCGGTATGACATCAGAATTGAAGCCAAGCGTCGCCAGTGCGCTCAGAGCGGCATCGGCTGCAGCCCAGGTTTTAACGACGGCCCCCGAAGCATCGATAGCCTTAACAAGCATGGGAAAAGGCTTTCCGGCCTGCTGCGGCGAGAAGGTTTCGATGGCAAACCCGGCGACTGCCAAAGCGCTGGTTCGATGCAGACTGATTATGGCTGCCCCGGAAGCGTCAGGAAAGGTGTCAGAAATAATTCTGAACCCGAAATCACC
Organism: uncultured Candidatus Saccharibacteria bacterium; assembly: GCA_964556955.1. Taxonomy (GTDB): domain Bacteria; phylum Patescibacteriota; class Dojkabacteria; order SC72; family SC72; genus UBA12078. The sequence continues at coordinate 977 of CAZKXP010000060.1, forward strand.
CGGGCTGGCGCCGGCATCTGGCCGGTTCGCAGTCAGCCAGGTGTAGCTTTTCGCTTCTTCCCAGGCCACGGCAGGAGCGACAGGAGTCAGTGCAACGTCTGTCAGGGGCCCGAGGTTCCATGAAAAGCGTTGTGAAGTGACATTACCGCTGAAATTAAGCTTCTCCTGGCCATATGTATCTATGGCGGTCATTTGTAGCGGAAACGGCGTTTCATCGGTCTGGTGCACATTAACTGTAATGTCGAAATGGTGCAGAGGCCCAAAGAACTGTATTGAGCCAGAAAACCCTGATCGGTCGAGAATGTTGTCGGTGGCGGTAATTCTGATTTTGCCAGGCTGATCGTAATAAACGGCCGACAGCGTTGCAACACCGTCGACAAACACTACTGTCGAAGACGAAAGTGAACCGGGACCGTTTTCGGTAAAATGAACAATGCCGCTGTAGTCGGTTTTGATGTTTCCGATTGTGTCATAAGCTTTCAAGAACAGAGGAAACGAAGCATTTACCGTCTGATAATAATTGTTTGCAAAAGGTTCCACGGTTGAAGTTCCCGGAACAACAGAAAAGTGCGATAGGTTGGTTGGCTTGAAAGTGACCGTCAGTGAACCGATTCTGTCAGACATTGTCTTGTCGGTCGCCCAAAGAGTGATTTCGCCGGCAACCCAGTTGCGGGCATAAAGCTCTTTGATACCATTCGTGAAGCCAGAAGCCTGAACCGGTGCCATTGGCGGATCAACCGGCTGATCCAGATCATCTCTGGCTTCAAGAAATACGCCGGTGCCGTTATAGTTGGTATAGACAGCACCATCAGGGCCAACCGCTTTGACAACCAGCTTGAAAGCATCACCAACGGTCGGCTCTGCCGGAATGGTTTCCAGATCGAAACGTTCAAAAAAAGTTGAGGGCGGCAACAGATTAACGAGGCGGTCGCCATATACCGAACTAAATTTGCAGGCGATGATATCCTCAGCAGGCAGAAGCCCTGCTTCATTCAACTCAACAGACGGCACCAGCAGCTGGCCATTCGAGAAACCGCCGGCACTGACCGGCATAACCGTGTCAAAATCTGTCAGAAGGCTTATGGTCTCACTGAAATTCGTCTTGAGATTGCCGTAATCGTCATAAACCTTGATCAGCAGGTTAAAAGGCACGCCGGCCGTCTGGGTTGCATTGCAGCTCAAATCGAAGCGCGTCGCCGGCCCCGGCAAAACGCTGAGCGGAAACTGGTGCGTCATGGTCGCATTAACGATGTCGACCACCTGCAGCATGACCGGGCCGGGGGTAATAAACACAAACTGAGAAGTAAAAAGCTTTTCGCCGGCATCACCGGCAACAAACTGGTAGTCTGAAGGCAAAGCCACCGACGGATGCGCATCGTTGCAGGAAAACCTTATCTGGCCAACATAGTCTCGGGCAATATTCCCAAAGTTATCAAGCGCCCTGACAGTAACAGAAAATGGAATACCTGAGTTCGGCGAAGTAGTGCTGACACTCATTAATAGAGACGTTGGCGTAGCATTGTTTATCTCGATCGGGTTACTGACGCCGCTGCGATAACTGCTCTGGCCGGTTACGTTAACAGTTTCTGCTTTGGTAAAGTAGACTCCGGGGGTAAGCGTAGCCAGGCCTGATAACCAGTTGCCCGGCGCCAGTGCAGATGGGTTATAAACAGCACTGCCACCAGTGCGATTGTCTGAAAAAGCCATAGAAGCACTGTAATCAGTTTTAACATTGTTGTAGATGTCCAGCGCGGTGGCCAGCAATGGAAAAATGCTGCCTGCGATCTGCGGAGAAAGAGCAAAGATCGAAAATGCCCCGATTCGGCCAGGGTTCACCGCAATTGCTGCTGAAACTGCCGTGAGAGTTCCGTCAGTTACGGTAATGGTGCTGGTAGGACCATTGTAAAGTATCGAAGCATTGTAAAAAGTATGCTGACCTGCATCAGCAGCTGGCACCAAAGTATAATCACCAGGCGCCAGGCCCGGAAACGGCGCAACATCAGAAGTGGTAAAAGACCAGGTTCGATCGTAGTCATCGGCTATATTGCCAAATGCATCAAGTGCCCGAACGGTTATGGTAAAAGGCACCCCGGCTGTTACCGCTGCCGGAGCAATTATCTCAAGATGGTCTGCGACACCTCCGAGAACTGCAACATCGGTTTGAGAAGTAATTGTGTCAGAAAATGAAGCAATCATGGTTGCCGGTGGTTCAACATTTCTATCTTCGAACAAGGCTCCCTGATCAGCAGGGGTATAAGCGATCTCAATCTGGTTCACAACCGGGGTTGCGTCGTAAAAGGTCTCGCCATTGTGTGTTCCGATAACGTGCGCATCGAGAATCAGAGAATACTGTATATACCTGCGGTTGTTAAAGGCCGTCGGATTGGCATTATA
>CAZKXP010000061.1:0-3368 GCA_964556955.1 uncultured Candidatus Saccharibacteria bacterium
TTATGCTCTCAACCTTTATGGTCAAGTACTACAACTTATCGTCCTAATATGCAATTTGCTTTGGAATTATTAGAAATTTATCCACCAATTCAGTCGTTACCTACAAATCAATCAATTTGCGTAAGCACAACTCCTTTAATTGAATGGGAGGAAACTGCAAATGCAATTAATTACACATTACAGATAGCATTAGAAGAAGATTTTAATACAATTATATTCGAGACTGGAACTGATGTCTCTAATTATCAATTGCTTGCTGACAGTGCTTTAAATGAATTAACCCGGTATTATTGGAGAGTAAATGCTACAGATGGAACAAATATAAGCTTCTGGTCTCAAGTCTGGCAATTTGTTACTGAAGGAGATTTACCTGCTCCTATCTTAATTACTCCAGCTGATTTTAGTCTAGAAATAGGAACAGTGCAGTATTTCTCTTGGGAACCTAATATATTTGCAAACTCTTATCAATTACAAATTGCTACTGATGAAGAATTTGTGAATATATTTTATGATAGTCTTTTAACTGAAAACTCTGCTTTTATAATCAATCTACCTTTAAATTCAGAGTGTTATTGGCACGTAAAATCTTTAAATGAATGTTCTGAAGGTATTTTTTCAGATACCAGATATTTTACAATTGGTAATATACCTTCTGCTTATGCTTATAATACTACTTGGCTTAGTAATATGAATCCCGGGCCTATAATTTTCCCTCTTAATGAACCAGAAAATCTATTTTTATTACAAGACCAATCAAATTTAAGCTCTCTAACAAGTGGAACTTGGATAAATGGATTATGGTATGGAATTTCTAATTATGACCTGGTTTCAATCAATCCATCATCTGGCGAAAGAACTGTAATTGGTAATATTGGAATTGAAATATATGAAATTAGCTATGATAATAAAAATAATATTTTATATGCTATTGCTTATAATCAAGGAAGTTACAGCTTATATTCTATTGACATCTTTACTGCTTTTCCAACATTTATAGGAACGATAAGCAATTCTAATTTTAGTGGCTTAGCAATTTCTCTTGAAGGTGATTTATATTCAATTAATTTACAAAATAATTGCTTATACTCTATTGATAAATATACAGGGGAAGCAACACTAATTGGACCTACCGGTTTTTCTGCAACATCAAGACAAAACTTAGAATTTGAATTATCCACTAATACTTGCTATTGGTTAGGGCGTATTAGCGGGGAAGACCATATTTTAACTATTGATATAGCGACAGGTGCAGCAACTGATATCGGAACATTTCCAAATAGTATGTCAGTTTATGCACTTGCTATACCAATTATCCCTGCTTGTCTTGATTTTCCGGAATTGGTTGAACCTGCAAATAAAAGTGTTTGCATTGAAGTATATACAAATTTCGATTGGAATGATGTTACTGGAGCATCTTCATATATTTTACAAGTAGCTAATGACTACAATTTTGTTGATGTTGTTGCTGAAATAGATAGTATAACTGAATCTAACTATGTTTTAGAAAATCCTCTAAGCGAACTTACAAAATATTTTTGGAGAATTATGGCTGTTGGTGAAGATAATTGTAATAGCTATTGGTCTTCAAGATGGTCCTTTGTTGTTGATGGGGATTTACCTCAGCCAGTTTTATTTACTCCTTTAAACGGAATTGAAAACTATTATTTGCAACCTACATTTACTTGGGCTGGAAGCATTGGAGCAGAATATTACTATTTGCAATTAGCTACTGACCCCGATTTCTACAATTTAATTATTGACAACCCATATATTACTGAAACGAGTTTTCAATGTTCAATTACATTAGAATTTAACACGCAATACTGGTGGCGGGTTAAAATGATTAATTCCTGCACTGAAAGCGAATGGTCTGAATATTGGACATTTATAACCGGCGCTTTTGTAACTATTGGAAATGATAGTTCTTTTAATATTCAATGGACATATCCTTCTCCTTATGGCAATGCTTTTGGAGGTTGCAAGCACCAAATCTTGATTCGTGCTGAAGAACTTAATGAAGTTGGAATGTCGCCCGGTTACATTACTTCATTATCATTTGATGTTGCTCTTATTAATGCTAATGTTGCTTTACAGGATTTTTATATTAGTATAAAGACTACGGAAGAAAACGTTCTTTCTACTAATTGGGACTTGAATAACTGGACTTTAGTTTATGGACCAGTTAATTATTTACCAATTCCAGGATGGAATTTGCACTTATTCGATGAAGCATTCTATTGGGATGGAACTTCAAACATATTGCTTGATATTTGTTTTAATAATATGAATTATACATTAAACGAAAGTATGCGTTACACCCCAACAGAATATAATTCAGTGCGCTGGTTTAGTGCCAATCAAAATCCTACAGTTTGCAATAATCCTTTATGGGCAAGCACTTCTTTCAACAGACCAAATATGATGTTCGGAATAGTAACGAATGGATTAATTTCACCGCAACTTGTTGAACCACTAAATAATTCAATGGATGTATCAACTAATCCATTATTCCTTTGGAATGAAGTTAATAGCGCAACTGCTTATACAATTCAGGTTTCTACTTCTGATGATTTTTCTTATATTCTATTTGAACATAATATAACAGAAAGTAATTCATACCAAGTTACTGAAGATGAACAATTAGATGTGTTAACACAATATTTCTGGCGAGTACTGGCAAGTAATAACGAATTTACAAGTGAATGGTCGTATGTTTTTACTTTTATTACTGAATCTGGATTGTCTTCTCAAAACATCTCTTTATCTTCCGGCTGGAACATTATTTCTTCATATATTCAATCTGAAAATGATACTATTCCAAATGTATTTTCTGACCTTGTTTCAAATCTAAAAATAGTGAAAAATGGTGCCGGACAAATGTATGACCCTGCTTTTGGAATTAACAATATTGGAAATTGGAATTATGAAGATGGATATTTAGTTAGTATGTTAAATGAAGATGTATTAACTATTTCAGGACAGAAAATAGTTCCAGAAGAAACTCCAATCAATTTAAATACTGGCTGGAATCTTTCTGCTTACTTGAGAGATAATCAAATGTTACCAACGACTGCCCTTTCATCAATCTCATCATCATTAGTTCTGGCAAAAGATAACGTTGGTGGTATTTATATGCCAGCTTTTGGAATTAACACACTTGGGAATATGCAGGCAGGACAAGGATACTATTTCTATTTGAACGCTGCTTCTATTCTTACTTATCCAGCTAATTCCGCTCAAAAAGCCGTTGCTGGTGATGAAATGACTCCTCTTGCTAAATACAACATTCCTACGATGAAGAACACTGGTAAAAACGCAACTTTACTTATTTCAATTGAAAGTAATGATGGAAATGAAATCGGAGTTTA
>CAZKXP010000062.1:0-3277 GCA_964556955.1 uncultured Candidatus Saccharibacteria bacterium
TTTCATCATAGCGATGCATATAGATCAAGGCTTTAAATCCATTTTGCTTTCCACTATCAAAAAGCCAGTATATTGGACGCTTCTGATAAAATTTACAGTGATCTTTAAAGAAATCTTTCATAAAGTAATTCCTAATGATATCCCTTGCATTATCACCTTTGTTACCTAAAGCATTTGAAATAAATTTGAGGTTCTTTTCGAGGTTTGGCTTACCAAAAACTCTTTCAACAAACGCTATAAATAAACCCACAATATCATCTTGAAAATACTCTTCATCAGTTATCGGAAGTATATTATCTTCATCAGGAAATAGAGATGTATTACTATTTCTTAAATCCCAATCCCCACCGGCAAAAGATAAACCTTCAGTCTCTAAGCTATATCGGCCCAAAATGCATCCAATTGCATATGAGATAAATGATTGAATGTCCCTATCCAATTGTGCCTTAGATAATGTAATTTCAGCATCATCGACAAACGGAGATAGTTCATCATCAAGCCCATACAATTTGATGAATATTTTATTAAGTTTTTCTTCGTTAAATTTTAATTTTTTAAATAATTCACTTGTTTTTTGTTCCCAATTTTTGTAGGCTTCCTCAATTGTATATAATCCACTGCCATCCTCCGAACTAGTATTATCAGTCTTAAGTCCTGTACCATCGATAAGAGGGTGTCTCTTAAAATCCCAAGATGTCTCAAAAGCATCCCAATCTTGTTTTGCAATTTTAATAGAATCATTTACCAACCCTATGACATCATAATTCTCGGTTAGCAACACTGGAAAATTGTTGAAATCCCCAATCTGTAGGTTAATAGTTGGGTTTAACATTTTAAATATATAATTAGCAACTTTTGTACTCATTAAGCCTAAAATGTACATGAGTTGTGTATGACTTTCACTAAAAGCTGACATGCCAGAAACATCATGAATACTTCCTTGTGTCCGATATCTTATACTAAAACCCTTGCTAGCAATAAGAGACCAAGTAATTGCTTCTCTAAAGTAAAATTCAGTATTTTTAACAACAAAGTCTGGTGTTTTCAAGTATGTGTACTTTGCTAACACATTATCTTTAATTTCTTGTCCATTATTTGACCAGTTCACAACATAATCATAATTTCCATACCATTGTCTTCTTGCACCACCTTTATTATATGGAACCCACTTAATATTTGATTGGTCTGCCTGCTTTATAGACGTTATATCAAAGTTAATCTTGTCGATTCCAACCTCGAACCAAAGACGTATGAACTTGTTATTATCTGTTGTAGCAAGCCCTTGCCTTGGATCAATAATCGTATTCATGCTTGTAGCTGTTTCAAAAGCATTTAATATTGCTTTGCTTGCCCAATATGCAATAGGCGTGCCAGGAATCTTTGAAAAGTTATCGGATGATACGGTAAACATATTACGTTGAGAGAGAAACAACTCACTTTTAGCATCTTGAGACGGTGCATCAACTAACCGGCGAAAAACACCTTTATAGTCTGGTATGTATCTCTTAACCTTAACAAAGCTTGTTGTTTGAACAACTTCACCCTCGATTTCTTCAAATGCGCGTGCTCCCAAGTGTGCCATGTTAACAGTATCGAGCAGATGAAGTTTAGAACGTAGTTTTTCGTAACTTGAGAGAAACATCCAAGTATGTTGGGTTATCATTGCTAGAAAACCATTAGGTTTTGTAAATTCTGCACACTTTTCAATAAATACCGCAAACAAATCACTTTTACTATCTGGATAATGCTTTTTTACAAAATCCGTCAGTTTCGCGCTCATACCAGAACTACCCATATACGGTGGGTTGGTGATGACCACATCATATTTCTGAGTCAATAATCGCTTAAAATTCCAGGCGTTCAGCTGCAAGTCGTAGGAGATATCTTCAAGTCTTAACTGACCTATCTTTTCCACAGGCTTTGGCGGGAGAGTATCTATTTTCGCAAGAGATCCATATTCCTCGCCATCAGGGTATCCTGCAGGGGAAAAGATCTGCGGCTTTACACCATCAGTAAAAATACGTCGATTAAATTGCCGCGCTTTCATCATTAGTGAAAAATAGGAAAGCTGATGCGCTCTGCGGTCGATGTCCAGACCAAAGACATTTTTCTCAAGTATCAGTTTCGCTGCATCGCGTGGATTGTAGCCCTCACTCTCGTATATCTGCATCAACACGTCAAAAGCATAAACTAAAATATGGCCGCTGCCCATGCAGGGGTCGATCAGGCGGATGTCCTCCGGTGATTTTACAGTTGACTGCAACCTCATAACGCGGAGCTTCTCGGCAACCTCCGGCGTTTGCTCGGCTTCGTTAAGATAGTATTTCCAGTTCGCTTTCAGTGCGTCGTTCGGATGCGAATCAAACCACAGCCGACCGAGTGAGTTTTCCACCATGTACCGCACAATCCAGTCCGGTGTAAAAAGCTGAGTTGCGGCAGGAATTTTCTCCTTGGTGATCTTAATGTTCTTCTTTAAACCGTCGAACACGGCTTGCTTTGGCTCAGTGTTGTAATACTGATACATCCACCCAATAATTTCAACCTGACCTTCTTTAGACACATTGAAGTCATCTTCAGAAATATCATTGACCAAGTGATATACTACACCTTCCTTGTCTGTGAACGAGACATTAAGTAGTAGTTCTGTATAGTCACTAGTTTTTTCAAATAGCTCAGGTAGATTCGCATTGAGTGCGTTGCAATGCTTAATAAAGAGTATACGAAATAGTTCATCTAGCTTATTCTCGTGCTTCAGCTGGATGATCCTATCTTTTTCATAAGCAGAAAAATCAAGATTTGCTTCCAAAGCATAGGTCACTAGATCTGGTTCCGCCTTTCCGTTGCTTTCAGAGGAAAGTACTCTAATCCGGGTTGGAAGATAGTCATTCACTTCCATGAAGCGAATGGCTATTAATCGGTTAAACCAGGTATATGCTACTTCTTCGATGACATTCTTGTAGGCCGTGGAGTAATCCCTTTCTTTGGCTTTTCTCTCTATCTCCTCAACTAACTTCTTACGTTGCTGGATTTCTGTACCAGTAATAGAGCTCGGCTCCTTCGTGCCTATATCAAAGAACTGAACAGTCTGGGTGGATTGCGGAAGCGGGCTTTTGATTCCTTTTTCCGTTATCCCCAACAGACCTGCTTTATAGCTGATGTCAGCAATGAGCTTATTTCTCGCCCATATTGCAAAATTCTTGATTGCTGTCTTATTCATGTGTATCCCCCTTAGAACTCAATGTTGATAATGGTGTCCTGATCAAGCTCTTTCATGATT
>CAZKXP010000063.1:0-3202 GCA_964556955.1 uncultured Candidatus Saccharibacteria bacterium
ATTCTTAATTGTCATGACAATCTTTGTAATTGCCTTATCATATAAGATAAAGTTTAATGATGTTGTTAAAGATATATGTGATGGTGCAAAGAAAATGGTAATTCCATCTGCAATATGTATATTGGCATATTCTATTCTAGTTATAGCAGTATACAATCCAGTATTTTTAAATATTACAAATTTCTTAATGAATTTAACAGGTAAATTTAATGTTGCTGCTGCTGTTCCAGCATTTGCGATAAACAGTGTATTTTATGTAGACATTTCCTACTATGCTCAAAATGTTTTACCATATATTGTGGGAACATTTAGTGATGCTACTCTTTATCCATTAATGGGCGTTATGTTTGTAAGCATTTATGGTTTGATGTCATTAATCATGCCAACAAGCATCTTGTTAATTGCATCGCTATATTTCACTGAAACATCATACACAAAATGGATGAAATTTATATGGCCAGTATTCTTAATTTTATTAGGAACTAGCACTGTTTTATTCTTAATTATTTATCTAATATAAAAACAAAGATATTCATCAGCGAATATCTTTTTTATTTAAGAACAATTTGTCAATATTTTTTTTAGGAATCAGCATATTTATATAATCATCAGTAGTGAAAGTATAAGTTTTTTTGCGTTCTTCAAATCTATCTCCATCAATTGTCCAATATGATTTAATTTTCTTTTTAAACGTTATTTGCAATTTATCAGTACGATGAAAAAATATTCCTGGGACTTTATTTAATTCAGTAGTTTTAAGATAATAAAAGCTTTTAATTAAGTCTTTTCTTTTAGAAATATTACAAAATAATACTTCAAAATTTTTATCATCTAATTTCATATCTTTATAAATATCATTAATCCCTGCAATTCTATTAGCATTAGAAACAAGTATCATTGAGTAAAGACCTTTATAAGTTTCATTATTAACACTATATTCTATTTCATAAAGTCTAGTAGGTTTAAAAAATTCTATTATTCCTTGAAATAAATAAGCAAAATAGCCAAATGCTTTTTTAAACTCTTTAGGAGTATCATAAGAAACCGTTATATATTTGCCAAATCCTGCAACATAAATAAAAGGATGTCCATTGATAAAACAGATATCAACTTTTTTGGATTGCCCATCTAATACATCTTTAACGTTATTAATAATATTTTTACCCATTCCTAACATATTTCCTACATCATTAGTAGTTCCAATAGGAATATGAGCAAGTAATGTTTTATTTTGTCTTTTTAAATTGCCTTCAATAACCTCACTAAAAGTTCCATCTCCGCCAATTGATAAAATTAAATCAACATCTTCAAGATCCTCAACTATCTTAATAGCATCTTTTTCCTCTTTGGTAATATAAATTTTACCTTCGTATCCTTTTTCAAATAAAATATTTAATATTTTAGCGAGATCTTCCTCTTTTATTCCTCTTCCACTTTTTTTATTGCAAACAATGGCACATTTCTTCATAAAATCACCAATCTTATTATAAACTGATAATAAAAAAATATCAAATTGTGAATTGATATCTTTGTTAATAGATGTTACTTATGAACAATTACTTTATCTATTAGACCGTAATCTAAGGCTTCATCAGAGGATAAAAAATAATCTCTTTCGGTATCTCTTTCTATTTTTTCGATTGGTTGATTAGTATTTTTTGATAAAATTCTATTAATTTTTTCTTTTAGTTTTAATATTCTTTCCGCAGCGATTTTTATTTCCGTCGCTTGTCCAGTTGCGCCCCCTAATGGTTGATGAATCATTATCTCAGAGTTAGGAAGAGAATATCTTTTCCCTTTAGTACCACTTGATAAAATAAATGCAGCCATTGAAGCAGCAATCCCAGTACAAATTGTTGAGGTATCGCTTTTAATAAAATTCATTGTATCATAAATAGCCATTCCAGCAGTAATAGAACCTCCTGGAGAATTAATATAAATATTTATATCATTACTGTTTAATGAATCTAAATAAAGTAACTGGGCTACAATGCTATTAGATAAACTATCATCAATTTCACCATTTAAAATAATAATACGATCTTTTAATAATCTAGAATATATATCATAACTTCTTTCACCATTGGATTCTTTTTCTATAACGATAGGAATCAAATTCATAATCATCACCCATAATTATCATAAGCTAAAAAAATATAAATATTCGTATTAAAAATAATCAAAATATGATATTATATTAATATAAAGAGTAAAAAGGTGATACTATGGCACAAATAAAAGTATTGATTAATGGTGAAACCCATAGCTATTCAGCAGGGATTAGGTTAAAAGATATTGCTAATGATTTTATTAATACGTTTAAATTTCCCATTCTTGTTGCAAAAGTTGATGAAGCTCTCTATAGTCTAAATGAGATAGTAAATAAAAATTGTGCAATTGAATTTTTTGATTGCAGTAGTGTTGTGGGAAGCAGAATATATGAAAAAGGTTTAATATTTGTACTTATTTATGCCATTAAACAGCTATATGGTTCTGATAAAGATATAGTAGTTAGTCATGCCATTGATAAAGGAATATATATTATACCTACTTTTGATGTTACTGAAGAAATGATTAAAGAAGTAATTGCTAAAATGAAAGAAGTTGCATCTCAAGATTTACTAATAAATAAAGTTATAGTTAAAAGAAAAGATGCGATTGAATACTTTAAAACTATCAATGACATACCTAAAGCAGAGTCATTGCAATATAATACTAATACCTATATTTCGTTATATTTATTGGATAATATTTATAACTTTTTCTATAGTAAAATGCCAATATCAACATCAGTATTTACAACATTTAATATTAAATATATAAATGATAGAGGCTTTGTTTTACAAAAACCAGTACCATATTTAAATGGTGAGATTCCTGAATATCATCATCACGAAAAAATGTTTGAAGCTTTTAGTGAATTTCGTGAATGGATGAAAATGATAAAAGTAGAGAATGCTAATGATATTAATACTTTTGCAACTCAAGATAAAATAGAAGATATTATTAGAATGAGTGAAGTAGTTTATAATAATCAGCTTTTATATTTGTCAAAAGAAATATATGAGGAAAAAGATAGAATAAAAATAGTATTGATAGCAGGACCATCTTCATCAGGCAAAACAACAACATCTAGAAAAATGGCACTTTATTTTAAAGGATTTGGATTAAATCCTAAAGTAATATCAGTTGATGATTATTA
>CAZKXP010000064.1:0-3157 GCA_964556955.1 uncultured Candidatus Saccharibacteria bacterium
CTTAGAAAGAATGAATAACCTTGTTCGTTATTCCTATTCTCTATAATGTTTAACATGGGCAAGGAATTACTTTTGTTAAAGTATAACCCTTGTTCGGTTATGCCTAAAAAGTATGAACTTATTTTTTACATAGAACTCAATATATCCTATAGTTTAATTCACTATAGCTATTGAGTATATAGTTTTTTACGAAAAACTTTCTCACTGGTAAAAAGAGTATATTGCATAAAAAAGAATGAATATAGATTCATGTTATATCTATTAGTAATTCTTGGTATGAATTAAACTCGAAGCATTTAATAGTTAATTCTACCTTAAATATAAGAGTGTACCGTAATAATAGCCGGGAGTTTTATATTTATTGGTTATGCCTAGACTTAAAATAAACAATTAAACCCATACCTGCATAATTTAGCCAATGGTGAAAGTCCTGGTTATTACATTTTATAGGATATGTAATAATACATAATCCACATGTGACGTGGAATATTGGCAAAAGAATGAATTAATCAGGGAGATTTTGCTTATTATAACACCCCTGTGTTTCATTTATTCCTATTATATATAAAGATCACTCACCTGTATTTAATTATATAGGAAAAGAATGGTCACTGAAATAAGCTATGGGAGAATGATCCTGAAGAATTGACACTCGAATGGTTATTATATATGGTACTATGATATATAATATAGTTCGCCATTAAGAGCGGTAAAAAAGGGTAGGATATTCACGATTCCCGAAAAGAAGCAGAAAGAAACTGCGTTGTTAAATATCAATTTTCGTAAGTATTAAAAACTTACGCGTGAGGTACACAGTGGTCACGTTGTAAGCTCTGTATTTACTTATGGAGAGTATAGTCCAATAGGAAGCTGATAACCTATAGGGATTATTCTTAATTTCACTGAGATTAAAACAGCCATGTTAATCTATGGGTGATGATGAAGGGTTGACCTTCGAGATTCTGATGCAAGAATCTATCACTCCTTGTGTGAGTTAATAGTTTCTCACACATGCATATATTTATAGAAAAAACGATATAATATAAAAACCTGACCTGAAGGTGGAAGGGTTCTGTGTGAGTCAATGTATCATTCAACACAGTTAAGACCTCCCTTGTCACAGTTCATGGGACTTGTGCCCTGTTAGTAATTGTCAGGGGAAAATATAGTAAAGCAGGCGGTAAGCCGTAGAGAGGTCTCTATGCGGTTAGACCTGTGGCCTATAGGAGATTGTATATAATATTATTTACTATATATTATATTATATTATATATAATCTATAACCTTTCAGAGCAACTATATGTCAGTGGTGACTATAAAGAATCGGCAACGGTTTTTTATAGAAGGTTCGACTCCTTCATATAGTCTCATTTTATTAACACCTATTATATATATAATAAATATATAAAGAAAGGAGGTGTTAATATGAGTAGAGGTTTAAATGGACCAAGAATTCTTGGAACGTTTGAATATTTCTCACTCCTTCCCGTAGATTATAACCATAGTAAGGGGGTGAGAAGGTTTTCGGTGGAAATAAACCTACCAATAGTTCCAGGTTTATTTCTAGATTCCGGGAATGTCCATATTTGTTATTACTAGAATCTAAAAACCACCAGGCGGTTAAATTCCTGGTGGTTTTTATTTTATTCCCCGCTATCAATCGGGGATTTTTTATGGCAACGCCGTAGTGGTACGGCGAATGATAGCTCGTCAGGTTCGACTCCTGCGTTGCCGCCAGAGCCTGAAGTTCCGCGAGGCTTAAAAAGAGCGGTGATTAATCATTGTTACTTATGGTTAATCATTAGTTATCACAGGAAAAGTAACAGCCGGAGAAAGTGCCACACGGTTCCAGATCGAGTGATCTTTTGTGTGGCGGGATTGATAAGATCCCCGTGGCTTTTGACGGCAATTATACCACAGATTTTTTGTGTGGTTTACTGTGGTATAATATTATTATATAAAGGAGGTGATAACCACATGGCAAAAGTAAATTCTGAAAATTTCTTCTGCCTCGGAGAAATGATTCTCCATGCAGAAGAAATAAAAAAGGAAGAAGATTCAGATTTCTTCCTTGAGAAAATACAGAATAATTCTAAGAAATAAAAATAAGAATTGTTCTGTATTTAAAACCACATTAACCCGAAAAAGTCCATCGGGTTAAATTTATGGCAGATTGTGATTTATATATGAAAGGAGGTGTTAGCGTGGACCTTCTAAAAGAAACTAGAACAGAGGTTGAGGTTCTTATGAGCCTCGAAGAACTGTTCTAAAATTCAAAGGAGGGGTGAAATTCCTCTCCTTTGAATAATATTACCATATTAATACTATTTGAAATTTATAGAAAGGAGGTGTTAATATGGTTTTAAAATTAAAAGACTTTTTCCTCTCCAGTGAATTTAAAACTGGAAGAGGAAAAATATTCTCCTACAAGTTCCGTATGGAACAAGTGGGGGAATATTGTATGGGAGAGGCTTGGTCCTGTAAGCCGGGCATCCACATTCAAAGTATGAAAGATATGAATGTGGAGATCGCCCCTCTCCCGTTCTAAAAGCAAAACAACCTGTAACTGGCAGAATAGTTATGGGTTGTTATATTTTTATACCTATTTAAAAATGCCCCCTAAAATCATTTTTAAAAGCACCCTTTTTTAAAAAGGTCAATTTATATTAAAAGGGAATTTTAATGCGTTAAAAATCATTTTAGGGGTAGTTTTAAGTGGGTTAATATAGAGAAGAGAAAGGAGGTGAATGTATGAGTTTAATTCTCTTCTCGGTTGTATTGTTTTTCGTTTACTCATGTGCCTGTTCATGGGTAAGCGTAATATGGTTGAAAAAATAACAGGTAATTTTATAATGAAAGGAGGTGTTACGATGAGTGATACCTTTAGAAATCTTAGGTATTTCCTGTTCCATGATATATCCATGTGTTTATGGACAGGATTTACCATGATCTTTATCGGGTGGATTTTTATGACAGGGTTCGCAGCCCTGCTCACCCGGTAAAAATCGATAGGCATAGTGAGGGATGTCTTGCTATGCCTGTTATTTAAAATATTGCCATAAAATATCGTAACACTTTTATGGCAAAAAGTGATGTTTCGTAGTACTAAGTGCACCACTTTTATTAAAATCGTAGTACTAAATACATCACTTCTACT
>CAZKXP010000065.1:0-3035 GCA_964556955.1 uncultured Candidatus Saccharibacteria bacterium
GTTTTTTTAATCAAATCAATTAGGTTTTCAATACTTAAAAAATCATTATTCCTTATACTTTTAACATATATCTTATAAGTGTCATATAGTTTTGTTAATATGAATAAATCTTCGTCTTTTATATAGGCAGTTCTAATAAACATTCTAAGTTCTTTATTCTTGTTTTCTTCTTTTCCTAAAAAGAATAATTTTAATTTATCTAAACTCCTTACTTTTTTAAACTCTTCAAATTCGTTCTCTCTATTTTCTTCATCTAACTTTATATCTCTAATTTTTCTTTGTATCGCTTCTATTTCATCCTGATTTTTTTGAAAAACTTCCCAAAGGATTTTATTTTTGGCATCTTCGCCGAGATTATTAGCAATTATCCTATTATTTTCAAGTAATTTGTGTAATCTTTCTTCTAACTTTTCTTGTGAAGTATCTTTTATTAGCAAATTAGCCATTAAGTGATGATAACGATTTAAATCTAATGAACGATTTAGCATTCTATCAATGTATTCTTTCAAGTATGTATAAGTTAATAATAAATCTAATTCGTTCTTTTTTATGGTTCTCGTATTATTACACTTATTCTTTATTTTATTATCATAATGAACGTAATACTTGTATATATTTCCTTTTACCTTTGAAGAATTATTATAATACGGAACATTACAATAATAAC
The DNA here is from genome assembly GCA_964556955.1 of uncultured Candidatus Saccharibacteria bacterium. Taxonomy (GTDB): domain Bacteria; phylum Patescibacteriota; class Dojkabacteria; order SC72; family SC72; genus UBA12078. The sequence goes on from CAZKXP010000065.1 coordinate 668, forward strand.
ATTTTACAATTCCTGTTGATGTGTAATTTGCTTTTTCAAAATAGTTAATATGGTTTGCTTTATTTAGAGTGAGTTTATTTTGTAGCCCCATATATTCTTCAAGTGTAGCGACTGGTTCTGTATAGATTTGACTTTTTACAAGAGAACTTTTATCTGCTTTGAAAGAATAACCTGCGTATTCTGGACGGCGCAATCTATTATACCAATAAGACAAATCGTTTTTACCACAATCAAGGATTATTTCCGGAGCAACTATCTTGTATGCCTGTCTAACTGATTTACCGTTTAAAATCTCTTTATACATTTTGCGAACAATCTCTAACTTCTCAGGTATTGCTTTCCATTTCCAATTTCCGTTTTCATCTCTCCCATCTCTCTCATATCCATATATTGCTGAAAATGCTAATCTTCCTTCGTCTTGGGCTATTTCTCTTCCCGCTTTTGTCCTCATACGAATTTTTGCGAGTTCAAACTTATTAACTGCGTTGTTTATATCTACTACGAAAGCATCATTTGAGTTGTTTAAATCTATTTCTCTTCCCATATCATAGAAGAAAATGGGGATAGAAAAACGCTTTATGTCCTTTTGAAGTTTAATGTTTATATCTTCATCTGCTCTTGAAAAACGAGAACTTTCAAATAGCCATATTTTTGTGATTGTTCCGTTTTGTATATCCCTTAGAAGATTTGATAATCCTTTTCTATGCTCTACTCCTAATCGTCCAGAAATACCCTTGTCCGCATACTCTAAGTATTCTCCTTCTTTAATACCGTTTTTCTCCCTCCACTCCTTTGCTTTGCTTATTTGGATTTCCATTGTGTCATTTTTCACTTGCCCCTGCGTTGAAACGCGGTAGTAAAATCCCAGCATCGTTTTCTCCTTATTTTAAAGAATTATTGTAAGTATATTGTTAAAAACTTAAAAAGTAAATAGTAGAATGATTATGAAACGAATGGTTTCTCACAAAGGAAAAGCGATGATGGCAAAGTATTTAGCAGGAAGTAAATAATAGATACTACTTTTACAAGGGCGGGGCTTTTTTGCCCCGCTTTTTTTATACTCTTTCAAGGAAACTATTAGATAAAAAAAGTAAGTAAATGGATATAACAAATGAATAGTTTTATACCATTTACTTACAATTTGATTATCTTCATTACTTTTTTTAGAACTTTTCTAACCATTTCAAGGTTCTTAATAAAGTAAAGTGTCATCTATATAACTATACTATAAAGAAATAGCACTTGACATATTTTCTTTTATGCTTTATCTTCTCTTCAAGCACGGCATAAGCCACAGCAATTCAAATCAAAGGAGTTTTGTATGTTGGACTACAAAGCAATCAAGAAGGAAATCAACGCTGAAAAGGGGCAGGAGGTAAAAGAATTAGTTGGAGATTGTGAAAAACTGCTAACGCCAGCAAAGAAGGAGTTTCTAAAATCCCTAAAAGATAATTTTATCAACCTTAAAGGCAGTTTTTCAAATGAAGTAGGTTTCTCTCAATTGGTAGAGGCAATAGATACTCTTAATGAGTTTTTTGATGATGACGCTTTTATGCTTATCTCTTATGGGCGGCGGGCGGTTCCACGCAAGCCCCGCGATAAAATTGCCGAAAGAGCGAGAAGGGAAGCGAAAAAGGCAATGAAAGAAGCCGAACAAGTCAATGCTAATCCTGTTTTGGCTCAGGTGGCATAAATAAGGAGGAACCTTGTGTAAAGTAAGAAAGAAGCAGGGAATAAACCCTGCTTCTTTTATTTAGAAAAGGTAATAGAAACGCGAGGTAAAAATGTTATATGAAGTGTATGTTAAGAATGGCAAAGACAAGATAAATTTTCCCAGAATACAGCCAAATCCCTTCCTTTCTGGGTTCTTTGAACTGAAAATGGGTATAACTAACCCTAAGAAGGTTATAAATCTTACCTTGGGCGATTTATACGCCTTAGCGGGCTTTTCTTATGCGTATATCTATAACTACAAGGAAATTAAGTTTAAGCCGATTGAAAACTATGAAACGATTTACAGGGAAGAAGAAAGAAAGAAGTATAAGGATTTGGCTTCGGCTTGCTTACAATATGCGTATTCTTTAATACAGAAAGTCCCGCGCGGGGCAAAGGTGTCTTTCAAAGCGGTTTGAGGTAATCGCCCCGCTTTAACTATTTATTTTAAAATGGATTATCTTCTTCTAAATCTTTATATCCTTTATCAGCATATACCGAATAGTAAATTAATTCCAATCTACATATGTTTGAGTAAGTATTTTTAAAAGCAACTTTTAAAGCAATCAAATCAATGTCATTAGATAAACCATTGCGCCACATAAATGTATAATCTCTCTCTTTTTTTCTTAAAGAAGTAAGCCAATCCCTGGGT
>CAZKXP010000066.1:0-3021 GCA_964556955.1 uncultured Candidatus Saccharibacteria bacterium
ATCCGGTCTATTGATGGGGCGCGCGAGGTAGACAGAAGCAGTTCCACCACGCGAGGAAAGTGGTCCCTCAATTACAAAGGAATTGTTAAGCGTCAATCCGGACTTAATGTTCACTTATTTCTCCCTCAAGTCTTCAAACAGGGAATCGAAGTCATCAGGCGCACTCACAGGCCCAAACACGTCGTTATCCACCACTGTCTGGGTCATATTGCCTCGATTAGCAGAGCCTTGATCCTGATCGTCTACAACCAGCACCTGGGTCTTTCGGTAGCCATCAGGGTCAGGGACGGCTTGTACAGGTTTAAACTCCATCTCTTCCGCAAACTCAAACTTCTCGGAGGTTTCAACTTCAACAAAACGGAAGAGTGCTGAGCCAAGATCCTGGTAACCCAGTTCCACGAGTTGTCCGCTCTTGAGTGGTACTTCTTCGTGCATATTGATGCGCTGTTCATTCACGAACACAGGGCTGCCGCTGGCAGAGACTGCGATGATCTTCCAACCGTCACGCTTTTTCACCAGGTGCGCGTGTTCCCCGCTGACAGAGCACTCGGAATTCAGTGTATAGAAGGTGTAGTCCGAAATATTTGGATCCCTGCCGAGCTTGATGCTCTCAGTGAAGATGGACTTAACTTCAACAGTAGGACGCAGGATTTCCAGTTTGGCAATCGGGTTCTTCCTCCGACCTGTGCCGCCGACGATGGTTTTCCGTACATTTTCGATTGCCATTCCAATTTTGCCGGTGGCTGAGAATGCTTGTTTGATCTTTTTCCTGAAGATGATGATCAACGCGATCGCCAGGGCTATCAGACCTGCCAGTCCATAGACAAGATACTGGGTTATCTGTAGATTCTTCTTGATTTCCTGGGTTGTTTGTTTGGCAACCGTCTCTGGAATCACATTCCTGACATTGAAGTTTATCGGTGTTGTGACGGTCTTTACGCCTAATTCGTCGGTAATTTCAACCCTGATGCTCAACGGATTGTCGCCCTCTGAGGTGAGGTCCTTAACATCCCAATCGGCGTGGAAAGATGTTTGGTTTGGTTCCGTCCCCGCAAAATCCTGGATCGTCACTTCTCTGGTTGAAGTAATTCCAATGACCCGGATCTGGCTTGGGAGTCTCTTTATTCCGTCAGGCCAATCAATCGTGAAATCTACCGGAACGGTGTCGTTGTCGTAAGTAAAGATTGGATCAACAAAGGTTTCGGCTGTGCGAATAATGTCAGCACCCGCGAGTGGTGCCTGCAGGGTGACATTTGCAGGCAGGAGGTCAATTGAGTATCTACTGCTCTGAGTTTCCGATGTTGAAGCAACGCCATTAAGGAGCACGGAGAGATTTCTGGTTCCTGAAGCCCCGCTTGTGGTGCGGTAGGAAAGCGTGTAGGTTCCCCTGAGGTTATTGAGCTTTGAAAAGAGGCTATTGTCCAGTTCGCTCGAACCTGCCCCAATTGAGCCTCCAGGTCTTGAAATGCTGCCGCCTGTGCCATCGGTCATCTGGCTGAAAAACCCAAATGCTGCCGCTTGTGTCGAGGTCTGCACGACATGGATTTGAGTTCCAATTTCAGTTGCCGTGTTGACTACTAAATTGACCATTTCTGAATTGCTGGACGAAAAGCTGATGTTTCCGCTAATGACCACAACCGCGCTTGGCTGAGCACAGCCTTTAGCACTCGCTCTGATATCGTCCAAAGCCATGTTCACACCGATCAAAGGAGTGGTGTCGTAATTCAACCGATAGGTGATATCGCTCAGGGGGGCTTTTATGGCGCTGAAAGTCGTGGATTTGTCGAGGATAACATTGGTGCCCTTATCGTCCGCTTTGATGATGGTGATTTGATCAAGCCCATCCACACCAAACTGCTCAACGAACCGGTTGATCACACCCTGAACCGTACCAAGGTCAGTGTACTTACCACGATCAAATACGAAATAGAGGTTCAGACCCGATCCTTTTTCGTTGAACACCAGGCGATCAAGCTGATATTGCGTTCCCTCTTCCTGAATCGAAAAATTCGACTGAGGAATGGCATTGACCGGGTTCATGTCGGCATCAAGCGCCCGAACAGTTAACTGAACATCGGGAAACTGAGAAATATCAGGCTCGCCAATCACACAAACGGAATTGCCTGAAGTTTGAGAGGCAACCTGTGTTGGTTGAACTCCGGGAAATGGAATAAAGACAAAAATCAGTAAAACAGCCAGGACACTCAGTATCTTTTTCATTCCTCACCTTTCTTGCGCAGAAAACCCCAATAATAACTGCCTGGACTTCTGCTTTTATAACAATTGGTCCTCTGTGAGTTGTTCTGCAAGTGGTATCTGGGTTTTTTATTACCAATTCGCATTCCCACTTTCCCTTCCAATGAACAAAACCCATCAGGTTACAGCAATAAACTTATACGATTATATCCCAACCTTCGCAATTTTAGGAAACATTCTAATCAGAAAAACATAATTCATAAGCAAGCATCACCTTTGAACAAAGATGAGCTTTACTCCTCGCTTTTCGGAGCCGAAATACAGCACATCATTCGGCCGCAAAGGAACTTCCTGACTAAATACCTGCCTGCCATTAATAAATGTTCCGTTTTTGCTTCCAATGTCTTTGATCCAGTACTGTCCTCCCCTGAAATTGATGGCGGCGTGATTACGGGAGACGACTGAATTCAGATCCAATGGACTGAGGTCAATATCTTGATCAACCGCATGGCTTGACCTCCCAATCGTATTCTTGGCATAAAGTTGAAACTTGATATTTCCAGGACCTAACAAGTAGGCTGCTTTTTGATTATTTGCAGCCTGCGGAACCAAGCGCAGAAATGAGCCGTTGAGGATCTTGGCTTGAGACAGTGTGCGGGAACTGCGAATTAAGATGTCTCCTGAATTTTCGACCAGGTAAAGCTCCAGGGGTTGATTATCTTTGACCGGCAGTTTCAATGCTGAACAAATCGACCTGGAAAGTAAATGAATCGGAACATTATCTGGTAATACCAGGTCAGTTTGTTTTCCATTCACGATCAACGT
>CAZKXP010000067.1:0-2926 GCA_964556955.1 uncultured Candidatus Saccharibacteria bacterium
ACAAACTGCTTATTAAATCATAGCCGTCCCAAACCAATGAAAAATCAAGAGATTTACCCATAGGGACAATACGGTCCACCCCCCGCGGACTGTATTTATTTAAAATTTCAATAAATTCATTTTTATCAATGCCGTAATATACAATCGTCTGACACCGTTCCAAACACATAGGCAATATTTCTTTTAAATTATTTATGTCATATTCAAAAAAGAAACCGCTGTGATATTTAAAATCCATAAGATTAGCATCATTTTTTTTAACGGCAACACGAATAACAGAAGTATTATTGCTTTTTATCAGTTTTACGTCAAATTCAGACGCCGCACGATAATATGCCGACAATTTCAAAACAGCCTGTACAGGCTGCATAATATATTTTTCTTTTATTTGCCTGTGCATTTGTTCCCAAAATTCTTTTTTTGCCCTTTCTTTTTCTTTCCCTATCCAAAAGATAATTCTTGGCGAAGTACAAGCATTTTGATCTGAAAAATACGTATCATTGTAAAAGTCAAAAGCAATTTTTGTTTTATCCTTTGCTTGTAAATATTTATCGGTCTCTATAACCGCTATTGAATATCTGTCGGCGAATATAATTTCATCAGCTTTAATTTTTAAAGGAGACTGTCTTAGTCCTTCAATAGTTTTGTCTCCTCCCCAAATAATTCTTGAATCGCATATTGATGAAAATCTGTCGGAAATCTCTTTTGACGAAGAATATTTAAGCATACATACATACGGACGCATATTCTTATACGAACTTTTTAATAATTTATTTATAACGCCGCATATAATGTCAACTTGAATAAAATTTTTCAACGGAAGACGGACAATATTTGCATTGCCGGCAAGTAAGCCTGCCGCTAAACTAAATGCAAAATTAACAGGCACATTTGAAGGTGTGCTGTGAAACGCAATGCCTTTTCCAAATCTCAAAGACAAATCATTATATTTATTCTTCTGCTGCAACAAAGCGGATTTCCTGCACCAAAAAGCGAATGTTGTCACATCTGAAAATTTGTTTGTTTCTTTCATAAGCAACTTTGATATTTCGTTTAAAAAAGAAATTGACTGCTCTGAAAAAACGGGTAACGGCGCTACTTTAAGCATTTGCTCTACAATCTGATCATTACCTACAATATATTGTAAATTATCTGAATTTGGCTGCATAAGTATCGCTGCACCCCCTTATCTCGGCGTTTCCAAGTCTGCCCAATATTTGAAAGTATTTTCCCTTTCTCCCGCACGGACAGTCATCTTCACCCAAAATAATACCTTCATCTTCAGTTAATAAAGAATGTCCGGGATATGATTGGGGAAGAATTGAAACAACATGAACAATCCCTTTTTCACCTATGTTACAAGATGAAAAATCATTATATCTCCTGGTTATCACATCGGAAAAAATACTTGAATGTAAATGTTCGTATTCACATTCCATATACACGCATCCTGTTTGTTCAACCATACCGTAATAATCATACACTTTTGTTAATCCGCAAATATCTTTTAACGCTTTTTTAAATTCTTTGCGCGAAACAGATTTATTAATAAGTTTTTTCCAGCCGCCGCCGTGAATAAGAGTACTTTTTGAAAAATCTATTTTATTATTTATTTTTTTAAGTTCTTTATAAAAATGCTGCCATATCATAAAAGTAAAACCAAAAAGTAAAATTTGTTTTGTTTTATGTTTTTCTAAAAAATTTTCAACTGCATTAATATTTATTTTCATATTATCATCAAGAGCATACGTTATGTCTGTTCCAAATATTGAGAAGCCTAAAATTCCCGCACCGCGCGCAGAAAAACTAGTACGATCTTTTATCACAGACGGACTGTCAATAATAAGCATCGGCATTCTTGACGAACCTATAAAATCAGAAACAATTTTTACAAGAATTTTTTGCTGGTTGACTGCTGTTGTTTTGTCTAAATATATTTTTGAAACGGCTTGTCCGGTTGTACCCGAAGAAGTCATAATTTTGAACACATCATTCCTATTGACACTTAACAAATCCAATTCTTTAAACAGTGAAACCGGCAAAAAAGGTATATTGTAATAATTATCAATTGCATTCGGATTAAAATCAAGCGAATCCAACATTTTTTTATATTTACCGCAGTTTTTATAATGAAACAGCGTAAGTTGTTTTAACGTTTCATTTAAAAACAGCGTTTTTTCTTGTTTTAACATACAAAAAGGATGTTTTTCCAGAACCGTATTAAACTTTATCATAATATTTACTCAATTCACTGTAAAGCGTTTTTCCCGATTCGTTTTTAGGAATTTGCTCTATTGTTTTGATTCTAAAAGCAGTCTGATTTAAGCCTGTTTTCTCGGCAATAAATTTTAGAATTTTTTCTTTTTTTGAATCGTCAGTAATAAATATATACATTAAATCGTCAATACCTCCGCAGACGCATTGAATTCCACTGAAACTGCTTCTTATAAGTTCTTCCGTTTCATCAAGATTAATTCTGTTACCAAAAATTTTAAGAAATCTTTTTTTGCGCCCAACAATATAATAATATCCGTCTTTGTCAAATTTTGCCAAATCTCCTGTAAAAAGCCTTTTGTTCATTTCATCCGCTTTGCACAAATCCAAACCTGATTCAGCATAGCCCAAAGAAACATTATCACCTTCATATACAAGTTCACCGACAGTTTCATCAGAAGTAATTTTATTTCCTTTAGAATCCGCTAAATAAAATTTACCGCCCGGTATTGCTATTCCTATGCTTCCGCATTTTTGCAATGATCTTTGATGCGGCAAATATGACATTCTGGCTGTCGCTTCGGTCTGTCCGTACATTACTATAAAAATTTTTTTATTATTTTCAGCCCACTCAGCAAATTTTTTATGCAATTCAAAGGACAATTTTCCCCCTGCCTGAGTCATAGTTTTTAATGAAGGCAGTTTCATACCA
>CAZKXP010000068.1:0-2839 GCA_964556955.1 uncultured Candidatus Saccharibacteria bacterium
CCCAGAAGATGGGGGAACCTTTGACAATATCCAGAATCTTGTTCTGGGAATTTGGAACCAAATAACAGGCCTGGCTATAGCCTGGCCCTGGGTCAGAACTCGTTCACCTATCTCTTACAAACAACCATTTGTAATCGCTTTCTATTAGGTCAGTTCCCGCTGAGCCTTCCTCTGGATTCTTCACGATATATTCTATTGTGTTATTGAGATCGCGCTTCCCAACTATTCTTCTGACTTGGAAAGGCCCTTGAAATATTCTCCCGACCTTTTGATATCGTCGGTTGTAATACAGGGCGTAACCAGTCATAAAGGCGTGCATGAAAGCTGGAATCTCTTTCCAATCTTCTCCACACTTCAAAACAAAGTGATAATGGTTTGGCATATAGCAGTAAACGATTAGTAGGATATGAGATTTCTTGAGGTAACGATACATTAGGCGACGGAATGTCTCGAAATCCTTCTCCTGGTGGAAGATTTTTGCTTTACGATTACCACGATTATAGATGTGGTAAAACGAATTCGGTTTGTAAATCTCGGAGTTTTTTGTTTTGCCCATAAATATACAATATCAAAAGATTATGAACTTCTTCTGAACGCAGGCCAGGCTATAGCCAGGCCTGGTAGGATGTTGTACAATTTGTAAATAATATTAGGGGCATTATTAATATGGATATTGATGTTTTTAAAGCAGATATTCAGAAGTGTATAGATCATATACATGAAGATCTCTCGCAGATACGTACGGGCAGAGCAACACCGGAACTTGTAGAGGAAGTTGTAGTAAATGCATATGAGACTCAAGCACCGATTAAGAACTACGCAACCATTTCAGCAATGGATGCTAAAACTCTCTCCATCCAACCATGGGACAAGAGTATCTTGGAGAATATATCAAAAGGTATAAATATGGCCAACCTAGGTCTCTCTCCAATGATTGAGGGTGACAGAGTCATAGTCAAAATTCCTGACCTAACAGAAGAGAGAAGGAAAGAATATGTCAAAATTATGAAAGAGAGAATTGAAGATGGAAGAATAGCAGTAAGACAGGTAAGGCAGAAATATATGAAGGACCTTGATGATATGCAGCTTAATGGCTTGTCTGAAGATGAAGCAGACAGGACAAGGGATGAGATTGAGAAGATTGTTAAGGAAACAAATCAACAGATTGAAGAGATCCGAGAAGCCAAAGAAAAAGACCTCCTAACTATATAATTTTGGACATACACCCATGCTTTCCATTCTAGTAAATGTACTCTTGTTCATACTTGTCATAGGGGTATTAACATTCATCCATGAATTAGGACACTTTGTAGTAGCTAAACTGATCAAAGCAACAGTCGATGAATTTGCATTGGGTTTTGGACCCAAAATATTATCCAAGAAATACAAAGGAACACTTTACAGTATCCGATTGTTACCCCTTGGTGGATATGTAAAGATAGCGGGGGATGGTGATCCAGAAAAGAAAGAAAAGAAGCAAGCTCAAAAGAAAGACCCAGGGAGTTTAGAAAACAAATCGAAGATAGCACAGATTGCAGTTATGTTAGCTGGGGTTACAATGAATCTCATCTTTGCAGTGGTGGTATATTACATCATCTTGGCAGTATCTGGATGGCAGATGACCCTAGATTGGCAGTTTGAGAATTTCAAACCAACAGGAGCCAATATACAGAAGGTTGTAGCAAAGGATGTAGAATATTCTGAATTAGTAGAGGGAGGTAATGCACAGGGTGCGGGAATTCCTTCTTCAGGAGTTCTGAAGAACATTGCAGGGGAAGAATTGATGTATTCTAGTGATGTTGGGAAGATATTGGGGGAGCATAGGGGGGAGGAAGTGTTAATTGAGGTGTGCAATGAGAGTTGCAACATGTATACAGTACCTGTATCTGAAGAGGGGAAGATTGGTATAGCACTACTTACAAATTACTATGTAACTATTTCTTACGAGGATAGCAAGGTATTTGCAGGATTTTCGCATCTAATCAATACAGTTAGACTCATAGGTACAAAACTAGGAGATCTATTCTCAGAGGCGAAAACGACAGGAGACTATTCTGAGCTATCTAATTCTGTATCTGGTCCAGTAGGGATATATTTCTTGATTGATTATTTCAAGAATTTAGGATTTCTTACATTCTTAAATGTAATGGGAGATCTTTCTCTTTCGCTAGCGATTATGAATCTATTGCCCATACCCGCTTTGGATGGTGGTAGAGTGGGGATTTTACTGATTGAATCAATAATTAGAAAAGATTTGGATGAAAGAATTAAGACTATTATTATTAATGGTAGTTTTATTTTACTTATGATTCTTGTTATATTTATAATGATAAAGGATGTTCTTAATATTGAGAATATTAGGAATATGTTTAAGTAAAAAACTAGATGAATACTAAACTGTCTCAAAAAGGTAAAGTTATCCTAGCTTTGGTATTTTTCTTTGTACTCGCAGGAGGGGGAGGGTATTTACTCTGGAGAGTAAACTATGAAGAATCTATTTCGGAGACTCCTAGTGATGCTTCTGGTGGTGACGAAGATGAAGGTGAGATTGTAGATTTATGTTGCCCAAATAATACTACATATATTGGTAATATATGTACTGCAAACCCACAGGATCCGCAATCTTCCACAGTTACTGCAACTGGTGGTACCGTTAGCACGTATGATACATACACTATACATACTTTCACATCGAGTGGGACATTTACAGTAGATTCTGTAATTTCAGCAGATATATTAGTAGTTGGTGGGGGCGGAGGAGGATTTACAGGATGGCTTAGTGGGGGAGGTGGAGGTGGCCAAGTAATCACTCAATCGGGTGTAAATATTTCTGGAAGTA
>CAZKXP010000069.1:0-2737 GCA_964556955.1 uncultured Candidatus Saccharibacteria bacterium
AAAAGGTATAGTTCTTAGTACGTTCCTCTTCATCTTTAAAAACAGGAATAACAAGTTTATCTTTAGTATCAGTTGGCTGTTCTGTTTCATTTTTTTGTAGTGCCTTTTTTATGTTTTTGTTCTCTGGATCGAATGCCATAGGTAGTCCTCCTTTATAATTAACATGCACACGTATTGAGTATACATGTGATTGATACGTGTACGAAATGTTTATAATTTTTCCGTGATTTCATTAAATGTTTTGTCCATACTGTCGAAAAATTCATGTTGATCAATATATGTTTTGTGGTCTTCAGCCATTTTTGAAAGAGATTTTTTATCCAACGTTGAACGATTGAATAGCTCCTTTTCTGGAACTGTAGCCAATACACTGGGATCGCCTTTTAAGGCTGTTAATAACTCGCGAGATGATCTTGTGTTGTGTTTAATCATGTTGGCGATAAAAAATAATTTGGTCGTGACATAAGATTTTCTAGTAGAGTAGTCAATGGCTTCTTTGCGTAATTCGTTAATTCTTTCTTCTAGGTTAAATTTTGCATTGTACCCATGCTCGCTAGGTGTGATTGGACTAAGGATAGCATTACTGATGATGACTGCATTTTTGGTAGCAGTAGAAAAATCTGGGTGACAATCCAAAATAATATACTCGAATTTTCCTAAATTTAAACGTTCATAATTATCTGACAACCACATATAGAGGAACATGTTTTTGTTAGTCTTATTTTCGATGGAACGCTCAATATCGTCAAGGTGCATGTCTCCGGCAATTAGACTAATATAAGCACTTATTTCATGTATTTTGACTTTCCCTCGATCTAAGAAAATGTTGCCAACGGTGTCTTGATTGTCGTAAATGTTGTAAGTCTGGGTTAAATTACTTTGGTGGTCTAAGTCAATAAATAAAACATGCTTGCCATTTTTTGCTAACCATTCACCATAATTAAAAGCTAGGGTAGTTTTACCAACGCCGCCTTTTATAGCTGAAAATGTAATGATTTTCATTAGTGACCCTCCTCATACATGCTAAGTAAGCTTAATAAATATCACTACATGTATAATAGCACGTAGCGCGTATATTTGCAAATGTTACATATACTTTATATTCATGAATGATTAGTATGCACTAGCTAAGTGTCCTATCTCTTGATATTAAGCTTTTTACGATATCGAATAAAAGTTGTCCGCTTGATCCCGGTATTCCGAGCAACGTCTATGTCACTCATACCTGCCTGATAAAGCTTAAAAGCATGTTGCAAGCGGGGATCATCTTTGGCATATTGAGGCTTCCGACCATGATATTTGCCTTGTTGTTTAGCCAGGGCAATGCCTTGCTGCTGGCGCTCAATGATTCGCTTACGCTCACTTTCGGCTTGATACTTATATAGTTCAATGATGAGGTTGGTCATGAGTTGACGTAAGTTGGGATCCGCAATCCCCGTCATAGACGGCAAATTCAACACATCTAGGGTGGCCCCCTTACTTTGAATGGTGTTCATGATCTGAGTTAAATCCTGGTTGTTTCGGCCCAAGCGATCTAGTTCAGTGACCAGGACAATATCACCTTCGCGGATATAAGCCAGCAGTTTTTGCAGTTCAGGTCGATTGGTGTTAGCCCCACTTAATTTATCCGTAAATAATTTATCAACGCCTTTTAAAGCCGCTAACTGTCGATCTAAATGTTGCTCCTTGGAACTCACACGCGCATAACCGATTTTAGTCATTTTCAGTTCTCCTTTTGGACAGTTCTAATGAACATTTGTAATTCCTAGTATAGCACAGAAATAAAAAAGGCCACTAGGGTATACCCTAGTGGCCTTTTTTGATCCATTATCAATGGCTTTTTAAATTAGGGCCTAGTACTTTTGGAATGGAAATACTTTCCAACACCAAAAATTATAGACCCAGAGCGCCTGAGTAACCTCATCAAGACCTACAGGTCGTGCGGTGAGCCAATGGACATCGCCATTGCCACACTGAGGAAAAACCTCAGAGGCGTTTTGAATGCTTCTCAAACCAAGCTTTCAAATGGCCCACTAGAAGGTATTAACCGTAAGATCACAGCGCTAAAGCGCAGCTGTTATGGATTTGCCAATCAAGAGCGCATGTTTGAACGGATCTACCAACTGATTGCCTAGAAAAGTTAGTGTACGACACCCCGGGGAGGAGTGTGCCCAAAAACAGGGCTACAGAGCATAATTGCGGCCATCTGACTTCTCAAACGGAGTTTTTCGGTTCAATAACAAAAAGCCCACTCCGAAGAGTGGACCTTTCAAAAGATAAAAACTATTAATCAACACCATTTGACACAGAGCCAGAATAATAATATTCTTCAGGGCCCTCTTTAAATAATCTATATTCACTACAGATATATTTATTTAATGGTTAATCATTACGACGTTTCTTGATACCAAGAAAACCGAGTAAACTTCCAAACATTGCCAACAAAATACCAATAAATGACATTGTTTGACTTTGACTATTGTTTTCACCAGTTTGAGGTAATTCTGGTGAATTAACAGCACCGCTGTTAACTTTAGATCCTGTATTAGTCGACGTATTGATTACTCCATTGTTAGTAGCGTTACTTGGCTGGGAAGGATTCCCTGGTTGGTTAGAACTGGAATTTCCTGTATAGGTAACCGTGAATTCTAAGTCCTTTGAGTCCCCATTAACTGTTTGCTTGTCAATTTGCGCCTTGTCAGCTGTATAACCCTTAATAACTGGGCTAGTCACTGCC
>CAZKXP010000070.1:0-2732 GCA_964556955.1 uncultured Candidatus Saccharibacteria bacterium
TGGGAGATTGTTTAATTAAGAGAAGTAGAAAAGAAAGAAGTATGGCTATACTACCTAGTATGATTCCAATTATGGACAGTATTCTGATTAGTTTCATTGTTAATATATACTATCAAACTACAAGGCTTGACTCCATAACCACACTTCAATAAACTTTAAATATGACAAAAAATCCAATATACAATGCATTGGCAGCAACAGGATATATTGTATTGGTAGTATTAGCTATCAATGGCCTATCAAATATACAAAACCTAGAATCTTCTCTAGTAATACCAATAATATTTCTTTCCCTTTTTGTACTTTCTACAGCTATGATGGGATATATATTCTGCTATCAACCATTAAGGATGTATTTAGATAATAAGAAAGAGGAAGCTGTTAAGCTTTTTCTTAAGACAGTAGGGATGTTTGCAATAATAACCATACTAATTATGGGGGGATATCTATTAGTTAGTTACCTCTTATAAAATTCTATATCTTTATACTTTGCAATATGGATTCATTGCATTCCCATTGGTACAACTACTGTAGATTTCGCAACAGTTCATTATCGCCTTATACCAAACAATTGACACCCATACATACCTCTAGGTATAATGTATACGACATTATGTCAATAAGACATTGGCTTAAGGGGGTTCTGAATTGAACCCCTTTTTGCATTTTATACATCCCTCTCCCGATTCCAACAAATATAATTTTTTATTTGCTTTACATCATAGATATATGCCTTTGAAGTTGATAATTCATAGGAAATCCTTCCACTTGTACCCAATATAACAACATTCTTCTTATCTGATATTAAAGATTCGACCGTATCTATAAAGTCACTATCTCCACTAACTATTACAAAAGAGTTTATAGATTCATCTAAAAGAGAATCAACCCTAATATCCGAAGCCATCTCTACATCAAAATTACATTTGTGCTGTATTAAATGGAAGTCGCCATTCTGATTAATATTTCTAATCATCTGGTTAATTTGCTCTACTGCTTCTAGCGGTAATTTTTTTATTAGTGCATTAGAAACAACTCTTTTTATGATTGTAGTATCATCCAAAGGAATACTCTTCGCATCTATTGCTACACGTATCTCCTTTACAGGTTTTGTTCTAACTTCAAATCCAATATCCTTAAATCTTTGAATATTCTCTTTTGATTCGACATTATCCTCGAAATATCCTTCATATAGCTTAACCTTCTCTATCTGATCAAAAGATGTGAGAAATTGAAACAGCCTCTTTGTATCAATATGCCATCCTAACTTTTCTTGCCATTTATAAACATTTGCCCAATCAATATACACAATTGTTCTTCCTAAGAAAATCTTTTTATCTAAGAATTTGACCTGGTTACTTTTCTTTCTCAATATATCACCTATTTTTCTTGTTCTCGGTTTAAACATTATTTATATATAAAGAAATTAGTTTCTAATTATAGAAGAAATAGATGTAACTTCCAAAAATTTAATAAATAAATTATACCTTCTTTCCTTGCATTTCCTTTTTAAATAAATATATAATCTCCTCATTATGCAAAGCATATTTAATAGACACAATTCAGAGCTATGTATCAAGCCAACAACTATGGTTGGTAGATACGCACTTGTATCTCAATACTCTGGAGACTCTTCTATTGCATAATTCCTAATCAAAATTGTAAGTGAATAGCCTCCAAATACGGAGGTTTTCTTTTTTACTGAACTATTTGGAAGTTATACACCCTCAAGTTACATAACTAGGGAGGGTGATCATTTACAACCAAATAACTATTCAGAAAAGGAGAAAACTATGTTAAAAAAATCTTTTAAATGGCCAAAGGAAATCATAATCTTTTGGGTAGTAGATTTCCTTCTAGGACTTGAGCTAATCGGTCCAGTACTCCTCATATTCTTCAAAGATTGGGGAGGACTAAATCAAACAGAAATTCAAACACTCCAAAGTTGGTTTACCCTATGTATATTCTTACTGGAAATACCAACAGGTGTATTTGGAGATCTACATGGGAAGAAAAAATCTGTCCTGTGGGGATATGCATTAACTGCAGTAGGAACTGTAGTATACACATTAGTACCCAATATATACCTCTTTGCTCTCTCCGAATTAATATTTGCATTCGGTGTAGCATTCATATCAGGCGCAAAAGAAGCATTGGTATATGAGGTATCACAGAAGCTAGGTCTTGAAGAGCAATATCGGCATATATCTGTTGTTAGTAATACATTACATATGCTCGGTATGATTGCAGCCTCAATCCTGTTCTTCTTCATAGGAGAGCTGCTAGAGCCTCAGGTGCTATTTAGAATAGGAAGCATTACATCCATAATCTCATTCTTTTTGCTTTGGGTATTCATTAAAGAAAAGAATATCCCACTAAGAGAGAAATCTCTCAAACCAAACTATCTTGGCACAGCAAAAGAGGGATTGAGGATATTAAAGAATGCTTCCAATCTAAAAAGGATAGCAATATATACAAGTATCATAGGAGCTACAAGTTACTTTGTAATATGGCTATACCAAGAAGCACTACGAGTAATGTCTGTACCCGAAAACATGTATGGTGTGTACAGGGCGATATTACTCATCTCTGAGATGGTAGCTATGCGATTACTTGCCTATCTCATTGAGAAGATATCTTTACGAAAAACAATGATATATGTAGCCATATTAGTAGCAGTAGGATTCATCCTAGCTGCGATATTCCACAATATGTTTGGAATCATAATGGTC
>CAZKXP010000071.1:0-2676 GCA_964556955.1 uncultured Candidatus Saccharibacteria bacterium
ACGATTTTCGCTTGTTTTCTAATTGCAACACTAAGATAAGTGAAAAATCTGACACAGCAAAATCCTGGGCAACTTTTTGTTGCTCAGGAACTTATAAATTAATTTAAATCAAAGTGTTGCGGAATTAAGGAGTATTAGGATTGCTATGAGTGAATTTAGAGAAATGAGGCGCAAACGCCAACAGCTTTCAGAAGAAGAAAGCATTGCCATATTGCAAAAAGCTACGGCCGGCACTTTAGCATTACTTGGCGACAATGACTATCCCTATGCCGTCCCCATCAGCTATGTCTATGCCGATGGCAGATTATATTTCCATAGTGCGCTGAGCGGTCATAAAGTCGATGCCATACGAAAGTGTGACAAGGCTTCGTTCTGTGTCATCGAACAGGATGAAGTGCATCCAGAGAAATACACCACTTTCTTTCGGAGTGTCATCGCATTTGGAAGAATCCATATCATTGAGGATGAAACTGAGAAACTGGAAACAGCCCGGATGCTTGGGAACAGATATAATTCCAACCAAGAGGAAGCCTTGCAGAAAGTGTTGGAGAATGGCCTGTCGCAGATACTGATGATTCGTTTCGACATAGAGCATCTTACGGGAAAAGAAGCGATAGAATTAGTGAGAAGGCATCAAAAGTAATAGAGGTACGTATATGACAATACAAGAATTTCGTGATTACATGGCATCAGGCAAGCCTGTCGTTGGCGGTGGTGATGTCCACATGATGTTTCATAAGCTGTCACAAGAGGCTCTGCAGATAACGGCAGAGATTAACGGCAAGTATCATACTCCAGAGCAGCTGCACGATTTGCTGGAACAGCTTTGGGGGCGTGAGGTACCCAAGACGGTAGGAATGTTTCCTCCGTTTCATACCGATTGCGGCAAGAACACCGTCGTTGGTGAACGAGTATTCATCAACATGGGCTGCAAGTTCCAGGATCAGGGCGGCATCACCATCGACGAGGGTGCACTCATAGGTCACAACGTCGTGCTGGCAACCATCAATCACGACCTTGACCCAGCCAACCGTCAGAGCATGAGCTATGCACCAATTCACATCGGCAAAAACGTTTGGATTGGAGCCAATGCCACCGTTCTTGCTGGAGTAAACATCGGCGATGGAGCCGTAGTAGCTGCTGGTGCAGTAGTGACAAAAGACGTTGAACCGAATACCATTGTTGGTGGCGTTCCAGCCAAGGTAATAAAAAAGATAGAGATAAAAGACAGATAAATCATACATTTAGTTATCAAAACACATTTACTATAGGGATGATCTGCGCCATTGCCTTACGGATGGTGTAGAATGTTCCTCCTTTCTCGCGGCCATCATAATAGCCTATGAGCAGTGAGGAATTGTTCCACATGAACTCATCCCTGTCCAGGAACAATGATTTCTAAGACAATGACAACATGATAACCAAAGTTGCTTTTCAGAGGTTGCGCCGCATGTCTGAGCTTTCATTCCTTGTGGCTATACAAGCAACGATGTTATTCTCTTGTCGGGCAGACGCACAACAAAACATAAAACGGAAAATATGGAAAAAGAGAATTTGAAGGAGATATATCTTGCCGGAGGCTGTTTTTGGGGCGCCGAGCATTATTTCAAGCAGATTGATGGAGTGGTGGACACAGAGGTCGGCTTTGCCAATGGCAGAACGGAGAACCCGACTTACAAAGAGGTATGCACCGACAAGACCGGCTTTGCTGAGACCGTCCATGTCACGTACGATCCTGCAAAGGTTTCATTGAAGTTCCTGTTGGAGATGTATTTCAAAGCCATCGATCCAACCAGTATTAACCGCCAGGGCCACGACACGGGAACACAGTACCGCACCGGCATCTATTACACCGACAAGGATGACGAGAAGATTATAAACGAGGTCTTTGCCGAAGAGCAGAAGCACATCAACGGAAAGATTGCTGTTGAGAACCAGCCCTTACGGAACTTCTACAAGGCAGAAGATTACCATCAGGATTATCTCGACAAGAATCCCGACGGCTACTGTCATCTGCCGCAAAGCTTGTTCGAGTTTGCGCGCAAAGCAAAGGATACAAAGAAGTGATACTCAATAAAACTGTATCGAGATGAAGAAGAATATATTACTGACCATGTTGCTTCTGATGGCAACAATGGCCTTCGCAGCCTGCACAGGGAAGAAGAGTACTATACAAAAGGACGCTGCTGTCCAGACAGACACGTTCAAGACCAAGAGCGGCAAGGAGATTGTCTTTACCGCCATCAAACATGGCAGCATCCGCATCACGTTTGACGGTCGTGAGATAGAAGTGGACCCGGTGTGCGGCTTGAAACCGACGACGGACTACAGTACATATCCCAAGGCTGACTATATCTTCGTGACACATGAACATTTCGACCACTGCGACACGGTGGCTGTCCGTCAACTGGAGAAACCAACGACAGTAATCATCACGAATGCGAACTGCGCCAAGATCATCGGCAAGGGCAAAGTCATGCACAATGGCGACCATCTGCAGCTGGCTGATGACATCCGGGTGGATGCCGTGCCGGCGTACAACACCACTCCGGGCAAAGAGAAATATCATCCCAAAGGCAGGGGCAACGGTTTCATACTGACTCTTGACGGTTTCCGTGTATATATCTCCGGCGATACCGAGGATATTCCAGAGATGCGGAACGTCAAAAACATTGA
>CAZKXP010000072.1:0-2655 GCA_964556955.1 uncultured Candidatus Saccharibacteria bacterium
TGAAAATCCTGCAACGGCAGGAGATTTCATGAAACAATTTGCTAACGGATTGTTAGCGATGTTAAATGACATGCAAACAACATAGCTATGGGTAAGATATTAATATATTCGGCGGCTAATTTATCAAACACCGGCAGGATGGTTGGGGTGAATTTAGGATTAAACGAAGCGAAGAAAGATTTGCTTCAGGGAGCATTATCGTCTCCTATAGTTGTATATACTAAACAAGATAAATTAAAAACTGAAAATAGCAATATAATTAATGAAATCTTCCTAAAAACAGACAATGGTGATACAATTGCTTTTATTGATGCCAAAGTTGATGTAAAAAAGGAGATGGAAATAAAAGAGGAAAGGCTTATCAATCGCAAAGGATCAGTAAAAGAGTTAATACAGGAAAAAGATTACACAGTGAAGATAAGTGGGACACTATTTACAGAAGATGTTAATAAATTTCCATACGATGAACTTAAGTTGTTAAATACAATATTATCTTCCGCTAAAAGTATAAGCGTAGCCAGTGCTTATTTAGATATTTTTGATATTACAAAATTGGTTCTGAAGAGTGCTGACTTTAATCAAAGTAATTGGAAATATTTTAACAACTTTCCATTTTCGTTGAGTTTAACAAGTGATGATAATTATGATTTTATAGTAGAATAAATTAAAATTACTCGGCGATGCGAACAATAAAATCTTCATTATTATCTACAAAAGCAACAGTAAAGTCCTCCCAAGTCTCTACTATTTGCCATTGCCCGCATCCGGATGAAGAAATATACTTAACAAAGCGAACCGTTAAATCCTCACCTGATTCACCGTCTTTAACAGTTCGAACTTTAAAAGTAGGGTTTTCGTTTTCTTTTACAATTTTAACTTTTGCATTCATTGTAAAGCCTTTAATCATACAATTATCAGGTTTAATCTCAGTATTAAAGCACCAATGCGGTTTAGTTGGCTTAGGGATATCCTGTGCACTTACTTTTAAGGAAGCGAATGAAATAAAAAAAACAAATAAAAACTTTTTCACAGTATGTTAAAATTAGAATGTCATATTAATATTATAAACAAAGATAGTGCCAGCATTACATTGGATTATTGTAATAGTATAGAGGTTAAGACATCAACTAAAAATTTAACAGATACAGCTGTTGTTTATATACCACGCAAAATAAGTTGGAAGGATAAGCCACTTACTGATTATATAAACAGAGGAGATAAAATAGAATTGAAATTTGGATACGCAGAACATGGCATTGAAGCTATGTTTAAAGGGTATATAAAAAGCATTGAAAACAGCTTTCCGATAAAAATTGAATGCGAAAATGAGATGTATTTATTTAAAAAAATAAATGTAGAGCCAAAGGTTTACGATTTCTTTGATTTGCAAAGTTTTTTAAGAGAATACATACCGGATATAAAAGTTGAATATGTGGGCGACACACCGGCATTTGGTAAGTTTACTGTAGTTAATGAAATGACATTGAGTGAAGCCTTAGATAAAATAATGGAAGCGTTTCCTTATATTAGCGGATATTTCCAGAATAATAAATTTATATGTCAATTGGCATCTGTTGCAAGCATAGGGAGAGAAACTATCACTGTAGATCCTGAGCGCAATATTATAAGCGATTCGCTGACCTATATTAGAGAAGAGGATATTAAAATAGGTGTGAAAGCTATATGCATAAAACCGGACAACAGCCGCCTGGTGGCTTACTATCCCGATAGTGCATTTGGAGCTGCAAGCAGCGGAGGAGATAAAACTATTAAATCAGGTTACGAATTAAGGACGCAATATTGTACAACAGCTACAGACCTTAATGTTTTACGGGAATGGGCACAAGAACGTGCCAAGATGCTTATACAAGAGCGCATGGAGGGGAGTATAACTATGTTTGGGATACCATTGATTAGGAAGGGCGATAATGTTACTTTTAATGATAATTATAGAAAGGAACGAACAGGTAAGCGGTTTTTTGTTGAAAGTGTAGATTATAAATTTAGTAATGCCGGGTTAAGGCAAAATGTTACGCTTGGATTTAGAATATTATAATATGGGTGGAGAAGAGAGAAAATGTATTAATCTATTAAGACAGATAGTCGGAGATAAAAGCTTCGACACCTGGATATGTAAAGTTACCGGCGTTAATGAAGCCAGTTGCGAGGTGGAGCGTGTATTTGATAAATTAAAGATTAAGAACGTTAGACTTAATGTTACGGTTAAAGACAATGAAGGATTAATCATTTACCCAGTCGAAAACAGCTATGTGCTTGTTACAAATATTGATAATGACAAGTATTATGTATCGCAGTTTTCCAAAATAGAAAAAATAACAATAGATGTAAATTCTAACATAGTAATTAATGGAGGGAAAAATGAAGGGCTTGTTAAAATTAAAGAGTTGACAAATAAACTAAACGCGTTAAAAACGACATTAAATGATTTAATATCTGCTTATAATTCACACACACATTCGGTAAGTACTACCGGCACTGCAGCAGCACAAACAGGCACTGCAGCAGAGATTGTTAGTAAGGTACTTCAGGCAGAAAGCTTTAACAAAACAGATTACGAAAACACTAAAATCAAACACTAATGAAGGGAATACTGATAGACGATTCTGGAAATTTAATTGTTAAAAAAGGCACGTT
>CAZKXP010000073.1:0-2628 GCA_964556955.1 uncultured Candidatus Saccharibacteria bacterium
TTTGGTGTATGTATTTATCTTAAAATCTGGAGTTGATTGAGCAAGAATAGGTGTTGTGAAGAAGAATAGGGATGTTACTAAAAGAAAAGTTGAAAAAATATTTTTAATTTTCATAGATATCATAATATCATTATTGAGCATTTGGGAGAAGTTCTGTTTATAAATTTCCCGATAAACCCATAGTGTGGTATAATGGCAGTATCTATGGTACATTTGTACTTAGGTTCTTTAAAAGGTTAATAGAAATAGTAGAAGGAGATATATAATGAAGAAGTTGGATATCTTTTTACTTAAGGTTGCACCCTATGTTGTTGGGTTGTTTGTATGGGGATTCTTGACCTATCTTGACTTCCGTTTTCACAGTATGGATGGAATTTCAGTAGTAAAGTCAGTTTTGTTTGGTATCCCCGGTCTCATTCTCTTGATATTCTTTTATGCTTCATTCGATGAGAAGATATCTGAGGATTTTATGGGAAAGGGTATAATAACAATTAGACTTGTCCTGTTAATTCTAACGGTATTCTTTTTCATGTTATGCTACATATCATATCAGATTGCTTACACAAATTTAATATTGGTTTTAAATTCAATTGCTTTCATCCTCTTCGGTTCTATATCGGGATTTATAATCTTTTGGAAAGCAGACGAATATCTTCATTTGTACTATCGCTAATTAACCTTTCGGAGGTATATTTTACAAAATAAGGTATACCTCCACAATTTCAACAATTATTTCCTTTTTGATATATAATTACAACCTATGTCAGTAACAAAATCACATTCACTCTCTGTTGGGGTAGTAGGTCTTCCAAATGTTGGGAAGTCTACCATATTTAATTCATTAACGAAGTTGTCTGTTCCTGCCGAGAATTTTCCTTTTTGTACGATAGACAAGAATGTCGGGGTAGTTGAGATACCTGATGCTAGGCTAGTAAAAATGTCTGAGCATTTCAAAGCACAAAAAGTTGTACCTTCTGCTATGACATTTGTGGATATTGCTGGTTTGGTTAAGGGAGCATCTCAGGGGGAGGGGTTAGGTAATCAGTTTCTTTCTCACATTAGAGAAACAGATGTAATTATGTATGTCTTAAGGGCATTTGAAAGTTCGAATATTGTTCATGTATATGACAGAATAAATCCTATTGAGGATTTTGAAATAGTTCAGGCAGAATTAATATTTAAGGATATTGAGAGTATAGAGAAAAGGATGCATGCTGTTGACAAAATAAAGAGATCTGGAGATGAGAAGGGTATTAAAGAGTTGGAATTGTTGAATAAGATTATGAATAATTTAAATGAAGGAATTCCCGTTATTGAGATGAAATTAAATGATGAAGAGCAGGAATTAATATATGATTTGTTTTTACTAACTAATAAGAAGAGGTTATTCATATTAAATTACAAAGAAGGGATTGAAAGAGAAAGGGTAGAGAGTTGGAAGAAGGAATTAGAGGAGAAAACGAAAGATATTGTTGTAATTGTAGATGTGAAATTTGTTGGAGAAATGGCTAACATGAGCAATGTGGAAATAGAGGAGTATGTAAGCTTACTTGATATAAAGCCTGGATTAATTGAAGATATTATTAATGCTGCATATGATACCCTGAATTTGATTACTTTTTATACTGGTTCTCAGAAGGAGTGTAACGCTTGGTGCATACAGAATGGGGCAAGTGCAAAGGAAGCTGCAGGTGTTATTCATACTGATTTGGAACAAGGATTCATCACTGCAGATGTGGTAAATGTAGAAGAGATGATTGATAGTGGAGGATGGGTTGATGCAAAAGAGAAAGGCTTGGTAAAAAATGTTGGTAGGGAATATGTTGTAAAAGATGGTGATTACATGATTGTGCTTTCCAACAAGTAATATTGATTTGACACTAGAGAGTGGAATAAGTAATATTAATTATGAAAATTTCTGCCTCTAAGAGAGTTTTATTCATTGTTGTTGTATGTTTTATTTTGTTATTTTTAGGTGGAGTATCCTTTCATTTTAAGGATGTTTTAAGTAATGGTATTAAGTATGGTAGATGGTTTACAGTAGATAGATATGAGGAGTTGTTAGATTATTGTGATTGGGAAGGGGAAGGGAAAGATTTGAGTATTAAATGTAGGGCTTTGGTTCAAGGAACTTATGTTAAAGACGGAACCGAGGAATTAATTTGCTATAAATTAAAGATAATTTCTAGAAAAGAAAGTAACCTAGTTGATTATGATATTTGTGACAACCCCAAAAGTATCCATTTTATTAATCCATATTTTAGTATTAGAGAAGGAGAAGTCTTGCCAATTGATTTAACAATCTTGAACAAATCCTCTTCCTTCAAAAGATTTATCTTCGATGGGATAAATATGAATGTAATATCGGAAAAAACAATAGAAGAATGGCTTGGAAACGAAATCTTAAGAAACAAATTCGACATGGCCAGAATTCGTTTATTAACGAATATGTCATATAACAATTTTGGACTAACTCAAAGCAGTTTATTTCCAAATACATCTTTGAACTTAATTCGTTTATATGGGGTAAAACTAGAAAATATTTCCAGAGATATGGATGGTTATCGTTTGGAATTTTCGGGTTTTTTTGCGTATGGTACAAAACCATTTAAATTATTATTAAATACA
>CAZKXP010000074.1:0-2596 GCA_964556955.1 uncultured Candidatus Saccharibacteria bacterium
GTGACTTGAAGGATGCGGGTACGGCAGTGGGAGTAAATACCGACGCAGACGGCACCCCCCGTGGCTACCTGCCGGACATAGGGGCTTACGAGCTTGAGGACATAAGGATGCTTGTAAACTCCACGGGGGGCTTAATACTGAATAATAATAAACGAGTAACGATACGTCGATGAAAAAACTACTCTTACTTATATCAGGACTGCTTCTGTTCTTCTCGGTGGAGGGACAGATATTGAGGTATTCAAATTATACTGCTCCGGCACCGCCAAGCGAGGATTATAATTTTCAAGTAACAAGATATATTACGGGACTCAGTACGCCGCTTAACGACAGCGTAACGGAGAAGATAAATACGTTCGTTGTTGCCCTGTGCGATTCCCTGAACATAGATTCTCTTGCACAAGTTTTTGATATAATGTATGTTTTTGCAAATGGAAACGAAGAGGCAGCATTGCGAAATCTCGTTAAGCGGGATCACGATTGTTCGGCGACTGGCAGCCCTACTTTTACGGCCTTTGAGGGATTTACGGGAGATGGCACTGATGCCTATCTTAACACATACTATTCTCCGGGAAATGATGGCGTTAATTTAACCCAAAATAGCGCCTCAATAGGAATATGTTCCAGAACCAATGTGTCAGCGGATAATCAAATGGATATAGGCGTAAGAACATCCGGGACAGACATTGATTTATTATTGCTGACTTATTCTACCAGCTATGGAGGATTTTTTTCACGAATAAATGTGGCAACATCAAACGTTTATGCAAGTACAAGCACAAGTGTGGGATATTTTATTTCTGCCAGAAATGGTTCTGCCATTACGGATCAGGTCTCGTATATAAACAAAACAACTCCTTCACAAAATACATCTGGAACAAATACCACGGGCGCACCCTCGGTTGGGAATCTTTATATTTTAGCTAATAATAATGGTGGAACACCGGGTGATTTTACAACGCGACAGATTGCATTCGCTTTTGCGGGTGAATATATAACAACTGCTATGCGAGACGATATTGTTGACTGTTTTGAAGCCTACATGGACAGCAACGGAAAGGGTGTTTTATGAAACAATCGATTTATATATTACTGCTCACGCTATTTCCAGTTATTGCCTTCTCGCAGGGATCGGAAATGATCAACAATGGCAACTTTGACAGCGGGAGTAACTGGTCTGCTGGCACGGGATGGACGATAAGCGGAGGGGTAGCGTCTTATGATGCAAGCGGTATAGGGGTGCTTTCTCAGGCAGACGCAAATATGGTTGCGTCAATCGAACCGTCCACAACCTATACGCTGCGTTTTTATATAAGCGTTGCCAGTGGATTGCCTTATATAAGAATTGCAAGTTCTGATAATATTATGTATGATGCGACAAGCGGAATTTATATTAATAATGGAAGAAATGAATATCAGTTTACAACCCCATCAAGCGTTGGTACAAAGGGACTGAATTTTATTGCATATACTGATGCTGCATTTACAATAGACAGTATTTCGCTTGTAGAAAATGCCACCGTTGGAGATGATCCTTATTATGTCGCACCAGATGGTGATAATGCTGCATCGGGTTCGATAGATCATCCGTGGGCCACATGGCAAAAGGCATTTAATACAGCCGAACCGGGAGATACGGTTTATTTTAGAGAAGGGGTTTACTATACGGTCAATCCGCCCTCTATTGATGCTTACTACGGAGATCAGAATAGCGGAGAAATTGATAATTGGATTTACTATCTGGCCTACCCCGGTGAAACACCCATACTCGACTTACGATTAATAGATAGAACGACCCAATGGACGGGTTTATCAATTAGTAATGCAACATATTTGTATTTTAGGGGGTTGACCGTAAGAAATGCCTATCAAAGATATGATGGAACCATAACTATATCTGCATGGGGAATGTCAGCGACTTCCAATATTATAGTTGAAAACTGTACTGCTTATAATATTGGAGGCAGGGGCTTTGCTTACTATGGTTATTTTGGTGAATATGACCCCATAGAATACCCGTACATACCGGATGTTCCATACGATACTACCAGATTTATTAATTGCGATGCCTACCTCTGTCAAGATAGCTTAAATAATGGTGGCGAGGGCGGTAGTGCAATCGGAGGATTTGGCGATGGATTCAAGGGTAGTACGCACTTAGGGGGTTATTTGAGTTATGAGGGATGCCGAGCATGGGACTGTTCCGATGATGGATTTGACCCAAGTTGGCAGGGATTTATAAATATAAGCAACTGCTGGTCATTTAGAAACGGACGATGGGATGGTGATGGTTATGGTTACAAAATTGCATCATGGGAATATGTGAACGTGGATTCAATGCAGATAACCAATGTATTGCTACGAACATTTGCGAACAATATATCTGCATACAACAGCCAAGGGCCGGGATTGGGACCGACATTTGGAATTGGCCGGCCCGTATATCGTGCAAATTTCTATAATAACATATTTTATAGGAATAGATACGGCATTGACTTTTCATCAGAGGTTTACCCGGGAACTGACTCTATTGATGTTTTGCTGAGAAACAACGTCTTCTATGATAATTTAAATAATGATATTGTTGACTCATACG
>CAZKXP010000075.1:0-2558 GCA_964556955.1 uncultured Candidatus Saccharibacteria bacterium
TATGCTCAAATTTCCATCTTCATTATTGGTATAACACCAATCAACTACATCTGAATATTTATCTACTGTATATGAAGTACTACTTGATTGTTTAGAATTAACAAACAAATATATTCCTGATGTAACACCAGCTAATATCAAAGTACATAAAAATATTATGATATATTTTTTCTTTTTAGGTATTACAATACTCATTAATATCCTCTTAGGCAGATTAGATATATTTAGTATATACCAAAACTTAATTAAAAATACAGTACCCATATTAAGACCAGGATTGCATATTGTTGTATAATAAATAGAGAGTGTGGTATAATACACTATAGGCTAGGAATAGCTTATACTGCTCTTTAAAAGACCTATTTCTTAAAATTTCTCTTAATTTGTGGAACTTCTATATCTTTATATTAGAGGTATGCAAGTTCCACAAATCTTAGTGTAAAGGAGAAAGATATGAAAAAGTACGCATGGCTCGGTTTGTTGATGGCTGGAATGTTGATTGGCTTATTTCTGCTAATGCCAGCGGAAGCAGCTCCTTCACTTTCCACATCGCCCGTGTGCTCAACCACACGTTCTCACCGTCTGGATCAAAACGATCCAACTGGCGAAGGTATGTTTGTTCTTGACACCACTTGGTGCCCAGAGGCAAATACTGGACATGGGACAGATGGTTATACATGGGTAACACCGGGAACTGAAGAGGAGTTTTATCAAAAAGAATACACTTCTTGCGGTAATATTACCTCCAAAGTTTGTACTCCGGATGGTGTTGTAATCGGTTGCTCAGCAATCGTAACCCAGGTAGATAATTACGATCTATCGGGGGAAACAATCCTCAGCAGATCTTCATCATACCAACAGGTCGAGGAATTCTTCTACCTAAATGGTGAAGCATGTGCACAAAATTGATAAGGAATAGGTTACGAGGAGGTATCCAGACATGATAATTGCTTTCAAAAGCATTAACATTTCTCCACTGGATACCTCTCTCGAAAACCCTCTCCGATACAATCGGAAATCACAAATATATTACATATCTGTTTAAATATCTACTACATAATCACTATATTCCTAATAAATATAGATATAAATCATTAGTATTTATACCCATATCGTTAGTAATACCTTTATTATAGGTAATCCACATATCAAACCATTGAAATATACCGATTACCTAAAACCACCCCAATACCATACTACATCCTAACAATATAAATATAATACCTATTATTAAATGTAATACCTTAATATTTTTCTCTTTCCAATCACTAATCTGCTTAACATTCTTACTACCAAAAAACACAAGTAAAATAATAATGACCATTGGAAGAACAAATATCAAATTGTAAATACCAAGATATGGTAAAGAAGAAATAAATTCACCATATGACAACATACCTCCCAATATCACATACGGACCAATGGTACATGGAAGTAGGAATAACGTAACAAACATACCCAAACCAAATGCCCCTAATGGAGATGTGATTTTTGCCAATATCTGTTGAACCTTAGGTCTAAACAACAAAGGCATCTCCGTACCAATACCCCCAGGTTTGTAAAAAAAGAAATCTTTTATCTCCAACAATCCCAATATTATTGCTACAACACCTAACCCCTTATACAAATAATCTTTTATACTACTAATATTCTGTATCAAATCAAACGCACGAACAATCAAGAGACCATAAATGAAATATGTAACAAATACTGCACCTACAAAAGCTAGGCCTGCCCACAAAACCTGCTTTCTATTTTTAGGATGATATGTAGTAATAGCTATTAACATCATTAAGAGAACAGACAAAGCGCAGGGATTTATACTATCAGTAAGTGCAAGCGCCCCAAGCTTCAATATCGATATCTCAGAAGTTGTACCAATTGAGCCATCTTCTGTATCCGAGCCATCAACTATTTGAGCACTCGCATCCCCTCTCCACATCAAAGACCAAGCCCCAATCTTAACTCCATGATCATATATCTCTTCACCTCCCGGATACTTTACAGTTAAACTATCGACCTTGTATCCGGAAAGATTAACAACATATTCATCTAGATCCTCAACTAGCAGAAACTCTTTTATCTTAATATTCTCCTCATCTGTTAGTACTTGGCTTCCTTCTCTTACAATTACCCTATCTTTTCCAAAAATTTTTGGTTTACCCAAGAAATTGTTTAGATTTAACTCCTCCCAACTCACACTCTGGTCCTCAAGTTGTATGGTATTGCTAGTAATGTTTAACAATCTCTCTTTGTAGTTTTTAAGTATTGGGGAATCACCCAGATCATATACATTAGGTTCATATACTGTGAGTGGTATAGCTAAACTAAAACCATATCTATCACTATATTGAGAAAGGATCTTTGCGTTAGAGGCTTCTTTGTAAATTTCATACTCTATCATTAGCAAATTGTCTTCAGTATTAACTTCTTGGTGTAGTGTTGGAGAAACATTTGCACAATGAGGACACCCGATACCAGTAAAATATGTAAAGGACTTGATCTCTGATGCTTGTACGACGCTTAGCGTCGAGAAAAACAAAGCTACAGTAAGGACT
>CAZKXP010000076.1:0-2530 GCA_964556955.1 uncultured Candidatus Saccharibacteria bacterium
CATCTTGCGAAACACATTGACATCCTACTCTCGTTGGCACATTCATGTTGTACAAAAATTCCTGCATCTTCTGCTTAACATCCTTGTATGTCATATGGTCATATCTAATAAATGGTGCAAGATATGTGTCAAAATTTGAGAACGCTTGTGCTCCTGCTGCCTCATGCTGAAGAGTATAGAAGAAGTTTACACACTGGCCTAAAACTGCACCTAAGTGTTTTGCTGGCGCGGAAGATATCTTCCCGGGAACACCAGTAAAACCCTTTAAAAGCAAATCCTCCAAACTCCAACCACAACAATATACTGCTAACATACCAAGATCATGTATATGGAAATCTTTATCTATATTCGCATTAGAAATCTCCTTTGGATATATACTATGTAGCCAGTAGTTAGATTGTACTGTGGTAGAGATATAGTTGTTTAAACCTTGCCAAGAGTAAGCCATATTGCTATTTTCATTCACCTGCCAATCAAGTTGATCTATATACCCCTTCACCAAAGTATCTGCATCTATCAAAGACTTAATATTCATCACCTGATTCTTGAGATCGACAAACAAACCAAAGGCTATTGATGTCTTGCCGTGACCCTCATCAATTAATACCTGTTTAACGACATCTGCAATCTCCTCCGTCTTGACATATTTTCTCTTGGGATATTTTTCATTTAGCTTTTTAATTACTACATCCGTTATCTCCTCAGCTCTCTTTCTATCCTGTCCTCCAACACTCTCCGCTGCCTTAAACACCCCTGTTGCTATTCTCTCCTTTTCAAATTTAACAATTCTTCCATCTCTTTTTTTAACCTGGAACGGGACTAGCTTTTTCTGGGCAGCCATTATTTGTAGTATTAAAAATTAAACTATTTTTCTAAACTTTCAATCTCTTTCTTAATATCACTAAGCTCTTTAAACTCTTTATATACCGATGCGAAGCGTACATATGCTAGAGTATCCTTTGTTTTTAACCACTCTAGAATCATATTACCAATCTCTTTTGATGTAACAGGCTCCTCACTATTCATTACATACTTTTCTACTCCCTCTGCAAAATCTTCTACCTCTTGTGGAGTAACGATATTCTCGTTTATAGCCTTCCTCACGCCCTTTATGATTTTGTTAACATCGAACACCTCTAAAGAGCCATCTTTCTTAACTATTGAGACATCCATTTTCTCTATCCTTTCGTATGTGGTAAACCGTTTACCACATCTAAGGCACTGTCTTCTGCGTCTTGTAGAACTATCTTCGCGGTTGTCTCTTTTGTCTACAACCTTTGTTGTATCGCACGCACAGAATGGACATCTCATATATTTTCATACAACATGTTGTATGTATGTCTAACATACCCCCAATCAGTGGTATGGTCAAGCAACCGATAGTGAGGGGAACAATAGTATGTTGGTAGAAAAAGGTTAGTGATTGTAAAAGAATATTACAGGATTTGACTATCCATTATTCCTTGTGTACTATGTGTAATTAAGTTATCAGGAAAGCGCCATGATATTCAAACTAGAAGATTACGAAAATATAAAGGTAAGCCTCAAAGGAAAGAAAATTGTATGTACTTCAGGATTCTTTGACCCAATACATCCTGGCCATGTATCTTGCATTACAGAATCTAAGAAATTCGGAGATGTATTAATTGTTGTCGTTGATGGAGACCAAAGAGCTGTAACGAAGAAAGGTAAATCCTTCATACCTGAGATGGACAGAGCTTACATTGTAGACCATCTCGTTGGAGTAGATTATGTGACGATTTACAATCATCCAACAGAAAATAACTGCATCGAGGCTATAGATATTATACGCCCAGACGTTTTTACTAAAGGAGGAGATAGGGTCGGTAATACGACACCTGAGGCGCAACTGATTGAAAGCTATGGTGGGAGAATTGAATACAATGTTGGGGATCCGAAAATTTGGTCTAGCTCCGATTACCTAGAAGAATGGTATCAATTTAGAAAATCACAGGAATCTAAATAGACTTGCCGGAGAGATACTTAAATATTGAATTAGCAGCTATACCACCCTCGCCAACAGCAGTTACAACCTGCCTAAAGCCATTGGAGGCTGTTGTACAGTCCCCAGCAGCCCAAATACCCTCAATATTTGTAGCTTGAGACTCATCGACCTTAATATATTTCTTTTCATCTACCTCAATACCCAATATATTGGATAATACTGCATTTGGTTCAGACCCAATCTCTATGAATACACCATCTACATCTAAATATTCTTTGTTATTGTATGATTTAGAAAGCTTTATCCTTTCTAGTTTGTTCTCTCCTTCAAAACCCGTAGGTAAGGTTTGGAAAATAACCTCAATATTTGATCTGGAATATAGCTGATCTACCCACGTAGGCTCACCATTGAGTTCTGTACCCCTGTATATCACATATACCTTACTTGCAATATCACTTAGCATACATGCGGACATTACAGCAGCATTCTTACCACCAACAACTGCTACGGTCTTGTCTCTGTAGAACATAGCATCACACGTAGCACAGTAGGAGAGTCCTTTAC
>CAZKXP010000077.1:0-2523 GCA_964556955.1 uncultured Candidatus Saccharibacteria bacterium
ATAAAAACATTCTTTTATATAAGTTTATTAATTCTATTTTTCGCAATTTCAATGTATTCAGGATTTAATTCAATTCCCAAATAATTTCTATTTAATTTTTTAGATACAACTCCTGTTGTTCCAGATCCAAAAAATGGGTCTAATACTAATCCGTTCTCAGGACAACAAGCCTTAATCGGAGTTTCAATCAATGTCTCAGGATATACCGCAAAATGGGCTTCTTTCAAAGGTTTGGTGTTGATAGTCCAAACACATCTTTTATTGCGCCCGCCATTCGAATAAAAATCTCTTTCGCCATCTGAAAATTGTTTTGTATTTTGATATTTTCCTTCTTTGACTCTGTTTCGTAGTTTATGATTTTCTTCTGAAACATATGGCTCTAACTGTTGCTCAAAATAATATTTTTTATTTTTGGTAAAAAAATAAAATTTTTCAAAATCAACCGTAAAACGATCTTTTACACTAGAGGGCATTTGATTTGGCTTGCAGTTGTGCGTAAAAATTCCGTTAGAAAGAAAATATAAATTGTTGTACCATGATATTCTTTTGTTCTTTGTGTTTGGGTACATTTCATCAATTTCTATGTCATACATCTTTCTCTTGCCAATCTTTTCGATTGATTGTATTTCGTCTGTCATCATTCCAAAGACAATATTTCGATTGCTTTTTTTTCTTATCGTAATATCTAATTTTGGAAATTCTCTTTTACCCAATTTGGCAATACTATCTGTACTTCTAAAATTATAGTTAAGAATTCTAGACAATAACATCAAATCATTTCTCAGTCTCTTATTATCGCAAATTCCGATTCTGGTTCTGTTATTTTTTACATCTTCGCATCCATCTCCCGATGAAAACCCATCGACAACACCCTTCATAAATGATAAACTTTTATTGAATACATTTTTGGAACAATGATGCTTGTATGACCCTTCTCCGTCTACGTTGTCACAAATCAGTCCCAACAGATCTTTGTCTCTGCTAGCCAATATAACGTTATTATTATATTCGTAAATATTTACGCTATATTTT
This sequence comes from uncultured Candidatus Saccharibacteria bacterium, assembly GCA_964556955.1. Classification (GTDB taxonomy): domain Bacteria; phylum Patescibacteriota; class Dojkabacteria; order SC72; family SC72; genus UBA12078. The sequence goes on from CAZKXP010000077.1 coordinate 1,033, forward strand.
TTAATTTTATCAATAATTCCTCTTTCTATGTCTTTTTTGCCACAAGAAAACTGGACTCCATCTATTTTATCTGCTTCATTTTCAAGTCTTCCCCATCTCTTTTGTGCGCAAAAAGAAAATTTTGAGTCTACATACTTTCCGACATGATGTTTTATGTAATTTCCTTCAGCCAAATAAAATCCAACTATAAAGCCATCCACAAAATCATTATCATTTCCTTTTTCAAAAAAATCATTATCAATAAACTCGTTAGATAATAACTTATCTCCAACAGATAATTCTTTCAATTTTTTAAACTTAGGTTTTTTCATAAACAACGCGCTTTTACTAGCAAAAGAATTTGTTTTTGTTGCAAAAACATGATTTTCTGATGCTATAATTTCTTTTCCAGACTTAGTAATTATTTTATAAGCATCTTTTTCTCCCGTGTCAAAAACATTTTTTATTTTGACCCATTTTTGATTTTTATTTTTATCAAAAGATAAAACATAATCATTATTGCTCAAATTTTTTATTTCTTTGTTTTCAAACTTATTATCACTATTTTTTACAAATATTTCAGTGTTTTCTTCTAAGCACCAAATAATTTCATTACGGCAAATCCACCCAGAATCAATCATGGCAATTTTAAAACGATCAGGAATTCCAACCAAAGATTTAGAACGAACATCAATTTTAGATAAAATACTTTTATGATTCAAAGTATTCATGTAATTAGTACCGCGATTACTTTTTTGTTTATCACTTATTTTTTCTGTTCCAGAACCTTGATTGCTTCCGGCATAACTATCACCTAAATTTACCCAAACAGAACCTCTATCTTTTATAATTCTTTTGCATTCATTGAAAATCTCGATCAAATGATCAATGTAATCATGATAATTCGGTTCTTGTCCTAATTGTCCTCGCCATGCGCCACATTTTGAACAAAAGTTACTTACAACATCATGATCGTGCATATTTGCAAAATCATTCTTATTAGCGCCGACATTTGCACCTTTACTACCCATACCGCCTGCAGGATGTTTAACGTATTCATTCCAATCGTGCTGACAATTAAAATCACCGCCAAAAATTGTTTGGGGCAATCCGTAATCCCGTAAGCCCCAATAAGGAGGCGATGTTATAACCATATCTACAAAATTATCTGGCAAAGTTTTTAATACAGATAAAACGTCACCTTGAATTATGGTATTTTTTAATTTTTCTATATCCATTATTTTTCCTTAAATCTTCATCATAAAAACATTTTTTATTTCCATAATTTATAACTATTAAGACAACATTTTTCTCCTATTTATTTTTCATAAAACAGATGTTTTATCCTATTGCAAAACCACATTGATGCAATGTTTCTTTTGGCCTCTCAATTGATTTATATTTTTCTGTATCTCTATCATATTGAAACCACAAAGGGTTAGGATCAATTTGATAAATTCCTTCTGGAATATTTTCTATTACAGCATAATTATAAATAGTTTCCCAAAAATC